>NZ_CP047945.1:1923913-2244565 GCF_014279795.1 Synechococcus sp. PROS-7-1
CTCGCTGGTCACCTGCCGGTAGGTGGGCTTGGCCACGCTTCCGCCGCTGTAGCCACTCTCAACCGAAAGCACCCCGGGAAGTTTCTCCAGGTCACTCTCCAGACACCAGAAACATCCCCCGGCAAGCACGGCGTTTTCCACGGCCGCGAACACGGAACCAGGAGCCCCGAGAAGCAGAGCTCCCACCATGAACAGAGGCAGAACGAGGCGTATCACAAGGCGGTTGGGGTGGGGGGAAGCTGGTCGAGAATGGCGCAGGCGGCGCGATCGGTCACGCCGGGTTCGCCAAGCCTTTCTGTGAGCCGTTTGTAGCCACTCAGCATGGCCTCCCGCGCCTGAGGATCATCCAGAAGCGGCGCCGCAAACTCCACGAGATGGTCGGCATCGAACGCATCCTGGAGCAGCTCTGGCACCAAGCGCTCATCCAGCAACAGATTCACCGGAGAGATGTGCTTTACCTGAAAGCGCAGCAGATGACGGGCCACCCAGGCCGTGACCCGGCTCACCCGGTACCCCACCACCTGGGGCACTCCATGGAGCGCTAACTCCACATTCACCGTGCCTGATTTGCCCAGGGCCAAATCCGCCGCCGCGAACAACCACGGCTTCAGGGTGTCGGCCTCTGCGGCCGACACCACGGAGGCCCGCACACCAGCAGCGGCTAGGGCCTGCTTGAGGGGCTGTTCAAAGGAGGCCAATCCGGCCGGAACCATCACATCCAGGGAGGGATCCCGGGCCTGAAGACGGGCTGCAGCCTGCACCAACACCGGCATCAGGTACTTCAACTCCTGGGGCCTGGATGCAGGAAACAACAAGAGCAGCCGGCCTTCCGGCGGCAACGACAGCCGCGCGCGGGCGGCTGCCCGGTCCGGACGGTTGGCCACACTGTCAAGCAGGGGATGGCCAACCCAGGTCACGTCTGCCCCACGACTGGCATAAAACGAAGCCTCCTCCGGGAAAATGGCCAGAATCCGGTCGGTGAACTTCAGCAGCTGGGTGGTGCCGCCGTCACCGATTCGCCAGGCCCACTCCTGCGGTGCGATGTAGTACGTGATCGGAACAGTCGGCAACCGCCGCCGCAAGCTGTTGCCCAGGCGCACATTCGCCCCCATGTAGTCGATCAACACCACCCCATCCGGTGGACGCCGCTGCAGCACTTGATCCACGCGGGCCTGCAGCTTGAGGGTGGGCATCACCAGAGGCAGGGCCTCCCACAGGCCAATCGCCCCCATCGGCGCCGTATCCGCAAGCAGTTCCGCTCCAGCCGCCTGCATCCGGCTCCCGCCGAGAGCCAGCACTTCCAGATCCAACCCCCTGAGGGCAGCCTGCCGGTGCAGGGCCTCGATCAACAGACTTCCCTGCAGATCACCGGACACCTCACCGGTGCTGATCAGCAATCGCACCATCAGCGAGAGCCGAGGGCCGGCATGGGGCCACGGCGCCCGGGCGCAATGGAGCGCTCCAGGAAGGAACAGAGATGATCCGCCAGCGGCAGCAGGGACTGCTCCCGGGCCAGCTTGAGGCCATCGGCGATCACATGATCCGAGCGGTACAGCAACGACCAGATCTCCTGCAGTTGCTTGAGGTCCTGGCCATCGTCCTTGCGATCAAGCCCCCGCCGGCGCAATCCCACCCGGTTCAGACCGCGAACCCGACCAGGGTGTCCCTCCACCAGGCAGTAAGGCGGCACATCCCGATCCACCCGGGTCATGCCGCCCACCATCGCCATGCCACCGATCTGCACGAACTGATGAATGCCCAGGCAACCACCGATCACCGCCCGGTCTTCGATCAACACGTGACCCGCCACCTGGATGCTGTTCGACATCACGATGCCATTGCCCAACTCACAGTTATGGCCGAGGTGGCAGTAAGCCATCAACAGGTTGTGATCTCCGATTCGGGTCTGCTCCCCCTCATCGGTGGCTCTGTTAATCGTGACGCACTCGCGGATGGTGTTGTGATCTCCGATCACCACCTCCGTGGGCGCACCTTTGTATTTCAGATCCTGGGGTTCCTGTCCCAGACAGGCACCGGGATAAACCTTGTTGTGTTCACCGATGATCAGTCGCCCATCAAGAACGGCATTGGGGCCAATCCAGGTATGAGCACCAATCTGCACGTCGGGCCCCACAACGGCGCCAGGACCAATCACCACGCCAGCCGCAAGCTCAGCGCGCGGATCAACCACAGCGAGGGGGTGCACCTGGGCGGGCCGGTTCTCGGCAGTCACAACAGTGGAACGCTGTTCGCTCATCATCGTCAATCCACGAGCGAGAACATCAACTCGCCGGAACACACCAGCTGGCCATCCACTGTGGCTTCCGCCTTCACCTTGCCAAAACGCTTGCGCTTAAGGCTGAGCAGCTCACAACTGATGCGCAGCTGATCACCAGGGACCACTGGCCGGCGAAAACGCACGCCGTCAATGCCGGCGAACACGAACAGTCCCTTCGGCAGATCAGGCATCTGGGTGACGATCAACCCGCCCACCTGGGCCATCGCCTCCACGATCAGCACGCCGGGCATCAGCGGTCGGGCTGGGAAATGCCCTTGAAACTGGGGCTCGTTCAGGGTCACATTCTTGATGGCCACAGCCTTTTCACCAGGAACGTGCTCCAACACCCGATCCACAAGGGCAAAGGGGTAGCGGTGCGGCAACAAACCCATGATCTGCTCCGCATTGAGCACGGGCTGGGACGACGCGATGTCGTTGGCGGAGGAAGAGGTCAAAACAGTCAGGGCTGAACAGGGGAACGATCGGCCAGGGCCGCCGCCAGGTCGGTATGCAGACCATGGGAGCCTCGGTAGACCAGCACCTGCGCGCGCGGGAATCCCACGAGCGCCAGATCACCGATCAGGTCCAGCAGCTTATGGCGCACCGGTTCATCCGGGTAGCGCAGTGGTGGGTTCAGCCAGTGCTCTCCATCACAAACAAGGGCATTATCAAGTGCTCCACCCTGGATCAATCCAGCGGCACGCAGCTGTTCCACCTGCTCCCGAAAGCCGAAGGTGCGAGCCGGGGCGATCTCGTCGACGAAACGCTGCGGCGTGAGCTCCAACGCGAACTGTTGCCGGCCGATCGCGGGCTGGGGGAAATCAATCACGCCCACAACACTGAACTGCTCGGCCGGAGTCGCGGTGATCACACTGCTGCCGCGATGCAAGGCGAGCGGTTGCTCGAGCATGGGGCGCTGCGGCCTCCAACCGGAAACCTCCTGCAGATTCGCTTCAGCGATCGCCTCCACCCATCCAAGGGCTGAGCCATCAAGAAGAGGAATCTCCTCTCCTTCAACCTCGAGCAGGGCATGGGTGAGCCCGCACCCCGCCAGAGCGGCCAACAGATGTTCAACCGTGGCCAAACGGCGGTCCCCAAGTTCAAGGGTGGTGCAGAGCTGGCTGTCACGCACCTGAGACGGCTCGAGCCGCACGGGGGATGCGGCATCTGACGACCACTGCACCCACACGCCCGGATCGGCCGACGGCTTCAGCGTCACCGACACGGGCTGGCCACTGTGCAAACCAATGCCACTTCGGCGCACAGGCCCCGCCAGGGTCCAGGCACCGTCGTAATCAACGGGCCAGCGAACCATCAGAACTTCCAGCCCACACCAAGATTGAAGCGCCACTCCCCGGTGAAGTCCTGGCTGGCCACTTCCAGTCGCAGCGGACCCACAGGCGTGGTCACGATCACACCGATACCAGGGGAAACACCGGATCCAGGCTTCTTGAGCAGTTGACCGGGCTTGCCTGGAACACTGGCCTGGGATCCGAAATCCGTACCGGCATCGAAGAACACCTCGCCGGAGAAGATGCTGATGATCGGGAAGCGGTATTCGATCGTGGCTTCACCGAAACTGCGACCCACCGCCAGGTCGCAGTCGAACCAACCACGCACCGAGTTGGAACCACCCAAACAGAAGGCTTCGTAGGGGGGCAATTGCCCCACGATCGTGCCGGCCTTCACCTGGAAGGCGAGAGCCTGGGGACAGTTCTCTTTTTCACCGGGTTTGGGTCGGCATCCCTTGAATAACTTGAGCCACTTCACAGGAATGAAGTGGGTGTAAGTGGTGCGGAAGCGGTTGAAGGTTGGTGAATTCGCTCCGATGGACACGTACTGCTCCGTGCCGAAACTGAAGAAGTTGCCTGAGGTGGGATTGCGCCCATCGTTGAGGGTGTTGTAGGTGGCCGCAAAACGCACACTGGCCAGATTGTTTTCGTCCGCGCAATCAAAGGCGACGCAGATCACCTCATCGTTGGGGATACGGCCATCTCGAATGTTGCCGCTGGGCACGCCGTAGGGGCGGGTGTCGCCGTTGAAATTGATCGGCCGCACATTCTGGAGATTCACACCGGCCAGCACCTGCCAGGGCACCTTCTTGAACGGATCCCCCCCATTCAGAGGTCTGGCGAAAATGATGTTGCCTCCCACCCGCTGCAGGGCGACGGAATCCCCTTCGAAATCAAACCAGCTCTCTTCGGGGAACTGCTTGCTGGCCTGGGCCACATTGTTGAAGCGCCGGTCTGCAGGGTTGTTGTTATTCCTGATGTCGTAGGCGTACTTGGAGTTGTTGTCCTGGTAGTCAGTCACGGTGACGATGTCACCCTCGTTCTGGCTCTGGAACACCTGGGGGACTTCCCGACTCAGGAAGATGGAGGTCCGGAAGGATGTGCGGTGCTTGTCTCCCTTGATCCACGGATCGGTGAAGGTGAAGTTGGCGAGCCCGCCGAACTGGCCATAGGTGATGTTGAGCGCCAGATTCCAGGCACGGCCGAACAGGTTGCTGTCCGAGAGCTGCACTTGGCCGAACACACCCTGGCTTTGGCTGTAACCCAAACCACCGGAGAGAGAACCAGTGGATTGCTCCACAATGCCGAGCACGATCGTGATGTTGCCCGGCTCCCCAGCCACAGGCTTGAGGGTCACTTTGACGTCGCTAAATAGCGACGTGCTGTAAAGGCGCTTGATGTCCTCTTCAAGCTGTTTGCGGTTGAAGGGCTCGCCAGGCTCAATCGAAATTTCCCGGGTCACCACCCATGGCTTGGTCTTCCCTTTAATCGGCTCACCTTTGTCGTTGGTGGTTTCTCCTTCTTTGGTGATGAACTGAACTTCAACGCCATCAACTGTGCCGATCAACACCTTGAGCTGCACCACACCATCGGGACTCACCCGTGTCGGACCACTCACCCGGGCCAGGGAGTAGCCCTCATCGGCGTACCACTTCTGCAGCTCCTTCATGCGTAGCTGCAGCTCGTTGAGGTTGAGCGTGCGGCCGTAATCGGAACTAAACGTGTCCTCGATCACCTCCGGCTTGATCTTGTTGTCCTCCGGCTCGAGTTCCACTCGAGTGAGCACTGGATTGGGCACCACCTGAACCACCAGCTGCACACCCAGCGGGCCATTGATCGGCTCGATGCGCACATCGGAGAACCAGCCGGTGGCATAGATGGCATCAAGATCGAGCTTGAGCTCCTCCCGGGTCACCCTGCTGCCCGGACGCACGTTCATCGCGTCGTAGGCCGCCAACTCAAGACGTTCCTGCTCCGGATGGTCGGCGATGCCTTCAATGATCACCTCAGTAATCAACACCCTGGGACTGGAGGGAGCCTGGGGAACGGTTTCTGCCGCAGGTGGCTGCTCTGAGGGAGGGGTTTGATCCGGCGCGGCTGGAGTGACGTCGATCTGTTCGGTCGTGCTCTGCTCGACCTCAGCCTCTCCAGCGGCATCGTCCACCTGAACCGCTTCGGTTTCCGATGCATCGACCTGAACTGCTTCAGCCTCAGCTTGCGCCCTGGCAGGGAGGGCCATCAGTGGAAGCGACAGCGCCACCCCAAGAACGCTCCTCCGAACGGACGTCCTGGTTCGGCTGGAGGAGAAGGTCACCATGGGGGGGACGGAAGTCGGCCGTGAAGGCCACAAACGTCTGGAGAACTTACCCGCAGTTCCGGGGTTGTGGGCATGCCCCTTGTACCCGTTTGCAGACCTCCCCGTAGGCCTCGATCACACCGCCCAAATCCTTACGGAATCGATCCTTGTCAAGAATTCGCTCATTGGCATCGGTATTGCTGAGGTCCCAGAGGCGGCACGTATCGGGACTGATCTCATCGGCAACAAGCAGCTCGCCGGCCTGATTCAGACCCAACTCCAGCTTGAAATCCACCAGCTGCAACCCCAGGTCCCTGAAGAACGGCTGCAGCACAGCATTCACCTGGCGGGCCAGAGCCTCCATGCGCTGGCGCAACTCAGAACTCACCACGCCAAGCAGGGCGATCCGAGCATCCGTGAGCAGCGGATCCCCCAACGCATCGTCCTTGTAATAGAGATCGAGAAGAGCCGGATCGATGGCTGTGCCCTGGGCGATCGGGGTTTCTCTGCAGAGCGAACCGGTGGCCGTGTTGCGCAGCACGACCTCGATCGGAATCACCTCCACACGCTGGACAACCATCCAGGTGGCATCGGCAACACCCACGTAATGGGTGGGAATCCCATGGCGCTCGAGTAACTCGAACAGGCAGGCCGAGATTTGGCAGTTCAAACGCCCCTTGTGCTCCAACTGGGCTTTTTTCTGGGCATTGAAGGCGGTGGCGTCGTTCTTGAACTCCACCAAAACCTGCTGGGCGTCTGCGCCGGCATAGATGCGTTTGGCTTTGCCTTCGTAAAGAAGTTCGCCGTGGGACAGGGTCATGGCTGTGCGGGGAAAACGGTCGCGTCGGCCTCGGACGGCTCTGATTCTCCCAGTGCGGCATGTCCTCCCGGCGCACGCGGGGAGCGCAGCTCCTGATCCAGCTGCTCACGCTGCCCAGGCTCCAAAACCGGCACGTTCCGATCCAGATCCAAGAGGGTGAAGCGATCATCCACCCGCGTGGCCAGGCGGCGCAGACGCTCACGCGGACGATCACCACTGCCGCCGTTCTCCAACTCCAGCGTCAGCTGCAGCCGCAGAAGATCCTCCGCCAAGTTCCAGGCCTCAGAGGCGGCTGCCTGATCCAGGGCCGCTTCAAGCAGGGGAGCACTGCGCTCGGGTTCCAACGCTCCCAGCAGCTCAGACGCCAAGCCGAGCCGGCGAGCCGCCGCCACCCCAGGGCTGCGCCCGGCCAGCAGGGTGATCACAGCCTCAGCTGTCTCTCCGTTGGCGATCTGGTGGTCCGCCAGCAGATCAAGAGCAGAGCGCGTCAATGGTTGCCCCTCCTCATCCAGCCCCACCACAAGCGCTTCAGCCTCCAGTCGAGAAGGATCCCCTTCAGCCAGGCGCAGAAGGGCCAGGATCGCCCGCTCCTGATCCAGAGCCGCAGCAGCCGCCTGCCAGGAGAGCAGCAGCCAGTCCCGGCGCTGCTGGCCTGGCGCTGGGCCATAGCGACTGAGCACCACAGGCACACTGTCGGGCGCCTTGCATTGCATCAGCGCCCGGGCATTCGCCATCACCACATCAAAAGGCTGAGGAGACGGTGCCACCACCATCAAGCGATTGCGCAGCAAGCGCAATCGCTCCTCCAACCCAAACTGAGCGGCATCAGCACACGCCAGCTGGAGCGCAGGAAGATCGCCCTCGAGAAGCACGGCCTCGAATGCCTCCGGCGCCATCGCCTGCTCCAGTACAGGTGCAGCATCGTCCTGAAGCGGGGGGGCATCCACAGGAATCGGGGTTGCCGCCAGCAAAAGCGTCAGGGACAGGGGGAGAAAACCCATGGGCCGGCAGGCGCTCAACAAAGATGGATGGACCCCATCACCGTCGAAGACTGTGATGGAGCGTTCAAACCTAAGGGTCTTCGCCCATCACGCCTGCCTCCATGGCCCATTCCAGCTCCCGTCCCCAGTCTCTGCCACCTCTGCACCGCCTGCTCGTGGTGGGCAGCGGCGGCCGTGAGCAGGCCCTGGCCTGGGCGCTACGCCGTTGCCCAGGGGTGGATGAGGTGTGGGTCACCCCTGGCAACGGCGGCACCATGGATCTCGAAGGTTGTCGGGCGCTTGGCATCAGCGAGCTCGATGCCGACGGCCTGATCACGCACTGCCGCAACAGCGCCATTGATCTGGTGGTGATCGGCCCAGAGGCACCCCTGGCTGCAGGGGTGGCCGATCGTCTGCGTGAGGCCGGACTGGCGGTGTTCGGACCGGGTGCCGATGGTGCACAGCTGGAGGCCAGCAAAGCCTGGGCCAAGCAACTAATGCAGGAAGGAGGGATCCCCACTGCGGGGCACTGGGCGGTGTCGGAGCAATCCGAGGCACTGGCCTTGCTCGATCGCCTACAGCGGCCTCTCGTGGTGAAGGCTGATGGTTTGGCCGCCGGGAAAGGGGTCACCGTGGCCGAGACCATCGAAGCCACGGCAGCCGCGATCAAGGAGGCCTTCGCCGGCCGGTTCGGCAGCGCGGGCGAACGCCTGGTGCTCGAAGAACGCCTGCAAGGACCAGAGGTCTCGGTGTTCGCTCTGTGCGATGGCGAACGCATGGTGCTGCTCCCACCCGCCCAGGATCACAAACGTCTTCTCGAAGGGGATCGGGGTCCCAACACCGGCGGCATGGGCGCCTATGCCCCAGCCCCTCTGCTCGACGCCGCCGGCATCCAGCAGGTGAAGGAGCAGGTACTCACACCAACCTTGAATGCTCTGCGCAGCCGAGGCATTCAATACCGGGGTGTGATCTACGCCGGCCTCATGCTCACCAACGCCGGCCCCCAGGTGATCGAATTCAATTGCCGGTTTGGGGATCCGGAGTGCCAGACCCTGATGCCGCTGATGGGGCCGGAACTGGCCCAGGTGCTTCAGGCCTGTGCACTGGGATGCCTTGATCTGGCACCACCTCTCGCCATCACCGAGGCATGCAGTGCCTGTGTGGTGACCGCCGCGGAGGGCTACCCCGAGGCTCCCAGCAAAGGGGATGCGATTCGCATTGCGCCGGATGCCGATCCCCAGCGCCAGCTGTTCCACGCCGGAACCCGCCGGGATCAGGACGGTCGTCTGCTCACCAGCGGAGGACGGGTCCTGACCCAGGTGGCACAGGGTGACAGTTTCGACCAGGCCTTCGCTCGCGCTTACCAAGCCCTCGAAACGGTGGACTACAGAGGAATGCAATACCGCCGGGACATCGGCCACCAGGTACGCCGGTCTTAGGCTCAACCAACGCGAGTCGGAGCCATGGCCAGCGAACCAGCGACGGCCTCGAACGATGGCCTGGCCTCCTGGGCGGTGATCGAACCCAACCAGGGTGAAGGCCGGGGCTGGAGAGAGCGGATCGGGGCTTGGTGGGCTGAATTCAGCCTTCAAACGAAGCTGCTGGCGGTGGCCACCCTGGTGGTGAGCCTGATGATGACGGGCATCACCTTCTTCGCACTGAATGGCATCCAGCGCGATGCCGCGATGAACGACACCCGCTACGCCAGAGATCTCGGGCTGCTGCTGGCGGGCAATGTCAGCGAGCTGGTTGCCGAGGGTCGCGATCGGGAATTGGCCAATGTGGCCGAAACGTTCTGGCGATCCAGCCGAAGCCTCCGCTACATCTTTTTCGCCGACCCGGAGGGGATCGTCTACCTGGGAATTCCTATCAGCGGAAGCGATAGCGCTTCAGATGGTGATCTCCGTCTCAATCGGCGACTGGAACTGCCCGCGGAAATGCAGAACCGCCCCAAGAACCCACTGGTGCGGCAGCACATCACTCCCCAGGGTCTGGTCACCGACGTTTTTGTCCCCTTGGTGGAGCAAAACCGCTACCTGGGCGTGCTGGCCCTAGGAGTCAATCCCAACGAGACAGCTTTGGCCAGTGCGGCTCTCACCCGAGAGGTGACGGTGGCGGTGTTCATCTCCATCTGGGTGCTGGTGATCCTGGGGGCCGTGTTCAATGCCCTCACGATCACCCGACCCGTGAAGGAGCTGCTTCGAGGGGTCCGATCGATCGGCAGTGGCGACTTCCGCGCCCGGATCGGCCTCCCCGTTGGCGGTGAACTTGGCGAACTGCTGGAGGGCTTCAACGCCATGGCCTCCCAGCTTCAGGTTTATGACGCGGCGAACATCGAGGAATTGCAGGCCGCGCAGGTGAAACAGGCATCCCTGATTGCCACCATGGCTGACGGCGCTGTTCTCCTGGACGGTGACGGACGCATCGTGCTGGCCAATCCAACAGCTCGGCGTCTGTTCCGTTGGGAAGGACGCAACCTCGAGGGACAGGACTTTCTCAACGAACTCCCCGAGTTTCTCGCCGTGGAGCTGCATGAGCCGATTGAGGCCGTGTCGAGCAACCGCACCGACACCAACGAGCTCCGCAGCAGCATCGGCGATCCACCGCGAACCCTCCGATTCGTTCTGCAAGCCGTTCGCGAGCCCAGCGGAGAAACACTGAAAGGCATGGCGGTCACGATCCAGGATCTCACCCGCGAAGTGGAGTTGAACGCTGCGCAGAGTCGCTTCATCAGCAATGTGTCCCACGAACTGCGCACGCCCCTTTTCAACATCAAGAGCTATGTGGAAACCCTCCACGACATGGGGGATCAGCTCAGCGATGAAGACCGGCGCGACTTTCTGAGCATTGCCAACTCAGAGACCGATCGCCTGACGCGACTGGTGAATGATGTGCTCGACCTGTCGCGGTTGGAATCGAGCCGCAGCGTCGCCTTCGCGCCGATTGAGCTGCGTCCGGGACTGGAGCAGACCCTGCGCAGTTATCAGCTCAATGCGTCAGACAAGAAAGTGGAGCTCCGCCTTGAAGCGGATCGAGACCTCCCCGACATTCTTGGCAACTGGGATCTGCTGCTCCAGGTGCTCGACAACCTTGTGGGCAATGCCCTCAAATTCAATCGCGAGGGCGGTCAGCTGGTGATCCGTGCCTACACCTGGCCGGACAGTTGTCAGATGACCCCACCACAGGAGGAGATCGAGTGGCCAACATGCCCACTCACATCACCGCTTCCGCGCATGCGGGTGGAGATCTCCGACACCGGATACGGGATCAGCCCAGAGAATCAACAGCGCATCTTCGAGCGTTTCTACCGCGTTGAAAATGCAGTGCATACGGAAGTGGGCACCGGGCTTGGCCTCTCGATCGTGCGCGGCATCCTCGAGAAGCATGGAACCGACATCCGCATGGCCAGCGAACTCGAAGTGGGCACCACCTTCTGGTTCGATCTGCCTTTATCTCAGGAAGATCCCGAAGAATTGCAGTGGAAGGCTGAACGGCAGCAAGAGGCCTGATCAGGCATCAGGATCCACGCCCCGCGCAATGCGTAGGAGCTCGCTGCGCTCATCGGTGGTCACCCGATGGGGAACGCCGGAGATGATCCGCTCGAAATTGGAGAAGGAGTCTTTGATCTGAGGACCGTTGCCTGTGATCACGAATTCGCGGATTCCTTTGTCGTGCCATGAGCCACGCATCTTGAACACGTTCAAGGCTCGGGCCATCTCCCCTCGGATTTCCACGTATTGCAGCAGCAGGATCGTGTCGGTGATGGTGGAGATATGGGAATCAGTGATCGAGTGGCTGCCCATGAATTCCTCCGATGTGTTCGTGAAGAACCCGGCAATTTCCTCCTGCTTGGCATAGCCGGTCACACCGATCACAAACTGGCGGAAGGCGTTGTGGCTGACGCCACGGGCCAGGGCGGAGAGAGAATCAATCGCCATCCGTGACGGCTTGAACTGGCTGATCTCGGTCTTGATGATCTGCAGGTGATCCTCGAGACCAGTCGACTCGGGATAGGCACAGATGATCTTCAGCAGTCCGTCCTGCTCCATCTGCTCGAAGTCGATCCCCCAACTTGTGGCATTGCGCAGCAGCTGGGCACGTGACTCCTCATAGGCAAACAAGATCGCCCGTTCTTTATTCCGGCAGGCATCCTCAATGAACTTCGACACCAGCAGGGTCTTGCCGGTTCCGGTGGCACCGGTGGCGAGGATGATGGAGTCCTTAAAGAAACCACCCCCGCACATCTCATCCAGCCGAGGCACGCCGGAGCTGACCCGCACATTCGAGGAACGCTGGGTGAGGCGCATCGCCCCGAGGGGGAAGATGCTGATGCCATGGGCTCCCATGGTGAAAGGGAATTCCCCCTTCATGTGCGTGGTTCCCCTGAGTTTGAGGATCTCCACCGTGCGCCGGCGACGCTCGCCCTCAAGCACGTTGCGCAGGATCACGACGTTGTCGGAGACAAACTCCTCAACGCCGTAGCGAGCGATGGGGCCGTACTCGTCGATCCGTTCCGTGGTCATCACCGTGGTGACGCCGATCTCTTTGAGACGAGCGATCAGACGAAAGATCTCACGACGCACGACGAAGACCGCGTCGTACTGCTGGAACACTGCCGTGATCGAGTCGATCGCCACCCGCTTGGCCTTGTATTTGCGAATGGCGTAATTGATGCGTTCGATCAGACCGGAAAGATCAAAGCTTCCGGCCACATCCTGTCCATCCGGATCCGGTGATGCATCGAGGATGAACAGCTTGTCCTGCTCCACCATCTCCTGCAGATTCCAACCGAAGCTGGCTGCGTTGCGGAGGATATCGAGGGGCGACTCCTCAAAGGTGACAAAGATGCCTGGCTCGTCAAAGTGCGCGATGCCGTTATGCAGGAAGTGCAGGGAGAAAACCGTCTTGCCAGTTCCGGACGTGCCACTAATCAGGGTGCTGCGACCGATCGGCAGCCCGCCATGGCAGACATCATCAAAGCCCTCAATCCCTGTTGGGAGCTTCTGAACCTGCATCTGTGGCGAACCACTGGAGCTGGAGATCTGCATGGTGGCGAGCTTATGGAGAAACGCTAAAGAGAAAAACGAAGCGGGCGGTCAGTCACACGGTCGGGCTTAAGAATCTGAATCCGTTGTGTCTGCATCTTCCAACGCATCCATCAGCGTCGACGTCAGGCTGTTGTCGGCGAGCTCGTCGTAGAGAAGGTCTAAGCCGATCAGCACCCTCTCCCGGTCAGACAGATCTCCAATGATGCGACGAACCGGTGGAGGCAGGATTTTGGAGAGCGTCGGGGTCGCCAGAATCTTGTCTTCTTCGGCCAGCTGTGGGTTCTTGAGCACATCAATCACTTTCAGGGCATAAACGCCCTTGAATTCAGTCTCAAGAATGTTGCGCAGCGTTTTCAGTGCACGCATCGAGTTCGGCGTATTCCCAGCCACGTACAGCTTGAGGATGTAGGTCTTCCGTGGGCTCATGAGGACACCTCCGAATCGATCAGGGAGCGGCGTTGCTCAGAAGAAACCGCCAAAGCGACCTCGGGAGGAATGGAGCGTCGATACATCTCGCAGAGATGGGCCATGACGTCGAGCAGAGCGAGCCGATAGTCCTGGAGGAAATCGTTCTTGTGCCCTTCAAGTTTGAGTTGCTTCCAGAACTCGTCAATCAGATTCATGTGGATCTCCACAGTGCGGGTGATGGGCAGGTCGCCAAAAAAGGCCGTATTCACGAAACTCTCCAGGGCCTGGTTGGCAGCGGCCGGGTCACGGAAGTAACTGATCAGAAGATCGCGGTAGGTGCGCTGCAAGGACTGCACCAGCTCCCGCTGCTCATCAGGGGGGAGATTGGCCAGAAAACGGGAAGGATCCCGCTTGTAAAAGACACCCAGGTAGCCCAGGCGCTCCTGAAGACGACTCGACAGCTTCCACGCACTGCTCTCCGCTGAGGGCAGTGCGTTCGCATCCGACTCATCCCCCGGCCTTGCTTCTTTCTGACCCTGACGCAGAAAGCGCGAAATAGCAGCATCCACGTTGTATCCCAGCTGCTCGAGCTGATCGACGGGAAGATGCACCTCCTCCGGGTGGTAATCGACCCGCCCCATCAGCTCCCCCACCACCACGGCGGGGAAGAGCAGCCCTTCGCGATGCAGGCCTTCGCGGGTGCTCTCGTCGAGAAGAGACTGCTCGATGACCACCGCATCCACCGCTTCACGCTGGTGTGACAGCACCTCCAGAAGTCCTTCACCCGAGGCGGCCTGATGCAGATCCACCGGTTTGTACCGATTCACCGGCAGCCACTGCCCACAGGCATCCACAAGCTCCTTTGTGGTGAGCAATAAGGCGATCGTGAGTGCCGGACGGGCCATCCACCGCGTAGGGGTCCTGAGTTGAATCTTGACGAAGGGGGCTGCGAAGGCCGAAGATCTTTGTTTGTCTTTCGATTGCGGTTCAGGCCAAATCGGTTCGCCGAGCCTGACTGCGTCCTCTCGTTCCATGGCCGAAACCAGTACCAGCCGATCCGATGCTCCCGAGACCGGGACCTACGCCATCGTTGAGGCCTCGGGCCAGCAGTTCTGGCTGCAACCCAACCGTTACTACGATCTCGACCGCCTTCAGGCCGATGTCGATGCCACGGTCACCCTCGACAACGTGCTCCTTGTGAAGGACTCCAAGGGGGCCACCCTTGGCAAGCCCTATGTCAAGGATGCCAGCGTTGAACTGAAGGTGATGGCCCATCGCCGTGGGCCCAAGGTGATCGTCTACAAAATGCGACCCAAAAAGAAAACGCGTCGTAAGAATGGTCACAGGCAGGAACTCACCCGGGTGATGGTTCAGTCCATCTCCGTCGGCGGTAAAGCCATCAGCTGACTCGAACCACCCCTTAGCCCCTTCACGATTTTCCTCACCACCCCATGGCACATAAGAAAGGCACAGGTTCAACCCGTAACGGACGCGATTCAAACTCCAAACGCCTTGGCGTGAAGGCCTATGGCGGCGAAACGGTCACTGCCGGTTCGATTCTGATTCGTCAGCGCGGCACCTCCGTTCTTCCCGGTGTCAATGTCGGCCAAGGCAAAGACGACACCCTGTTCGCTCTGACGGACGGCGTGGTGAAATTCGAGACCATCCGCCGCGGCCTTCGCAATCGCAAGCGGATCAACGTGGCCACCGCAGCCGGCTGAGCACCACGCCACTCCCTAGTGGTGACGGGATGAGCGCATCGCCTGTTTCAGGGTGAACACCATCCCGAGAACCGTGAGCCCCAGGACGATTGCCGTTCTGGGGCTTGGTTCATGGAGCAGATGGATCACCTCCAGGGGCAGAGCCAGCGCGAGGACACCCACCAAGAGCCACTCTCCCCAATGCCGACCTGTCCAGGTGGCCCAAGCGGCCAACAGAATCAGCCCCGAATACACCGCTGATGCAATCGCCAGCCGAATCAGGCGCGTGGGACCGAGGAGGGTGCCCTGCTCCGCCATGTGGGACAGCAGTTCGCGATCGGCTTGTCCCCAGGTTTGGGCGAAATCGGACAGTTCGGCGTAATGGCTTTGACCGAACAATGCAGCAAAGCTGATCGCCAGAAGCACGAGGGCAAGAAAAACCTTCTTCAGCACGATCAGCTTGATCAGCCATCGTCCTTGGCCCTGGGACTGCGCCATTGGATTGCTCAGATCTCGAGCGGACGGTAGACCCTGGTTGTGATCAGCAAGGGATGGAACACCTCCAGGAAATGCCCTTGCAGGCAACGGAAAAAGCTGTCGACCAGCTCTGGGTCATCGAAATGGAACGGATACTCACCCTCGTGTCCTTTGAAGAAATACCAGTTCAGAACGGCCCGGCCACCGGCACGAAGGCGGCGATGAAACTCCATCAGCTGGGCTGCCGGGTCGGGTAGATGCTCCAGCACATCCAGGCACACCACCGTGTCGAAACTCTGGCTGGGAAGACTGTCGAGATCGCGATGCACGGAGAGTCGATCCGCAAGTCCGAGAGCTGCAGCGCGTTGAGCAACAAATGCCCGGTTCTGGGGATTGAGATCAACAAACCACACATGCCGCACGTCGCTCAAGCCAGCGGCAGCCAGCGCATGAGAGCCGATGCCCCCACCGAAATCCAACAGATCCCCATGGGCGAACTGTTGCTGCAAGCGCAGGGTGTCAGCGATGTAATCAGCACTGCTGAGATGCCAGGCCGCCAATTCGAGCAGGTGGCCTGTGCCCACGGTGTCTTCGTAAAACATCTCCGCTCGCTCGGGATCGAAGGCGCCTGGGTGCATGGCAGCCAGATCCTCCTTGCTCCGTGGAAGCCGCTCCTCAACCTCAGCCGTTGAAAGGGAGAGGTAAGAGGCGAGGTGGTCTTTCACCGAGAAACCGCTGGCCAGAAACTCCTGGATCGACACGTCTCCGGTCGCAATCACTGGCTGCATGACCTGCCTGCTGATGTGGGCAAACTTACGTGCGAGCCAGGTGCCACAGTCGAAACCCTGCACCGTTCCTGCCCGTCCTTTGACTGCGCCCATTGGCTTCGCTGTGATTGACAAGCCGTCTGGTCTCACCTCCCACGCTTGTGTGGCCAGGATCCGGCGTCTGCTCGGCATCCGTCGGGTCGGCCATGGCGGCACCCTGGATCCAGCGGTCACAGGGGTGCTGCCGATCGCCGTCGGGCAGGCCACCCGATTGCTGCCCTACCTCCCCGGCGAGAAGACTTACCGGGGGGTGATCCAACTGGGCGTCACCACCACGACCGATGATCTCGAAGGAGAGATCGTTTCACGCCATCCCTTGCCTGCCTTGAGCAGCGCCGAGCTGGAGCAGGCGATCGCCCCGTTCCGCGGCCTGATCCAGCAGCGCCCGCCCCAGGTCTCAGCCGTTCATGTGGATGGAGAACGCGCCCATGCCAGAGCTCGGCGCGGTGAACACATGGATCTGCCGGAGCGCGCCATCACAATTCACCACCTGCACCTCCTCAACTGGTGCCCGGAGCAGGGCCAGCTGAGCGTTGAAGTGCACTGTTCAGCAGGCACTTACATCCGTTCACTGGCCAGAGATCTGGGGGAGAATCTTGGCTGTGGCGGCTGTCTGGCCAGCCTGCGCCGCACCCAGGCGCTTGGTTTCCAAGACGTCCAGGCGATTCCCCTCCCGGAGCAACTGGAGCCAGGGGTGACCTCTGCAGATCCGGCGGTGCTCCCGCTGCTTCCTCCGCAGGACGCCCTCCATCACCTGCCGCAGCGTCGGTTATCGCCCAGTGAGCGGGAAGACTGGAGCTGCGGGCGACGGATCACCCCGGGGGTCAACGTTGAGAGCGACGCGGTGGTGGTGCTCAGCGACTCCGGACGCATGCTCGGCATTGGAGTACCGGATGAAGCCGGTGGCCTGCGACCGAAGGTGGTGTTCGAAGCCAAAGGCTGAATCGGATGACGGGTCGGTACCGTGCTGTGCCAGAGATGGACGCCAACGCATCCGATGGCCGGCCACAGCAAATGGTCCCAGATCAAGCGCACCAAGGCGGTGGTGGATGCCAAACGCGGCGCAGTCTTCACCCGGATCGGTCGCGAGATCACCGTTGCGGCCAGACAGGGTGCTGATCCCGATGGCAACTTCCAGCTCAGAACGGCCATTGCCAAGGCCAAGGCCGCCGGCGTTCCGGCCGGCAACATCGAGCGGGCCATCGCCAAGGGATCAGGGCAAGGCGGAGAGGCCATCAAACTGGAATCCATCCGCTACGAGGGCTATGGCCCCGGCGGCATGGCCGTGCTGGTGGAAGCCCTCAGTGACAACCGCAATCGCACTGCAGCGGAACTCCGTCTGGCCTTCAGCAAGCACGGCGGAAACCTCGGCGAAAGTGGATGCGTCAGCTACCTGTTCCAGCATCGGAGCGAGGTGAGGATTCTTGCTGAAGCAGCGAGCGAGGAGGCTCTTCTGGAGAGCCTGCTGAACCTCGAGGCCGATGGGTATGAACTCGACGACGACGGCCAGGCCCTGGTCCATGGCCCCTTTGAAGTGCTGGAGTCCCTGCAGAACGGGCTCAGGCAGCAGAGCTGGCCGGTTCAGGAGTGGACCCATGCATGGCATCCCCTCACCCAGGTGATCCCGCAGGATTTAGAGACCACCCGCCAGTGCCTCAAGCTGCTCGAAGCACTCGAGGAGCTGGATGATGTGAACAGCATCAGCACCAACCTGGAGATCGACGACGCCCTGTTCTCGTGAGCAGGCGCCGTGGAGCGCTCAGGGAACAGACGTCTCTGCTGGCTTTCCCCAGCCGCCGCCGCCAGGCGTGGCAATCAACAAACGATCCCCCGGCTTCACCTCGAGCTGGGCGCACCCCTGAAGCCGCTCGCGTGAACCATCCGCGCGCGTCAGCACCGCAGCCCCGCAAGCGCCATCAAGTCCACCCTCGAGTCCAAAGGGTGCCACCAACCTTGAGCCCGACAACAGTGCCGCCGTCAGTGGTTCCAGGAATCTGAACTCCCGCTCCAAGCCATTACCCCCTGGCCAACGGCCGGCACCGCCACTGCCAGGGCGGAATCCAAAGCGCTCCAGCCTCACGGGAAACCGTTGTTCGAGGATTTCAGGATCCGTGAGCCTGGAGTTGGTCATGTGGGTCTGCACACCACAGGATCCAGGAAAGCCGGGCCCCGCACCGCCACCCCCTGCGATCGTTTCGTAGTACTGCCGGCGCCCATCACCAAAGGTGAGGTTGTTCATGGTGCCCTGAGCCGCCGCCATGGCGCCCACGGAGGCGAACAGGAGGTTGCAGAGCGCCTGGGAGGTTTCCACATTCCCCGCCACCACCGCAGCAGGCGGCTGGGGATTGAGCAGACAGCCCTCCGGCACCACCAACAGCAAGGGCTTAAAGCAGCCGGCATTGAGGGGGATCGGCTCCTCCACGAGGCAGCGCAGCACGTACAGCACGGCGGCCTTGGTCACTGCCAGCGGGGCATGGAAGTTGTGATCGCCTTGCAGAGAGCTGCCGCTGAAATCCAGCACCGCTTGGCGACGGTGCCGCTGCACCCGCAGAGCCAGCCGCAACCAGGCCCCGTTATCGAGCTGCACCTCGCAGTGCCGGTCCTGCAACCGATCGATCAGGCGGCGAACGGTGTTGGCCGCATGGTCCTGAACATGCTGGAAATAAAGACCCACACGAGCCCGCCCTTCAGCCTGAAGAAGCGTTTCGAGCAGCTGCACCCCGAGGTGGTTCGCTGCCACCTGAGCTTGCAGATCTGCCCAGAGGAGGTCTGGAGCCCTCGGGGGGATGGGCTGATGGCGCAACAGCTCGCCCCAGCCGTCTTGATCCAGAACGCCCTGTCGCACGAGCCACCAGTTGCGTACGAGCAAGCCTTCCTCGCTGATTCGCCTGCTGAAGGGGGGCATCGACCCCGGGGTCAGTCCCCCCACATCCGCGTGGTGCCCGCGGCAGGCCACAAAGGCGAACGGCGCTGTGCCTCGGTCGGTGAACACCGGAGTAATGGCGGTGATGTCGGGCAGGTGGGTCCCGCCGTGGAAGGGGTCATTGCTGATGATCGTGTCGCCGGCGTGCAACGCCGGACGCTCGCCCTGGCGCACCTGATGCAGCAGATCGGCCACCGCATCACCCATGGAGCCCAGATGCACGGGGATATGCGGAGCATTGGCCACCAGGGCACCCTCCCCATCGAAGAGGGCGCAGGAAAAATCAAGCCGTTCGCGGATGTTCACCGAGCGGCTGGTCTGACGGAGCCGCTCTCCCATCCGTTCCGCGATCTGCATGAAACGGTGATGGAACAGGCTCAGATCCACAGGATCGGGGCTCTGGCTAAAGGATGGCTCGCGACGGGCACCAACAGGCATCGCCGCAGCCCCTGGCACCGCCCCGACCATCTCCAGCAACAGGCTGCCGTTCTGCAATCTTCGGGCTGACCAGCCAGGCTCCAACACGGTTCCAGCCGTGGGATCAAGGATCAATGCCGGACCCTCCAGACGCTGATCCACAGGAAGTTGCAGCCGTTGCACCACCGGAACGGCACACCATCCCGTCTGCGGCCAATGCGCCATGGCCGAATCAGGAACGCTGGCGAGATGGCCGCCATCCTCGAAACGAGCGTTCTTGTCCTGCCCCTGAGCGTCCTCCGCAGCCAGCACCTCCACTTCAATCCGCTCAACCACCAACTGGGTGTCTGGGGATGGGGCATACCCGAAGCGCTGCTGGTGCGCCTGGGCAAAGGCTGCCCGCAGACTCTCCAGGGAAGGCTGGTGGGGAGGAGGGTCGAGAGCGATGAGTAGTCCCTGCTCAGCGGCAACATCCCTGAGTTCCAGGCGGACGCGCTGCTCCCCTACCGCCACGGAACGACCGCACACCTGCTCCAGGGCAGCGTGAGCCAAGGCCAGCTCTTCTGTCACCAGCGCAGGCAACCGGGTCAAGCAGGGGCTAGCGAGGGGCTCCCGGACCGCAGCCTGACGCAGCTGGCGCTGACGGGCCTGCCCGATCCCATAGGCCGAGAGCACCCCGGCCAGGGGATGCAACAACACCTGGCGGAGTCCGAGGGCTGTTGCCACGCGGCAGGCCAACTGGCCAGCCGCACCGCCGTAGGCGATCAAGACGCCCCCGCGGATGTCATGACCGCGATACAGCGACACCTGACGGATGGCAGCCGCCATGGCCTCAACCGCAAGGTCGAGAGCCCCCTCCGCCAAAACCTCAGGTGTTCGCTGCAATGACTCAGCGAGACCAGCAAACTGCTGCCGCGAGAGCGCAAGGGAGGGATGGGCATCCCGGTTCGGCCCAAACACCGCTGGGAAGGCCTGAGCCTGCAGCCGGCCCAGCAGCAGATGAGCATCGGTGATGGTGAGGGGGCCACCCCTGCCGTAACAGGCGGGGCCTGGATCCGCTCCTGCCGAGCGGGGCCCCACCAGCACCCGGCCTGCATCGGCGTGAATGATCGAGCCTCCCCCGGCAGCCACCGTGTGAATCGGCAATCGCGATGCCGTGAGCAGCAAACCGGCGATCTCCGTTTCGGGGCTGCGGTCCCAGTCCCGATCCACCGCCCCCGCCGGCAGGCAGAACACATCGGTGCTCGTGCCTCCCATATCCACACCAACCAGGGGGAGATGACCCACACCGGCCTGTTGAGCCGCAGCCACAGCACCGACCATGCCCCCTGCCGGCCCAGACAGGATGGTGTCTTTGGCCAGCAAAGACGTTGGGGCCTGCAGACCTCCACTGGAGGTCATCACCCGTAGCCGGGGGTGTCCCTCCAGCGCAGCCTGCACCTGGTTGAGATAGGCCACCAAAACCGGCCGAACAGCGGCTTCTACCAGGGTGGTTTGGCCCCTGGGAACCAGGCGTGGCAGCGGGCTCACCTGATGGGAGCAGATAACCGTCTCAAAGCCAGCGGCGAGAACGGCCTCCGCCAGAGCCTGTTCATGGGCCGGCTCCCGCCAGGCATGCATCAGGGCGATGGCACAACTGCGCAGACCGGCCCGGCGATGCGCCCGCAACTGGCTGGTGAGAGCGGCATCAATCACCAGAGGCTCCAGCTCATCCCCCGCCGCATCCAGGCGCCCCGACACCTCCTCAACCGCCGCGATCAGGGAGGGAGGCAGGGGAATCTCCAAAGCGAAGAGATCCCGTCTGTGCTGATCACCGATGCGCAGCAGGTCGGCCAGGCCCGTGTTCGTGAGCAGGAGCACCGGCTCGCCCTGGCCCTCGAGCAGGGCATTGGTGGCCACGGTGGTTCCCAGGCGCAGCTCCTCGATGCCTGATGTGGAACCAAGGCCGTCCATCGCCATGAGCGCCTGGATCGCATCCACCGCCGGATCGCCCCTCTGGCCGGGCTGCACCGACAGCACCTTGCGGACGATCAGCCCTCCGTCAGGCCGGCAGGCCACCACATCGGTGAAGGTGCCGCCGCGGTCAATTGAGAACTGCCAGCGGGTCAAGGTGCCCAAAGACGGGAATGGGCGGCATCATCCACCCACAGGTGCACCTGCGGATGCTGTTGAAGCCAGCTGGCAGGAACCTGGCCAGTGCTGGGCTCCAACAAGGCCGTCCGCAGAATCTCTGCCTTAGCGCTGCCCGTCACGATCAGATGAATCACCTCGGCACTGAGAATCTCCTGCAGCCCGAGGGTGATCGCCTGCTTCGGCACGGCATCGGAGTCACCGCCGAAAGCATCAGCGTTCTGAATCCTGGTCGCTGCCTGCAAGGTCACAACGCGGCACGGGCTGTCGAACCCTGAAGGCGGCTCGTTGAAGCCCACATGGCCATTGCTGCCAAGGCCGAGAAGCTGCAGCCCGATCCCCCCCGCCTGGTGCAGCGCCGTGCTGTAGCGACGGGCCTCCGAGCTTGGATCGCTGGCCATACCGTCAGGAATCCTCACCTGGTCGGACGGCAGATCAAGGGGCCCCGTGAGGTGGGTCTGCATGTAGGCGGCGAAACTCCGCGGATCACCGGCCGGCAGACCAACGTATTCATCGAGATTGAAACTGCACCAATGGTCCCGCAGCCACTGCAGATGCGGCGCGGGCCATGCCCTGAGTCGCTCACAAAGCGCCGCATACAGGGGTTCCATCGTGCGCCCGGTGGCCAGTCCCAGGGGCCAGAACTCTCGCTGCTGAACACGCGTTTGCAGGAAAGCGTCCAGAGCATCCACCACCGCCTCCATCAACGCAGCGGGATCCTGGCGGCGCTGAACCGAAATGGATGGGGGAAGCTGCGGCACAGATCGGGCGGGGATCAACCCCACCAGGCTGGCTCCGATCGAGGGCTGAATGCCAGCGATGGATCATCGCCAGGCCGGTAGGGACGAATCTGCACCCCTCGGTAGTAGTGCAGAAGGATCTGGCGGAAATCAGCCCCTTGCTCAGCCAGCCCGTGAGCCCCCCACTGGCTCATGCCCACGCCATGCCCATACCCCTGTCCCCGCGCTTCAAGCACAAGGCTGTTCGGACGCACAAGGCTGCTCGGTCGGTCGAGGCTGCTGCGAGGCGACTGCACAGGTGGTGGTGGTAGTGGTGGCGCAAACCCCGGATCCTCAGCTTCACTGGAACCGCTGGCCGAATCGCTCCACAGGCCGATCAGAGCCGGCGGCTCGCGGGTCGGCTCGGAATCCAACGGGATTCCTGGAGAGCGTTCCATATCGCCATCACGCACCATGTCGAAGCGCACCATCGTGCTTTTGAGACCAAGGCGCTGACGCAGCTCGCGCCCTGACAGCACCAAGGCACCCCTCGGCCCCTGGATGCGAGCCGAACGCACCCGTCCTGTGGAACTGGTGCTCAGGACACGCACCCCCTCCACACCACCGGTCTCCTTGAAGAGCCGTTGCAGATCGCTGACGTCGAAGCGCTTGTTCCAACGATGAACAGGGCTGTGGTCATCGTGATCACGAACGCTGACCAGGTAGGGGAGTTGTTGACGCCACACCTCGCCGCTGGGCTCCGTGGCGCCCCCCGAGCTGCTGTGGAACACCGCATTGATCAGGCGCCCCCCATGCACCAAGACCAAGGATCGGGTGGTATCGACGGCCTCCCGGGTGCGTGGCGTCTCGGATTCGATGCCCTTGTACACCTGGCTGGCAACGGTGGCTTTCACATCGAAATCGCCCTTCTTGCCACGCTGCCGCAAGGCGTAGGTGCGAGCGGCGACCGCCTGGGCCTGCAGTGCGGCGAGAGGCCAGCTGGCCGGCATCTCACTGCCCACCACGCTGGGTAAATAGGTCTCGATCCCGAGCCGGTTGATGGCCATCACGCGACCGCCCCGGGGCAGAAGCACCACATCCCCGCGATAGCGCCGCTTGCCAAGCCAGAGCCCCCGCGGATCATCCGTAGACACGCGGACAGAGGGCGCCTGGCCAAGGCCATCGAGCAGCAGTGCGCCGCCATGGAGGCTGACCGACAGCCGCCGTACAGAACGCTCCTGTCCACCGAGCCCGCGCACCCGAAGCGGCAGCGCGTCGTCGGCCCTCAACTGCAGCGCCTGCCCTTCGGCCACGAGAACTCGCATCATCGGCTCCTGGGCGGTCACCGCAGCCCGCGGCTCGCTCACGAGGGCGATCACGGCAAGGGGAGCCAGCGATGCCGCCCTGAGCCCTGGTCGAAGGATGGAGACGAGCGTCGGCACTCCAAAAACAGATGGGCGCCCAGTGTGCCCCTCCCATCGCGGGAGAGCCAGGTCTGCGTGGCAGATTGGCCATTGAGCCCACCCCGCCGTGCAGGTCACCTTTCTCGGCACCAGTTCCGGAGTTCCGACCCGCGCCCGCAATGTGTCTGCCGTGGCGCTGCGACTGCCGCAACGGTCAGAGCTGTGGTTATTTGACTGCGGGGAAGGCACCCAGCATCAGTTTCTACGCAGCGATCTGCGCCTCTCTCAGCTGCGCAGAGTGTTCATCACCCACATGCACGGCGACCATGTGTTCGGGCTGCCGGGGCTCCTGGCCAGCCTGGGCCTGAGCGGCAGCAGCGCCGGGGTGGATCTCTACGGACCCGATCCCCTGGATGCCTACCTGCAGGGCGTTCTGCGCACCAGCTCCACCCGGATTGGCTACCCGCTGGCCGTGCATCCGGTGCGCGGAGCCGCCGAAGCACGACGGATCGTCTTCGAGGACGACGATTTGCAGGTGCGGGCCACCCCCTTGGATCACCGGGTGCCCGCCTATGCCTACCGGGTGGATCAGAAGCCACGGGCCGGTCGGTTCGACGTGGCCAAAGCCCGGGATCTGAACATCCCGCCGGGGCCTGTCTATGCCGCACTGAAGCGCGGCGAGACCGTCACCCTCGAGGATGGCCGCAGCATTGACGGCCGCGACCTCTGCGGCCCTCCGCGTCGCGGGGCCAGCGTGGTGTACTGCACCGACACCGTGTTCTGCGAAGCCGCCGTAGAGCTGGCGCAGGGGGCGGATCTCCTGATTCACGAATCCACCTTTTCCCATGCCGAGGCGGAGATGGCATTCCAACGCCAGCACTCCACCAGCACCATGGCGGCACAAACGGCAGCGGAAGCGGGTGTCAGCCAGCTGGTGCTGACCCACCTCAGCCCCCGTTATGCCCCTGGGAATGCGGTCACTGCAGACGATCTACTGGCCGAAGCCCAGGCGATCTTTCCAGCCACGGTGCTCGCCAAAGACTTCCTCTCGATCGAGGTAACCCCCCAGATGCAGCCGTCGGGCTGCAACAGTTCGTGATCGCCTGAGCGAGATCACCCACGGGGGGATCCCACCCCGTGATACAAGAGCGTTGTGCGCTGTCTTCATCAGTCTCCGGCATTTTTATGGCCTCTTTTCTCCCCAACCTGCGTCGCTCCCTGAGCCGACTGCTGATCGTGCTGTCGGCTTTCGCCGTCCTGGTGATCGGCACCCCTGCCCAGGCCGCTTCTTGGGATGCGGAGACCTTGACGGTTCCCGCCGACGCCGAAGGCAGTCCTGTCACCTTTACGGAGCAGCAGGTCAAGGCTGGTCGCAAGGTGTTCAACACCAGCTGCGGCACCTGCCATGCCGGCGGCATCACCAAGACCAACCACAACGTTGGCCTCGACCCTGAAACCCTGGCCCTGGCCACACCAGCCCGCGACAATGTGGCAGCTCTGGTGGACTACCTCCAAGACCCCACCTCCTACGACGGCGAGTACAGCATTGCTGACTTGCACCCGAGCATGCGCAGCCGCGATCTGTATCCCGCCATGCGTGACCTCACGGATGAGGATCTCCGCTTGATGTCGGCCTACATCCTTGTGGCACCGAAAGTACTGGGCCAGGAATGGGGCGGCGGCAAGATTTACTTCTGATGAACCCCGTAGGCATTCACGGTGAATGTTCAAGGGAAGCCCGCCATCCGGCGGGCTTTTTTGATGGCTTGCAAGAGCCGGGCTTGATCAAGGCTGTTGATTGGCCGCATCGAAGGAGCGGGGGTGGCGGCTGTACCACCACTCTTGAAGCTCAGGCGTGAAGCGCATGGAAAACAGCGTCAGCACGGTGGCCGTAGGCCTGGAGCCGGGCTGGAGCAGCTCGACCACATAGGAGGGGCAACGACGGGAGGCAAGGTCGGGAACAAAACGACGTCCTACCCGACGCCAACTCGGCTCCTTGCTGCGCCACACAAGCCGACAGCAGGGCCAGGGAAGCTCATTGCGATCGAATAGCCGGCAACAGGGACCGATCACCCTGAAGCTGTACTGGCCGCCAGGACTGGTATGCACCGTGCCGTGGGCAAGAAGCCCATCAACTTCAGGTCGCAGGGGCGTAGCAGCGGTGGCGGAGGACATCCTTCGATCGGCCAGACACACACCACACTGCCAACAAAAAGCCACCCCTGGGGGTGGCTGATGGCTCTCCCGTCAGAGAGAGCTGATGTTGGAGGAGGGGCTCAATAGAGCTCTTCTTCGGCGTGAGTCTTGATGGTGCAGTCAGAGGTGGGGTAAGCCACGCAGGTCAGCACGAAGCCAGCTTCGATCTGGTCGTCGTCCAGGAAGCTCTGATCGGACTGGTCAACGGTGCCAGCAGTGATCTTGCCAGCACAGGTGGAGCAAGCGCCGGCGCGGCAGGAGTAGGGCAGGTCGATGCCCTGCTCTTCAGCGGCATCGAGGATGTACTGATCGTCGGGAACCTCGATGGTCTTGTTGAGACCTTCGCTCTCGCTGACCAGAGTGACCTTGTAAGAAGCCATGGATGGATGAAGTGTGCAGAGACCCGAAGCAATCGGACTCGCAGGACCGCACCCTTCTACATCGGACCGGCCTCCACCTACACGCTTCAACCGAGCATTGGGGGCAAGGCCAATCAAACCCGACGCTTACATAAGCCCCGCTTATCGAACTTGCCGGCGAATCTCCAGGAGTCCCCAGCGTCCCTGGCTGTCGAGATGCTGCACCGACCAGCCCAATGCCTCCAGCACATTCGTTAGGCGTGGAGCTTGCTCCACGAGGAGCCCACTCAGAAGTCCCCGCCCCTGGGCGCTGAGGATGGATTCGAAGCCCGGTGCCAGGGCTTCGATCACCGGCGCCAGGATGTTGCAGAGCAGAAGATCGGCAGGTTTGCCGGCAAAAAGGGGCTCCAGACTCTCCAGAGACCCTTGACGGACGCGCAGCGCGTCGGGGGCCAGATTGTTGAGAGCAGCGTTCTCGGAGGTGGCTCGCACGGCCAGGGAGTCGGTATCGACAGCCATCACCTCACGGGCCCCCAGACCCAGTGCCGCCAGACCAAGCACTCCGCTGCCACAACCGAGATCAGCCACCCGCAGCCCTTGGGGAGGTGCTGCTTCGAGAGCCTCTAAGCACAATCGCGTTGTGGGGTGGCTCCCGGTCCCGAAAGCACTCCCGGGATCCATCTTCAGCACCAGGCGCTGGGCATGCTCCTCGGGAACGCTGAGCCAGGCGGGAAGGATCAGTAGCCGCTTCCCGACAGGATCCGGCTGCCAGTGCTGCTTCCAGCTGCGACTCCAATCTTCATCAGCCAACTCGTCCCATTGCGGGGTGGCCAGCTGAAGGCCGAATGTTTCTGCGAGGGGAGAGAGACTCCCAATCAGTTGAAGGCGCTGGTCTTCCGGCCACTCATGGGCAGGCAGCCAGGCCAGCAGCGTGCGTTGATCTGGGGCCTCAGGGGCATGCTGAACCGCCACCCGGTGGAGTCCCATGGCCGTGAGCTTCCAGAGCAGGGATTCCTCCAGCTCTGGCTGCAGTGGCAGAGACAGGCGCCACCACATCACAGCGTGACGGGATGCGCTTCCTGGATCCCGTTGATCCCGTTGATCGTGGCCAGCAACGCCGGCGGAATCGGATCGTCGATGCTCAGGACCATCACGGCATCCCCGCGCACGATCCGCCGCCCCACCTGCATGGAGGCAATGTTCACGTTGTGCTCACCCAGCAGTGAGCCAAGGTGGCCAATGATCCCGGGCATATCCCGGTGGCGGGTGAAGAGCATGTGACGGCTGGGAGGCACGTTCACAGGGAACTCATCGATGTTGGTCACCCGCAGCTCACCATCAGCGAACACAGCACCGGTCACGCTGTGCCCTCCCTGGCCGCCGCGAGTGGTCAGCTGCAGCGATCCACCGGCGAAGTCGCGGCTGGCGTCATCCTTCACCTCCAGCACGTGAATGCCACGTCCCTTGGCTTCCAGAGAGGCATTCACATAGTTGATGCGGTCGCCGAGAGCACTGGTCAGCAAACCCTTCAGCGCTGCCACCATCAGAGGCTGTGAGGGATGGAGGGCGAATTCACCCTGAAGCCTCACCTCAAGCTCCTGCACCTGCCCGCCACTGAGCTGACTTACCAGCAGTCCCAGCGTCTCAGCGAGCTGGAGATGGGGCTTGAGCCGCTCCATGATCTCCGCGCTCAGCCCGGGAATATTCACAGCGCTGCGCGCTGGAAGACCGAGCAGCACATCACGAATCTGCTCTGCCACATCCGTCGCCACATTTTCCTGGGCTTCCTCAGTGGAGGCGCCAAGGTGAGGGGTCAGGACCAATCCGAGTTCCACGGTCCTCAACGGAGAATCCTCAGCCAGCGGTTCTGAGGCATACACATCCAACCCTGCCCCAGCGATGACACCGTTCTCGATCGCTTCGGCCAGAGCCGCTTCATCCACGATTCCGCCCCTCGCGCAATTCACGATGCGGGCCGTGGACTTCATCGAGCGGAGCAGCTCAGCATTGACGAGGTTTTCGGTATCCGGCGTGCGGGGAATATGAAGCGTGATGTAGTCGGCCTGACGGAACAGATCCTCGAGCGTGGTGAGCCGCACCTGCATCTGCTGGGCGCGATCGGCAGAAATGAAGGGATCGAAGGCGATTACCTCCATTCCCATCGCCTTGGCGACCCGAGCCACATGGGAGCCGATCTTTCCAAGACCGACAACGCCGAGAACCTTCTTGTAAAGCTCATTTCCCACGTACTTCTTGCGGTCCCAGGCACCGGCGCGCATGGAGCCATGGGCCTGGGGCACATGACGCGACAGGGACAGAAGCAGCGCGAGGGCATGCTCAGCCGCCGCGATCGTGTTGCCTTCGGGTGAGTTAACAACAAGCACTCCTCGCTGGGTCGCAGCGGGAACATCCACGTTGTCAACACCCACGCCAGCCCGGCCGATGATGCGCAAACGATCAGCGGCGGCGATCACATCCGCCGTCACCTGAGTGCCTGAGCGGATCATCAGGGCGTCGTATTCACCGATCACGGCCTTCAGCTCCTCGGCCGACAGGCCCGTTCGCTGATCCACCTGAGCCACCTGCCCGAGGATGTCGATCCCCGCCTGATCAATGGGGTCTGAAACGAGAACTTTGGTCATCCAGCGGCGGGAGAAAGCCGCTATCCACTCTAGAGATTGATCCGATCGCTCCCTGGGACCTTGCAGATCACCCTGCGTCGCAGCCCCCTGATTCAGCGTCGAACCATGGAGAATGAGCCGACGCGCCGAGTCTGTCCATGCCCGTCTGTGTCCTGGTGCTGAGTCAACGCGACGCCGCTGAAAGCCTGGTGACGTCATTGCGGGATGCAGGCACCCATCTACTGCGGGTGGCCCTTGTGGCCCCCGACGGTGAACTCACCTCCTCCGGTGGCCTTACAGCAGAGCGCATGGACGATGTCGACCTTTTGAATCCAAACCTGGCCAGAAACAGGCGTCAGCGTTCCATGTCGCGCTGGCTGATGCCCTTCGGTTTCCTGGCCGGAGCAACGTTTACTCAGATCACAACGCTCGACACCTTTGCCCGCTTCGGAACGATCGGCGAAATGGTGCTTGGAGGATTGCTGGGCCTGGGATCCGGCCTGATGGGCAGCTACGCCGCTGCCGCCAGCGTTCCCTCCGACAATGAAGACGGGGTGCGAATTCTGCGCAACCGTCACAAAGAGAATGCCTGGTTACTTCTGCTCGAGACCCGGCCAGGCGTGGAGCTTCCCTGGACGCTCGTTCAAAAGGTCCGCCCGCAGCAGGTCGTGCGACTGAGTGAGTTATGACGCTCCCCAGAGATGCGCTCCTCGCTGGCTCTGCCCATCGGCCGGTGATGGCTCGGCTGCTCGATCAGGCTGAGGAGGTGCTGCGCACCTGGCAACCGAGCTGGAGTCCCTTTCTCAGCGGCCCTGAACTGGAGGATGCCGCAAAGCTGGAAGCCCTCTCGGAGTTGCGGATGGTGCGCGATGGAGGTCGGGAAGGCGCCGAGCGCTGTCGACTTCAGCTGAGCCGCCGCGACCAGGAGACGGACTCGGAATCAGCCCCGATGTGTGGTCTCCGCCTGGAAGGCAACTTTCTCTTTGACCGCGCCGAACCCGATGACATGCGCCAGGCACTGATGCATCTCGATGTGAGCGCGGATGCCATTGGTGATCTTTGGCTACGGGGTGACCGGGGAGCGCAAGCCGTTTGTACTCCAGAAGCAGGAGAGCATCTCAACGGATTGACCGGACAGGTTCGTGATGTGCCGCTTCTCCTGGAAACGGTTCCTCTCGAAGCCTTGCAGTGGCCAGCCCAACGAACCCCGCGACTGCTGCGCAGCGTGGAGGCGTCATGCCGTTTGGATGCCATCGCTTCAGCTGGCTTTGGACTCTCCCGTTCCAAGGTGACGCGCGAGATCAAGGAAGGACGTCTCAGGCTGAATTGGGGAGCGATCCGTCAGGCCAGTCGAGACATCAAGGTGGGCGATCAACTGCAACTTCAAGACCGGGGAAGCGTGGAGGTGCTGAGCCTGACGCTGACCAAGCGTGAGCGCTGGCGCGTCGAAATGATGCGCCGGTGAGCTGCTAACTTCAATTCCACCCGGTGGACTTCGATCCATCCGATCACCGCAGATTCTCTGAAGGGTGACAATGCGGGCGATTAGCTCAGAGGTAGAGCACTACCTTGACACGGTAGGAGTCACTGGTTCGATTCCAGTATCGCCCATTTCCCTTGGTGGGAGAGGAGTTTCTTGATGGCACGGACCGTCGTCGTGGGCCTGGGGCGTTCCGGCTCAGGTGCGGCTCGGCTGCTGCAGGCTCAAGGGTGCGACGTCGTCGTGCTTGAACGGGGTGATGAACCAGCGTTGCGAGACAAAGCCCATGCCCTGCGCCAAAGGAACATCACCATCGAACTGGGATGCCCTCTGGAGCTCAACAGCTTCGCCCCCTGGCTCGACAGTGCCGGGGAGGTGGTGATCAGTCCTGGAATTGCCTGGAATCACCCCACCCTCAATGCCCTGCGTGCCCGTGGCCTCCGGGTCCGAGGTGAGATGTCTGTGGCCTGGGATGCCCTCCGAGACATTCCTTGGATTGGCATCACCGGAACCAACGGAAAAACCACGGTGACCCATCTTCTCCAGCACGTGCTGGCCCATGCCGGCCTGGAAGCGCCCATGGCCGGCAACGTGGGGCATTCCGCAGCCGAACTGGCCCTCGAAGTGCTGCAAGGGATCAGGCCCAAACCCGACTGGGTCGTGATGGAGATGAGCAGCTATCAGATCGAAGCCGCTGAGGAGGTGTCGCCGCGCATCGGAATCTGGACAACCCTCACACCTGATCACCTCGAAAGGCATGGAACCATCGAGGCTTACCGATCCATCAAGCGAGGGCTCCTCGAAAGGGCAGAGATCCCCGTGTTGAATGCGGATGACCCCGATATCCACCACCACTGCGGCCAATGGTCACGGTCCGGCCTTCGCTGGGTGTCCTGCGGAGGTCACAGTCCGGAAGGGGGACTCCCCCCGATCACCGTGAACGCGCAGGGTTGGGTGAGCCAGGGAGAGCAACTACTTTTCCCTGCCGATTCCTTGCCCCTGCCCGGCGATCACAACCGCCAGAACATGCTTTTGGTGACCGCTGCTGCTCTGGAAGCAGGTGTACCTGCTTCCAGCATCGAGGCGGCGCTGCGCTGCTTCACCGGGGTACCGCACAGGCTCGAACCACTGGGATCCGTCGGCGGCATTCCCGTCTTCAATGACAGCAAGGCCACGAACTACGACGCCGCCGCCGTGGGTTTGCGGTCCGTGCCGGCACCAGTGGTGCTCCTGGCCGGCGGTCAGACGAAGCAGGGCGATGCAGGTCCATGGCTGGAACTGCTCCAATCTCAAGTGGGCGGTGTGGTGCTGTTTGGAGCAGGTGCCGGGGAACTTGCCGATTTGATCGAGGCCGCAGGCTTCAAAGGTCCTGTGATTCACCGCCCCGACCTGGACACTGCCGTGCCGCAGGCTCTGAGCCTTGCCAAGGCCTGCCAGGCCAACAGCGTGCTGCTGTCACCGGCTTGTGCCAGTTTCGACCAATACCCGAACTTCGAGGCGAGAGGCGATCATTTCCGGCAGTTAATCAACGCGGTGAAAGATCCCTAGGCTGCGGAAAACCCTTCGAAATCCGTGGCCTACTGGTTGATGAAAAGCGAACCCGATGTCTACGGGATTGACCATCTCCAACAAGAGCACACCACCCTTTGGGATGGAATTCGCAATTACCAGGCCCGCAATTTCATGCGCACGATGGCCATTGGTGATCAGGCTTTTTTTTATCACTCCAACTGCAAGCCCCCAGGAATCATTGGTCTGATGGAGGTCAGCGAAACGGGTCTTGTTGACCCCACCCAGTTCGATCCTTCCTCCAAATATCACGATCCAGCGTCAAAGCCGGACGCGCCCCGCTGGGACTGCGTTCGACTCACCTACAAGGGCCGGTTTCAAAGCCTTTTAAGCCTCGATGATCTGCGCCAGTCGTACCAACCCGAAGAATTGGCCGTTGTGAAGCGTGGCAATCGCTTGTCGATCCTCCCTGTCGACGAGCCCATCGCCCACGATCTGCTGAAGCGACTTGGCCCTCTTCAGTGACCCGGATCAGGCGTCCAGCGCCGAGCGCTTGCCGCTAACCACCATCATTCCAAGAGCCTGGATCGGGTTCGGGAAGGCTCCCTGGCACTGCGTCGGGCTGACCGCCCTCACCCTGATCGTCCTGACCGGTCTTGGCGTGCTGGCTCGGGACCTGCAGGAGAGCGGTCACAGAGGCCTGGAAATGACGGGCAACGCCTTGCTGGTGCTCACCATCCCTGCATCACTCGGCCCGTTGGTGTCGCTGCTGCGCCTGGCCGACCAGCTTCTGCCGACGGGCGCTGGCTCCGAAGCGGAGGCAAATCCCAGCAAGGGGCGACCTCTTCGCTGGCTGTTGCGCCAAACCACAGCGCTCGTTCTGCTCGAGGGGGTGGTGTTCCTCGGAGGCTTGAATGTGACCCGAATCCTGAGCGGGCTCATCGCGTCCCACAGCGGAGTTTTATCCACAGCGGTTCTTGTCATCGGACTCCTGGCGCTGTCGGCCTGGGCCCTGAGCCAGATCCTGGCCCTTCCCTTGCTGGTGCATCACGGGCATCGCCCCCTGGCAGCGATGGAGCACAGCCGGAAAATTGTTCAAGCCAACCGCATCAAGGTGCTTGCCCTGCTCGGGCTCCTCCTGGGCGTCAACCTGATCGGGCTGATGGGCGCCTGCCTGGGACTTCTTCTGAGCATTCCGCTCTCAGCCCTGCTCCTGATGGCCAGTTGCCGGACTCAGACCCCCTGGGACAGGGATTCCCGCCGAAACATGCTTCCCACATAAAGACGGGTGATCTCGCGGGATTCGACACCGTTCTGAATCAGGAAACCAGCGATTGCAGCCTGCACAAGGCGGTACTGATCCCAGTTGGGACAACGCTCAACGAACCCCACCATGGCCTGCTGAAGAGGCTGGGGGAGCTGCGTCTGAAAGCTCACGGTTCCTGATTCATCCAATCCTTCAGGAGCCAGAACCCGCTGGTCTGCTGTCGCGACAGTTTGGTCAACCAAATGCATGCAATCCCTTCCAATGGCTACCAGTTCTCCACATGAATGCCGCCGCGTCAAGGCAGCGCTCGTCCAGCGATCCCAACAACTCTCCCGATGAGATTTCAGTGGCAGACAGCATTCACAGCGGGGCATTTGCCGGGTTGAACGACAGGCCTGCAACAAGGACCTTCGTCAACCCGCTTGCACCAATTGGCTCAAGTTTTCCACAGAGCAAGGCTGCAAGGCCGATACCGCGCCCAGCACTGTGGAAAACGCCGAAATAAGCGCGGAAAAGTCTCGGGAAAATTCAATGCATCTCCAATGATCAGTTCAGCTGATCATTGGAGATGTCCCAAAGCGTTCTCATGGCTGCGGCCGCTGCTTCTGCCGCTGGAGCTGGCCAAGACACCTCCACCCCCCGCTCGCAGACATCGGCAGGTCTCAGAATCAACTGCAAGGACCAGGATCGACGATCTCCCTCAAGACATCCCCACCAAGGGGCGCGTTCAAGCTCGAGCGTGATCTGCTCCTCATCCATCAACTGCCCACGAAGCGCAGCATGTTGAGCGACAAGATCCTTGATCACCGAGGCCAACGCGCCGGCCTCGGACTCGGTGAGCTCAATGGCCCAGGTCTCCCCACCGATCAGTGCGCCGTAGGGATGGCGCTGAGGGTCTCTGGCCAGTCTCCAGCCTGGACCCTCCTGTTGAATCATCCCGGCAGGAGATCGGGCTGATCCTGCTCATCACTGAGCTCAACGATGGCTCGCTGCACAGGCTTCACACTGGATTCCTCGAGCAATCCATCGAAGTCATCAAAGCGACGCTGCTTGGCACGAAACGCAATGCGAACCGTGGTCAGGTAACGATTGCTGGACTGACGAATGAGGCTTTCCCCCCGCTTGGCAAGATCCTGATGGTCGACACCGGCCGTGAGCATGCCCAGTTCCTAGGAATCTTCAATCTTATGTGAACAGGTCGCTATGGAAAGGAACGTGCATCGGATAGCAACGTTGTGGTCGACCCGGCACGCGCAACACGATCTGACGCCCCAGGCCCATGGCCACCAACGGGCGCCGCAAGTGGCTGAGCAATGCACTCACCTCCTCAAGATGACCAGCATCAACACACTCCACGCGGATGGTTCCCCAGCTCCGCGACATCCGGCAGTCCCGGAGGGGTTCCAACTCCGCCTCGATCTCAGGTTCCTCCCGATAAAAGGAAAACACCAGTCGACGTAACCGATCCATTGCAGATCCCCGTAGCCTCATCCTTCTTCCAAACTGCCCATGGGGATGGCGAAGCCCCTCGCTGGCGAACAAAACCTTCATCTTTCCGGACGCGGGACCCTGGCAATCGATCTGGGGAGCACCACCACCGTGGTGGCCTTTCAGGCCTGCAACGATGCGCGCATCAAGCTGATTGACCTGGCGCCGATCAGCCGGAAAGAGGGAGAAGTGCCCTCGATGCTTTGGCTTGATGAACGAGACTCTCCCAGCGTTCTGGCGGGCCGGCAGGTGCTGGAAAGCGGTCTCGGTGACCGTAATGTTCCCCAGCTTCACCGTGACTTCAAGCGTTGGATCGGCCTTCCCGTCCCCTCGCCATGGCGTCAACTGCTCAGTCCTGATGAGGCAGGGGCTCGCTTGCTTCAGGAAATCTGGAAGCGAATTCCCCAGGATCTGACCATTGATCGGCTCGTGCTCACCGCACCGGTGGAGGCTGGATCGGCCTACCGCCAGTGGCTTCTAGAAGCCTGTGAGTCGCTGCAAATTCCCGAGATCGCACTGGTGGATGAACCCACCGCCGCAGCGCTTGGTGCAGGGTTACCGGCTGGCGCGAAATTGCTGGTTGTTGACCTCGGCGGAGGCACCCTTGATCTATCCCTTGTGGCTCTAGAGGGTGGCGAAGGACGCGCAGCACCTCTGGCGCAGCTGCTGCGCTTCCAGAGCCGAAACCTCACAAAAAGTCGCCAGGCCCTCCGCCAAGCGCGCGTACTTGGAAAAGCAGGGATCGCGCTGGGGGGGAGAGATCTGGACCGATGGATCCTCGACGCGCTCCAGCCGCAAGGCCTCCCACCGGAGGGCGCTGGACACACCGCCCTTCTCGATGCGGCCGAGCGGCTCAAATGCCGGCTTTCAAGCACCGACATCAACGATGAACAAGAACTGACGGAACTCGCCAGTAGTCCCGAATTAACAGCACCCACAACCTTGCGGATGAACCGCAAACGGTTCACTCAGCTGTTGGAGGAACGGGGACTGTTCCAGCTTCTTGAAGAGCTTCTCAATCAGACCCTGCGGGCTGCCGAGGTTCACGGCTGTCGCCGCAGCGACCTCAACGCTGTTGTGATGGTGGGTGGAGGCGCTCATCTTCCTCAGTTGCGCTCGTGGCTCACCAGCTTCATGAGTCCGGTTCCACTGCGCACACCGCCGCCGATGGAAGCCGTCGCCTGCGGTGCCCTCAGCCTCACACCGGGAGTGCGGATTCTCGATCTTCTGCAACGGGGAATTTCGTTGCGCTGCTGGGACCGTCGCAGCAATCGACATCACTGGCATCCCCTCTTTGTGGCAGGACAGCCCTGGCCATCAAGCCAGCCATTTGAGCTCGTGCTGAGTGCCAGTGCGGCAGAGCAAACCACCATTGAGTTCGTCCTGGGCGAACCTGAGCTGGAGGCTCGCCATGAGGTGAGACTCATCGATGGACTTCCGCAAGTGATCGAACGCATCCCCGGCGCTGCAGAAGTAAAGGAGCGTCCCTCGCCTTGCTTCAAGCTCATGCTCAATCCACCCGGCCAGCCGGGAGAGGATTGTTTGAAACTGCAATTTCACATCGATGAACAGGCAGAGCTGATCATGGAGGGCGAAGACCTTCGGAACGGTTCACGTCTCGAGAGAATCAGCCTCGGGACCGTGCGGTAATCGGTCCGTCCACAACGGCATGTACGGCGTCGCCTGAATTCATAGAACAGGGGATCTTTCAAAGTGATCTCTCCTTGGCGCTCCGACGCCCCCTTCCCCGCTTCTGGCTGATCGCCACGCTGGGTGGTGTGGTCGCCCTTTGTGGAGTCGCCTACTGGTGGGAGCAGCAGCTGCCAAAGCGCCTTGAGCAGGCAGCTGCTGCTGGGGATCTGGACGCGTGCCTGCGCTACGGAGAGCAGCTGGCCGCCCTGCGTTGGCTGGGGAAAGAAGCTCCCCTGGAGCAGGCTCTCTGCAGACGCCGCCAGGCACAGCGCACCTGGGAAGCGGGAGACACAACCAGAGCGCTGGAACTGCAAACTCAGCTGGTGAATTCGGCAGTCGGCAGCCCAGCTGAACGAGTCAGTGATCGCCAGCGGCTGCAGGATTGGCGCCGTGAAGTGCGCAACAAGGCACTGGCTCAGTTTCGTGCCGGAAATCTCGATGCGGCCTTGGCCACGCTGTCCCCCCTCGAAACCAGGGGGCAACGCACGGGGACCCAACTCAGCGACAGCTTGAAAGAGACTTGGAACCGCAATCGCGTCGATCACGAGCGCTTACAGGAGCGCGTACAGCGTCAGCAGTGGTGGGAAGCCCTGAGTGTGCTGAACCAACTCGACCATCCCTGGTGGCAACGCCATGCCCTGCCGCTTCGACGACAGATCGAAACCGCCATCAAGAACCTTCGCGACCAGCAAAGCCACACCAGTCATGGTGACCTCCCTGATCACACCGTGGACACGGAGCGCTTGAACGATGCCGTTGAACAGCGCATTGGCGAAGGCATGGATCCTTGGAGCGCTTTCGTCGCAGGGTGCTCGGATCTTGGAGGTGTCCTGGTGGAAGAGGGGCCTGAAAGCCTCTGTAAAGCGAAGGAGCCGTGAGACAATTCGCCCCATTGGATTCGTAACTTCATGCAGCCTGGTGACAAGGTCGTCGTCGCCTCATCAGTGGTGGTCTACAACCATCCGGAACATCGGGGCACATCCTTCGATCTCCAGGGCAGTGAGGGAGAAGTGGTGACCGTGCTGACGGAGTGGAAAGGGCGTCCGATCAGCCCAACCCTTCCTGTGATCGTGGCCTTCGGTCGCTACAAGGCACATTTCCGCAGTGATGAACTTCAGGTCTCGTCCTGAGTTCGACGCAAAAACACCCCCTCTTCCCCATCCACGTCGAGTAGACGCAGTTCGATCGTTTCACTGCGACGCGTTGGAACTGTTCGCCCACAGAAATCTGGCTGAATGGGCAGTTCTCGATGACCTCGGTCCACCATGACCAGCAGCAGAACTCTGCGGGGACGTCCCCAGGCCTGAATGGCTTCAAGCGCAGCCCTCACCGTGCGACCGGTAAATATCACGTCATCCACAAGCACCACGTCGCGCCCCTCAACTCCCACCGGAAGGTCGGTGCCTTTCACAGGTCGCATCGCCACGCGCTCCAGATCGTCCCTGTGAAAGGTCGGATCAAGAGTTCCTCGGGCCACTGGGCGGCCGGCCTGCTCTTCCAGTGAGCGCGCCAGAACCGAGGCCAGCTGGACGCCACGCGTTGGAATTCCAAGCAGGACGAGATCATCAAGCCCGCCAACGCTCTCAAGCACTTGAGAAGCGAGGCGCATCAATGTTCTCCTCAGTTCGTCGGACGAGAGAATCTCGACCCGTTCATCCTGGGCGCCCGTCCCCATGGATTCAATGCCTGGGAGGCCGAGTGTATGCGTTTTGGCCGGCGGAGCGTCCGAGAAAGCTGACCATTCATCAGGGGGCGATTCACCTGGGGAGGGATCCGGAGGTAACTTGTGAATCTGGAGAAGTCCTTAAGAAGGGAGAAACGCTGAGTGAACGCGGTTGATCGCCAGGATGGACATCCCAAGCAGAGGTCTTCAGTAGCGCCTGTGGTGCTAGCGATCCTGGATGGATGGGGCGATCGTGACGGCAGCGACTTCAATGCCATCCGATCGGCTGAAACCCCGGTGATGGATGCCTTGAGGCACGCCTATCCGAACACCTTGATCCACGCCAGTGGTTCCCATGTGGGACTCCCAGACGGGCAAATGGGGAATTCTGAGGTCGGCCATCTGACCATCGGCGCAGGACGAATCATTCGCCAGGAACTGGTGCGCATCGGCGACACGGTGCGCGGGAATCAGCTCCCCGCGGTGCCCGCGCTCAACACGCTGGCTGCGCGTCTGCGTGAGAGCGGCCGGACCCTGCACCTCCTCGGGCTCTGCTCCGATGGCGGGGTGCACAGCCACGTTGATCACCTCTGTGGACTGCTGCGCTGGGCCGCAGCGGAAGGCATCAAGACCGTGGCCATTCATGCCATCACGGATGGGAGGGACACACCCACCCAGAGTGCTCCGCGTTATGTCCACACGATCGAAGAAGCCATCCAGTCCAGCGGTGTGGGTGAGATCGCCAGCCTGTGCGGCCGCTATTGGGCCATGGACCGCGATCAGCGTTGGGAACGAACCTCACGCGCCCACGCTCTGCTCACAGACCCTGCGTATCCCTGCAGCAGCAGCACCCCCAAGGCGGTTCTCGAAGCCAGTTATGCCGCTGGAACCACCGATGAATTTCTAGAGCCCACTCGGCTGAGCAACAGCCACCTCCAAGACGGTGATGCCCTGCTCATGTTCAATTTCCGTCCGGACCGCGCACGCCAGATCATTCAGAGTCTCTCCCTTGATGGTTTCGAGGGTTTTCCGCGTCCGCACCGACCGAAACTGGATGTCGTGACCTTTACGCAGTACGAGAGCGGACTGCCCGTGGAGGTCGCCTTCCCCCCCGAATCCCTCGACGACCTCCTCGGCCAGGTGGTGGCTGCCGAGGGACTGAAGCAGTACCGCACGGCGGAAACCGAGAAATACCCCCACGTGACCTATTTCATGAATGGCGGGATCGAGCAGCCCCTCGCGGGAGAAGACCGACATCTGGTTCCATCTCCCCGCGTTGCCACCTACGACCTAGCCCCGGCCATGGCGGCGGACACCCTCACGGACAGTTGCATCGCAGCCATCGAAAAGGGGATCTATTCCCTGGTGGTGATCAATTACGCCAACCCCGACATGGTGGGGCACACCGGAGTCATGGAGGCCGCCACCGAAGCGATCCAGACCGTGGACCACTGCATCGGTCGCCTACTCGATGCGGTGGGACGCATGGGCGGCACCTTGATGATCACCGCAGATCATGGCAACGCTGAGTGCATGCGCGGTGAAGACGGAGAAGCCTGGACAGCGCACACCACCAATCCTGTGCCGGTGATTCTTGTGGAGGGTGAAAAGCGCAAGATGGTTGGCATGGGCAATGCCCTGCGCCTGCGCGACGAAGGGGGTCTTGCAGACATCGCCCCAACCTTGCTGCAGCTGCTGGGCCTCGAGAAACCTGCCGCCATGACGGGTCAGAGCTTGATTGAAGCGATTGACACGGCAGCGCCGGCCAGCGCCAGACTGCCCCAGCCTGTTTGACCCGAACCGCCATAGGATCGATTGATGATTACAACCGTTCTTTCTTGGATCTGGATCGGCAGTGGACTTCTGCTGATTCTGTTTGTCCTTCTGCACAGCCCCAAGGGCGACGGCATGGGAGGACTGGCCGCCAGTGGCAGTTCAACGTTCACCAGCTCAAGCAGCGCTGAGGCAACCCTGAACCGCATCACCTGGACCACCTTGGCGGTCTTTCTCACCCTTGCGATCATCCTCAGCGCTGGCTGGCTGAAATAGTTCAGTTCCCGTCGTTGCCCTGCTTCGGATTAACCGACTCTCTGATCGTTTTCACTCCACCCTCAAGAGTGCGCTGTGACCGGTTGATGGCTTTGATGATGAAGAAAAGGGCCCAACCAACAATCAGGGAGTTGAGTATGACATCGAGAATTTTCCCGATCGCCAAGTCTCCTCCGTAATAAGGAATCACGAGGTTTTGCCAGTCCCCTCCACGCACCAAAGGGTTGAGGAGAGGCATCAGCAGATCCTTGCTGATGGCATCCACAATTTGCTGGAACTGCGTGCCAACCACCACAGCGATGGCCAGGTTGAGGGCATTGCCTTTTTGAAAGAAGAACTCAGTAAATTCGCGCAACCAACGACGCAGGATCATCACAAGCCAACAACTCTCAATTATTAAAGCTCGCAGAGATCCACAAAAAAACCCCCGCCGAAGCAGGGGTCTTGAGGTTGAACAGAGTCGATACCGATCGACGCCACTGATTCGTGCTGATCAGTAGTCGAAGTCGCCGCCGCCCATGCCGCCACCAGCTGGTGCTGCCTCCTTCTTCTCGGGAAGATCGGCCACGATGCACTCGGTGGTGAGCACCATGCCAGCAATGGATGCCGCGTTTTGCAGACCGGAACGGGTTACTTTGGCGGGATCGACGATGCCAGCAGCCAGCATGTCGACATACTCACCATTGGCAGCGTTGTAGCCCTCGTTGAAGGACTTGGCCTTCACGTTTTCGGCCACAACAGCACCATTGACACCGGCATTCTCAGCGATGCGCATCAGTGGAGCGGTCAAAGCCGCGGCCACGATGTTGGCACCGATCAGTTCCTCGCCGGTGAGCGTGGACGAAGCCCACTGCTCGAGGGTAGGGGCCAGATGGGCCAGGGTGGTGCCGCCGCCAGGAACGATGCCCTCTTCAACAGCCGCCTTGGTGGCATTGATGGCGTCCTCGAGGCGAAGCTTCTTGTCCTTCATCTCGGTTTCGGTGGCTGCACCCACCTTCACCACAGCGACACCGCCAGCAAGCTTGGCCAAACGCTCCTGCAGCTTCTCCTTGTCGTAGGTGGACTCGGTTTCGTCCATCTGCTTCTTGATCTGCTCGCAGCGCGCCTGCACAGCCACTTCATTGCCCTCGGCAACGATCGTGGTGGTGTCCTTATTGATCGTCACGCGGCGGGCAGTGCCCAGCATTTCGATCTTGGCGTTTTCGAGCTTGAGACCGGCGTCCTCAGTGATCAGCTGCCCGTTGGTCAGCACAGCCATGTCTTCGAGCATGGCTTTACGGCGGTCACCGAAACCAGGAGCCTTGACAGCAGCCACGTTCAGCACACCACGAAGACGGTTCACCACCAGGGTGGCCAGAGCTTCCTTCTCGATGTCCTCAGCAATGATCAGCAGAGGCTTGCCGGTGCGGGCAATCTGTTCCAGCACGGGAACAAGATCCTGCACCAGACCAATCTTCTTATCGGTGAGCAGGATGTAGGGCTCATCCAGCACCGCTTCCATGCGCTCGGTGTCGGTGGCGAAATAAGGGGAGATATAGCCCTTGTCGAAACGCATGCCTTCGGTGACCTCCAGTTCGGTGGTCATCGACTTGCCTTCCTCGAGGGAGATCACTCCTTCTTTACCGACCTTGTCCATGGCGTCGGCGATCATCCGACCCACTTCCTCATCGTTGCCAGCGGAGATCGTGCCCACCTGAGCGATGGCGTTGCTGTCGCTGATCGGGTTGGCCTTGTTCTTGATCTCGGCAACGAGGAAATCGGAAGCCTTATCAATGCCTTTCTTCAGCGTGATGGCATTGGCGCCGGCAGCCACGTTGCGCAGACCCGCCTTGACCATGGCGTGGGCCAGGACAGTGGCGGTGGTGGTGCCGTCGCCGGCAGCATCGTTGGTTTTGGAGGCGGCCTGACGGATCAGAGCAACACCAGTGTTCTCGATGTGATCCTCGAGCTCGATCTCTTTGGCGATGGTGACGCCGTCATTGATGATCTGAGGAGCGCCGAACTTCTTTTCCAGCACCACGTTGCGACCCTTGGGGCCGAGGGTGACGGCAACGGATTCGGCAAGGATGTCGATGCCTTTCTCGAGCGCGCGGCGTGCGTTCTCGTTGTAAATAATGCGCTTAGCCATGGGAGGCGATGTTCAGAGGAGGTGGAGTGATGTTCAGCCGAAGCGGTGCCGTCTCAGTTGACGACAGCGAGGATGTCCTTCTCGGACAGAAGCACGTACTCGTCACTGCCGAGCTTGATGTCGGTTCCGGCGTACTTGCTGTAGAGAACTTTGTCGCCGACGCCGACTTCTGGAGCCTGACGGGAGCCATCTTCGTTGGGCTTGCCGGGGCCGACCTGAACCACCTCGCCCACCTGGGGCTTTTCCTTGGCGGTGTCGGGAAGAAGGATGCCACCAGCGGTCTTCTCCTCGGATTCGGAGACCTTGACGAAGACGCGATCGCCGAGGGGCTTGACGGTGGAGACGCTGAGAGAAACAGCTGCCATGGGGGACTTGCGGGAGCAGGGACAGGGCGCCGAAGCGCGAAAGCGACCCGAGCTGGCACTCAAGGTCACCGACTGCCAACCTATGCGTGCCGACCACCCTCAGACCATGATTTGAGCGTGCGGGTGACCGAACCCTCCGGTGGCGCTCACGGCGGTGGTATCGTTGCGCCGCTCGAGAAGGGTGCGCATGTCGCGTCCCTCACACACCTCCTTTCCTATGGCCGCTGCTGCTCCCGCCTCCGCCGGTACCAAGGGCGTTGTTCGCCAAGTCATTGGCCCGGTTCTGGACGTGGAATTTCCCGCCGGCAAGCTGCCCAAAATTCTGAACGCACTTCGAATCGAGGGAACCAACACGGCAGGTCAGCCGGTAGCCCTCACCGCAGAAGTTCAGCAGCTGCTGGGTGATCATCGCGTTCGTGCCGTGGCGATGAGCGGCACTGACGGCCTGGTCCGCGGCATGGAAGCGCTCGACACAGGCGCTCCGATCAGTGTTCCCGTGGGTGAAGCCACCCTCGGCCGCATCTTCAACGTTCTGGGCGAGCCCGTTGACGAACAGGGCCCAGTGAACGCCTCTGCAACGGCACCGATCCACCGTTCAGCCCCCAAGCTCACTGAGCTGGAAACCAAGCCCAAGGTTTTCGAAACAGGCATCAAAGTGATCGACCTCCTGGCCCCTTACCGCCAGGGCGGAAAGGTCGGCCTCTTCGGCGGTGCCGGCGTGGGCAAGACCGTTCTGATCCAGGAACTCATCAACAACATCGCCAAAGAGCACGGCGGTGTGTCTGTGTTTGGCGGTGTGGGTGAGCGCACCCGCGAAGGCAACGATCTCTACGAGGAATTCAAGGACTCCGGGGTGATCAATGCCGAAGACCTGTCGAAGTCCAAGGTGGCCCTCTGCTACGGCCAGATGAACGAGCCCCCCGGTGCACGGATGCGCGTCGGTCTCTCGGCACTGACCATGGCTGAGCACTTCCGCGATGTGAACAAGCAGGACGTGCTCCTGTTTGTGGACAACATTTTCCGCTTCGTTCAAGCCGGATCTGAAGTGTCCGCACTGTTGGGCCGCATGCCGTCAGCTGTTGGTTACCAGCCCACCCTTGGCACCGACGTGGGTGAACTTCAAGAGCGCATCACGTCCACCCTCGAGGGCTCCATTACGTCGATTCAAGCGGTCTACGTGCCTGCTGATGACCTGACCGACCCGGCGCCTGCTACCACGTTTGCTCACCTTGATGCCACCACCGTGTTGAGTCGCGGCCTGGCCTCCAAGGGCATCTACCCCGCTGTGGATCCTCTCGATTCCACTAGCACCATGCTTCAGCCAGCCGTTGTTGGCGAAGAGCACTACAAGACGGCCCGTGCCGTGCAGTCCACACTGCAGCGCTACAAAGAGCTTCAGGACATCATTGCCATCCTGGGTCTCGATGAGCTCTCCGAAGATGACCGCCGCATCGTGGATCGTGCGCGCAAGATTGAGAAATTCCTCTCCCAGCCGTTCTTCGTGGCTGAGATCTTCACCGGCATGCCTGGTGTGTACGTGAAGCTGGAGGAAACCATTTCCGGCTTCAACCAGATCCTCGCTGGTGAGCTCGACCACCTCCCTGAGCAGGCCTTCTACCTCGTCGGCAGTATCGACCAGGTCAAGGCCAAGGCCGAGAAGATCGCGGCAGAAGCCAAGTGAGGCTTCCGGGGACCACCATCCACGGTCGGTCCCCAAAACCACGATTCAGCTCCAACGCACCGACCCCAAGTCTTCCCTTTCCATGTCCCTCACCCTCCGCGTGCTGGCACCCGACCAGAGTGTGTTCGACGGTTCAGCTGACGAGGTGATTCTTCCAAGTACCACTGGTCAGCTTGGAATCCTCCCCGGCCACGTGTCCTTGCTCGCCGCACTTGATGTGGGTGTTTTGCGTGTACGCGCCGATGGGGGTTGGAAGTCCATCGCCCTCATGGGTGGCTTCGCGGAAGTGGATGCCGATGACGTCACCGTTCTGGTGAATTCTGCTGAGCTCGGCAGTTCCATTGACGCTTCAAGTGCCGAATCGGACTTGCAAGCTGCAAGAAACGAAGTCTCCAAAATGGAGGGACAGCCGGCTTCAGCCGACAAAGTGAAGGCTCAGCAATCCCTTGATCGAGCTCGCGCTCGCGTACAGGCAGCGAAAAACCAGGACTAATAGTTTTCAAGCACTTGAATTCTCAAAAAAGCCGGGGTCGAAAGATCCCGGCTTTTTTATCTGAACAGATGGACAAAAAAACGACCTGCAACTGCAGGTCGTACTGAGAACACGAATGAGCGCTGGATTCAGGCGGTACCGCAGAAGGTGACATCAGGGAACTTGACCTTGGCATCTTCCAGGCTCTTGCCCTTGCCCTCTTCTTGCCAATAGTTGATCACTTCTGTGGCTTTATTGAGCACTTCAACGCGCTCGTTATCGGTGATCCAGGACTTCCCTTCCAACTCACCCTTGAGCGTTTCCCAGGCATCCTCACGAGGCCAGAAGAAATAAGCAGTCAGAGGGCTGGGACCGCCACCCACGATCTGATCAACGGCCAGCGCCACATTGTCGGGCAGCCAAAGAATCTTGAGGAGAAAGCGTCCTTCATCCGCTTTCGGTGTGTAGCCAGAAGGAACACCGTCGGCATCGATGGTGGCAGAGGCCAGTGCAGCGCTTCCGCCGCGCATCACAGGGCGGCCTTCCTTTGGCTCCTGCTGCTGATCGGCGTCAGTTGTTTGCGGTGCCTGATCAGCTGCTGCTGCCTCAGTGGCGACCTCCTGGTCGACGGCAGCGCCTTCGGAAACCGTCATGGTGTCAGCGCTCAAGGATTAAGGACAAACAACTAACCTAACAGCCGCCTTCACCCCATCTCATCTGAGCCTCTCCAGCGATCCTCGCCAGCTCCTGCTGTTCGATATTGACGGCGTCATTCGGGATGTCGCCGGAAGCTACCGCCGTGCCCTGCAAGCAACGGTTGAGCACTACAGCGGCTGGCGACCAAGCCCTTCGCAGATCGATGCTCTCAAGGGAGAGGGGAGATGGAACAACGATTGGGATGCCAGCCTCGAACTGCTGAAACGGCATGGTTCACCCTTGCCGGAACGCCAGGCCCTGATCGATCGGTTCAGCGACTTTTATTTCGGTGGCGATCCTGGGGCTTCACCCGAAAGCTGGAGCGGTTACATCGGCGATGAGCCGCTGCTTGTGAATGCATCTCTGTTTGAGACCATTCATGCCCTCGGATGGGCCTGGGGTTTCGTCAGCGGCGCAGAGCCACCCTCCGCACGCTTCGTGCTCGAGCAGCGCCTGGGGCTCAAAGCGCCGCCTCTGATCGCCATGGGAGATGCTCCCGACAAACCAGATCCCACTGGACTGTTGCAGCTCAGTCATGCTCTGCTCAGCAGCCGTGAACCAACCACGGTGGCCTACCTCGGAGACACCGTGGCCGACGTTCAAACCGTCATCCGTGCCAGGGCAGAGCAACCAGAACGAACCTGGATCAGCCTGGCAGTCGCACCTCCGCACCTTCATGCTCACCCTGTGGAGCGTCGTGCTTACGAACAGCGGTTGAAGGAGGCTGGTGCTGACCACATCCTGAGCAGCACCATGGCCGTGACTGAATGGCTGGAATCCTCGGCGCAGCACTGAAAGGACTGCCAACGTGTGGGCTGTGAACACCCCCAGGCGTCCATGAACAGCCGATCGGCACTGTCCTCCTCGGTCATGGAGATCCGCAACGAGCTGTCCACCCTCGCCCTGGGAGGCGGTGTGCTCGCCCTGCTCAGTTTCAGCGGAGTTCTGGAGTGGCTGCTGGCCAGTGATGCAGGGTTGATCATTGCTGGACTGCTGATCTTGGGAGCCGTTGTGGTGCTCCTCTCCCAGCAAGTGGCCAATCAGGCCGAACTGCTGGCGGAGACACTCGGCGAGCCCTACGGGACCTTGGTGCTCACAGGATCTGTGATCGTGATCGAGCTGGCCCTGATCGGCAGCACCATGATCACGGGCGAGCAGAACCCCACGCTCGCCCGTGACTCGATGTTCTCCGTGCTGATGATCGCCCTCACCGGCATCACCGGGTTATGCATGGCGCTCACCTCCAGGCAATCGAGGCAGGGACTCGAGTCTGACGAAGCAATGAGTGAGGAGGACCTCGCGGGCCCGAACATGGCCGGATCGATGGTGTTTTACAACCTCATCAGCACGATGAGCGTGCTCGTTCTCATCATCCCCAACTTCAGCACTGATTCTCCAGAGGGTGAATTCAGCCTGCCGATCGAGGTGGTGTTGTCCGTGGTCGCCGTCGGCGTCTACGTGATCTTTCTGATCAACCAGATGGGCCCTTACCGCTGTTTCTTCATGGATGCTCAGGAGCGAGCGTCCCTCAACAGCGAACACAACCCTGAGGGCTTCATCCACACGAACCGACCGTGGCGAGCAGGCGGCTTGCTGGTCGCCAGTCTCGGGGTGGTGGTGCTGATCGCTGAGTCCATGGGGCAGCTGATCGAACGGGGCGTGAACGAACTGCAACTCCCTGGAGCTCTGGCTGGGATTCTCGTGGCCATGTTGATCCTGATCCCTGAGGCGCTGAACGCCATTCAGGCCACGCGCCGTGGCCAGCTGCAGCGCGCCCTCAACACCCTCTTCGGGTCGGTACTGGCCACGATCAGCCTCACCGTTCCGGCGGTGCTCATCATCGGGCAGATCATCCACTCTGAGGTGATCCTGGGCCTCGAGCCCGCCTCCATGGTGCTGCTGGCCCTCACCCTGTTTTTGCTTCGCCCCCATCCGAAGGTGCTCGGGAGCGAAGGGTTGATGCTTCTCGTGGTGTTCCTGTTCTGGCTGATGCTGGATCTGGTCTGACTTCAGCGCTCCATGGCTTGAACCGACTTGAGGGCGTCAGCGCTGAGCACCTCATGGCCTTCGGGCACCTCGTCGTGATCCCTAACGGCCACATCATCCTCGATGCGAATGCCGATGCCCTTCCAGCGCTCGTCGATGCTGGGTTGCCCTTCCGGAACGGGCAGACGATCGCTCACATAGAGCCCGGGCTCCACGGTGAGCACCATGCCAGGTTCTAACTCCACGTGATGCTCACCAAGCCGATAAGCACCCACATCGTGAACATCCAGTCCAAGCCAATGGCCGGTGCGGTGCATGTAGAGGTGGCGATAAGCACCCTGTTCAATCAGGCCATCCACATCCCCCTGAAGGAGGCCAAGGCTCACGAGCCCCTCCACCAGAACGCGCACGGCCGTGTCATGAACACCCTCAGCAGTCTGCCCTGGCCGGACGCTGTCAATCGCGGACTGCTGCGCAGCGAGCACAAGGCTGTAAAGCTCACGCTGCTCGCCGCTGAAACGACCATTAACCGGGAACGTTCGCGTGATGTCTCCGTTGTAGTAGTCAGGCAGCGAACAGCCGGCATCAATCAGCAGTAGATCGCCATCCTGGAGCACGGCATTGTTCTCGATGTAGTGGAGAACGCAGGCGTTGTCGCCACCCGCCACGATTGAGCCATAGGCCACACCACGGGCCCCTTGATCGAGGAAATGCTCCTCGATCAAGGCCTGAACCTGACGTTCGCGCATCCCCGGTTTCACAACGGAGCGGGCCAACTCGTGGGCGGCTGCAGAAATCCGTCCGGCCTCACGCAGTCGCTCCAGCTCTGCCGGCTCCTTGCGCAGACGCATGCGATGCAGCAAGGAACAGGGAGCCACCAAGGCCAGGGCTGCGCTGCCAGTTCGCGACGCACGATCGAGCTGCCCCGCCCAGGCGGCAACCACAAGGGGCTCGACTGCGGGATGGCGACCGACGCGGAAGGCGATTCCCTCAGCGCCTTGCAGATAGTCCGGCAGTCGCTGCTCAAGCTCGGCGCGGGGGTGGGCGAGATCAGCACCGAAACACTCCACAGCCCCCTCACAGCCCCAGCGTCGTCCGGTCCAGACCTCAGCGGCCGGTTCGCGCGGGTTCACGAACAGCACAAAACGTTCTCCCTCCGGTCGATGGGGGAGGAACAGGGCGACCGCGTCGGGCTCGTCAAAACCGGTGAGGTACCAGAAATCACTGTCCTGACGGAACGGCCATTCCGTATCGGCATGATGGGTAACCAGGGTGGCTGCAGGGATCACAGCAGCAGCACCTCCCAAATCGTGCATGAACCGCTGACGACGATCCGCATGACAAGCGATATCAACGATGGAGGTGCAATCAGCCACGAAAGAGACAGGTCGCCGAGTAACCGTCAGGATGGCAGGCAAAGCACACCCCCATGACCTCCGACCTGCTGATCCTGCTGATCCTGGTGTTGGTGGTGCTGGCTGGATCAGCCCTCTGCTCGGGTGTGGAGGCAGCGCTGCTCACGGTCAATCCCATCCGCGTCCATGAGCTCGCCGCACGTCCCCGTCCGGTCGCTGGTGCTCGCAGACTTGCGCAGCTGCGACAACGCCTTGGACGCACCCTGTCCGTGCTGGTGATTGCCAATAACGGCTTCAACATCTTTGGCAGCCTGATGCTTGGGGGTTATGCCGCCTGGCTGTTCAAACGCATGGACAGCAGCAGCGTCGCGCTGCCGCTGTTTTCCATCAGCCTCACCGTTCTGGTGATTCTGCTGGGCGAGATCCTGCCCAAAGCGATCGGCAGTCGCCTGGCCCTGCCTGTGGCTCTGGCCAGTGCCCCCGTGCTGCACTGGCTCGGCGTCATGATGCGCCCCCTCGTTCTGCTGCTTGAGCGACTGCTGCCGGCCATCACGGAGGAGAGCGAGATCAGCACCGATGAGGAAGAGATCCGGCTTCTCGCCAGACTCGGTTCGCAGAAGGGTCAGATCGAAGCGGATGAGGCCGCCATGATCGCCAAGGTGTTCCAGCTCAACGATCTCACCGCCCGCGACCTGATGATCCCGCGAGTGGCAGCGCCCACCCTTGATGGCGCGACCCGCCTGGATGAACTCCGGGACGCACTGATCGAGAATGAAGCCCAGTGGTGGGTCGTGCTTGGCGACGCGGTGGACAAGGTTCTGGGAGTGGCCAACCGGGACAGCCTCTTGAGTGCGCTGGTTCAGAACCGCGGCCAACTCACTCCATTGGATCTGAGCGAACCAGCCGAATTCGTTCCGGAGATGATCCGCGCTGATCGACTGTTAACCGCGTTTCGACGTGACAATGCCGGCGTGCGCGTCGTGGTGGATGAATTCGGAGGCTTCGTCGGAGTCATCGGCCCCGATGCCGTCCTGGCCGTCCTTGCTGGATGGTGGCGCAAGGGAGGAGGCAGCGGAATCCCATGACCACCTCCCCTGCGATGGCATCCAAGGCACAGGTACTACGACTGTGGAAAGACCAGCTCAACCTGACCGCCCTTGAGCAGGGTCTGCTGAGCGGTGCCCTCAAAACCCTGGATCACCAGCTGCATCGCCTGGAGGAGAGCAGGGTTCGGATCGCCGTGTTCGGCAGAGTCGGCGTCGGCAAGTCGAGCTTGGTCAATGCCCTTGTGGGCCAGTCGCTGATGGCCACGGATGTGGCCCATGGCTGCACGAGACAACAGCAGAGCACTCCCTGGCCGAAACCAATTCCAGGACTGCAAGCCGTCGACCTGGTGGACACACCAGGGATCGATGAGGTCGATGGCCCAGCCCGGGCTCGCCTGGCGGGGCGCGTGGCCTTGAACGCCGACCTGGTGTTGCTGGTGCTGGATGGGGACATCACCCAGGTTGAGCTCGATGCACTCGCCACCCTCCAGAAAAAGGGAAAACCGGTGGTCACCGTTTTGAATCGCTGCGATTGCTGGCCAAACGATGAGCTGGCTCCTCTGCTCGCCAGCATCAAACGCCGCCTGCCGCACGGGCTCCCAGCGCCGGTTGTCGCGGCGGCGGCGCCACGGCGGGCTGTGCAGCTCAGCGACGGACGCATCCGCAGCCAGCAGCAGCCGGCCGATGTGGCGCGTCTAGAGACCCACCTGTCACTGCTGCTGGCTGAGCACGGCGAAAGCCTGCTGCTCTTGAACAGCCTGCGGCAAGCGACGAGCATTCAGCAGCAACTCGAAACCGGCCGTCTGCTGCGGCGCCGTCGGGAAGCGCAGGGGCTGATCGGTCGCTACGCCGCCCTCAAGGCAGCAGCGCTGGCCGCCAATCCTTTAATGCTGCTCGATCTTGCGGGAGGCATGGCCTGTGATGCCGCCTTGGTGAGCCAGCTCTGTGCGCTGTACGACCTTCCCCTGGGAGGCCCAGCAGCCCGCCGACTGCTCCGTCAGCTCGGTGGCCAGAATGCCCTGATTGGGGGAGCACAGCTGGGGCTGCAGATAAGTCTGGGAGTGATACGCCAGCTGCTTCTGCTAGCGGCACCCTTCAGCGCTGGGCTGAGCTTGGCCCCGGCAGCCCCGGTGGCGGTGGCCCAGGCGGCTCTGGCGGTTCACACCACCCGCCGAACCGGCCGACTGACAGCCCGCTGGCTGCTGGAGGAACGCGGTCGCGGTCGCCGCAACCAGCCGATTCCTATCAGCCTGATGCGACGTCTGTGCCGCACAGACCGCGGTCTGATCGGACTGATGCATCGCTGGCCGGATGCGCCGACGCGTCCGGCCCTGAAATCGCTGCTGCCATGAGCAGAGGCACGATTGCACTTCTGGGAACCAGCGCGGATCCCCCCACCATTGGTCATCAGGCCCTGCTTGAAGGTCTTCTCGGGGAGTTTCCGAGAGTGGTGACGTGGGCGAGTGACAACCCGTCCAAACGCCATGGCGCCGAGCTCAAGCAACGCAGCAATCTGCTGGATCGTGTCGTTCAGACGATCGGTAACCCTCGCCTGCAACTGGCTCAGGATCTCAGCAGTCCCTATGCCATCACCACGCTGGAGCGAGCACGACAACGCTGGCCTGAATCCTCTCTCTGCTTCGTGGTGGGAAGCGATTTGGCCACGCAGATCCCTCGCTGGAAACACTGCGATCAGTGGCTCGGTCTCTGTGAACTGGGCATTGTTCCCCGCAAAGGTTGGCCCATCGAGGATGGCGACTTGCAGGGCCTCGAACGCCTCGGTGCCCGTCCAAGGATTCTGTCCCTTGATATCCCAGCCACCGCCAGCTCAGCGGTCCGCCAGGCCAGTGGCGATGACCAGATCCCCGACACGCTCTGGCCTCTGCTGCTGGAGCACAATCTGTACGGCTTCCACTCCTCCTCCGCCTGAGTGCTGATGCGTATCGCCCTGGCCCAGATCAATCCCTTGGTGGGGGACCTTCTGGGAAATGCCGATCGCATTCACGCGGCCTTGGATGCGACCCAGGTGGACGGCCAGGTCGGTGCGGACCTCCTGGTCACGCCGGAGCTGTCTCTCTGGGGCTACCCACCGAGGGATCTGCTCTTCAGCTCCGCTCACCTCGAGCAGCAACAACAGGCGTTAGACGGACTGCAGCAGCGCTTGCATGCCGCACAACTGGATGTGGCCCTCCTCGTTGGTGTGGCCGAGGTGGCCCCTGATCAGCAACACCCCAGGCTCTACAACGCGATGGCGCTGGTGCAGGCGGGGGGATGGCGTGTTGTCGCCCGCAAGCAGCTGTTGCCCAGCTACGACGTCTTTGACGAAACCCGTTATTTCCGCGCCAGCGGCAGTCCGTCCACCATCAGCCTGCGCGTGAACCACCACGACTGGCACCTGGGCCTCACCATCTGCGAAGACCTCTGGGTGGACCAGGAGCTCCAGGAGCGACGCCTGGTAGGCCCGGATCCCATCGCAGCCTTAATGCCCGAACGCATTGACGCCTTGATCAACTGCTCGGCCTCTCCCTTCAGCCGGGGCAAGGCGACCCTCCGCCGTGAGCTCGCAGCCCGTGCAGCTGCACGCCTGCAATGTCCTGTGGTGTATGTGAATCAGGTGGGCGGGAACGATGAATTGGTCTTCGATGGCGCCAGCTTCGTGATGGCTCCAGGGAAGAGCACCCCGCTGCTGCAGCTGCCCGGCTTCTGCGTCAGCACAGCGGTGTGGACGGCGCAATTACCAGCAAGCCCAAGCGAGCAGGCCCCCCATCCCCACCATCAAGGGCAAGACCAAGACGCCGGCCTCGAGGCGCTGTTCCGAGCACTGGTGACAGGAGTCAAGGACTATGCAATCAAATGCGGATTCAAAAAGGCGCTTCTCGGACTCAGTGGCGGCATTGATTCGGCTTTGGTGGCGGTGATCGCCGCCGCCGCCCTGGGCCCTGAACAAGTTCAGACCCTGCTGATGCCCTCTCCCTGGAGCTCCGCCGGTTCGCTCGAAGATGCCCTGGCTCTGGCAGCACGCCTGGGCATCTCCTCAAGGATCGTGCCGATTCAAACCCTGATGGACGACTTTGAGGCCACGCTCACACCAGCCCTCGACGCCGAGCCATCTGGGATCACAGCCGAAAATCTGCAATCACGCATCCGCGGAACCCTGTTGATGGCCATGGCCAATCAGCAGGGGCAACTGCTGCTCTCCACGGGCAACAAATCCGAACTGGCCGTGGGCTACTGCACCCTCTACGGCGATATGAACGGCGGTTTGGCGGTGATCGGCGATCTCTACAAATCAACCGTGTTCGCCCTTTGCCACTGGCTCGACAGCCCAGAGGCCGGTGCCTGTCGGTCCGAACTGGGGCTGGCCGTTGATGGCCCGTTGATCGGACGAGCCATTCTTGAAAAACCACCGAGCGCCGAACTGCGACCAGACCAGAAAGACAGTGATTCACTGCCTGACTACGGGCGGCTGGACCCATTGCTGGTGGATCTGATCGAACATCGAATGAGTGGTGTGCAGCTGATCAGCGCCGGGCATGATCCTGAGGATGTGAACCGGATTGAACGTTTGTTCCGCCGGGCTGAATTCAAGCGGCGACAGGCCCCCCCGCTTCTGAAAGTGAGCAATCAAGCCTTCGGCAGTGGCTGGCGGCTGCCGATTGCAGCCATCTGAGCCAGATTGAGAACACATCTCTGCCTTCCATGGCTCATTCCGTTCTGACGGCCCCGATGGCCAGTATCGGGGTGCCTACTGAGATCAAAGCTGATGAGCAGCGGGTCGCCCTGACACCGGATGGCGTGCGGGAGTTGGTGACTCAAGGGCTGGAAGTGCGCATCCAACACGGTGCGGGAGCCGGTGCCGGCATCGGCGATGACGCCTTTGCATCAGCTGGTGCACGCATGGTCGACCGCGACGACGCCTGGGCCGCTCACCTTGTGGTGAAAGTGAAAGAGCCGCAGCCGGAGGAATTCGGTCTTTTGCGCGATGACATGGTGCTCTTCACTTATCTGCACCTCGCGGCCTATCCCCAGGTGGGCCAGGCGCTGCTGGATGCAGGAACAACGGGTGTGGCCTACGAGACGGTGCAACTGGAAAACGGCAGCCTGCCCCTGCTCGCGCCGATGAGCGAAATTGCTGGCCGTCTCGCGGCTCAGGTGGGCGCGCGCTTGCTGGAGCGGCCCAATGGCGGCCGTGGTGTGCTGATCGGTGGCTGCACCGGTGTTCAACCGGCAAGGGTGGTGGTGCTGGGTGCCGGCACCGTCGGCTGGAATGCGGCACGGCTTGCAGCAGCCATGGATGCCGAGGTGATGCTCCTGGATCGATCACCGGAGCGGTTGCGCAGCCTGGAGGCCGACCGGCGAGGACGATTGATGAGTGTGGTGAGCAGCCGGGGACTGCTGGAGCGGCTCGTGCCGACCGCCGACTTGCTCATTGGTGCCGTGCTCACTCCCGGAGGGCGGGCCCCGACACTGGTCGACGAGGAGATGGTGAAACAGATGAAACCTGGTTCAGCCATCGTGGATGTGGCCATCGATCAGGGCGGATGCATCGCCACGAGTCGGGAGACCACCCACACCGATCCCACGATCAGCATCCACGGGGTGCAGCACTACGCAGTCGGGAACATGCCGGGAGCCGTACCGTTCACGTCCACCGAAGCCCTGGTCAGTGTCACGCTCCCCTACATCCTTGGCATCGCTGGTCGAGGACTGGAAGAAGCCGTCACGGAACGGCCGGAATTGCTGTCTGGCTTGAACACCGTGAAAGGAGCGGTCTGCCACCCCGGCGTCGCAAAGGCCTTAAACGTTCCGCCACGCCATCCCATGGCATGCCTGCGCTGAAGCCATCACAGGGCTCGGATGTAAAGCCATTCCCCACTGAGCTGCCCATCCCGTCTCTGAAACAGCGAGGTTTCCTTTAAACATCTGCGCTGTCCAGACGCGACGAAATGCGCTGCAAACTGAACAGTGCCCTGGCAATCCTCGATGCCACCACCTTCCACAGCGAGGATTTCGAGTGCCATCCATCGGAGCTGACGGCTGTTGGACCGTAGTTCGCGACGCCGTTGCTGAAGCGGAGTTTGTGGCTCAGGGTGCGTGCCGATCAAATACTCAATCTCACCCAGCGCATAAGCGCTGTAACGCGACCGCATCAACTGTTCAGCCGTTTGCGCCTTCGCCAGTCCCTGATGAAAAGGACCGCAACATGACGCCAACGGGGCACCGGAACCACAAGGACACGCATCCCGATCAGCAGCGGACCCTGCAAACCCCCTGGCCATGCGATCAGTCTCGAGTGCTGGAACAGCAGTCCAGAGGCAAAAGAGGCCTCTGCAGCGATGGCAACGCCACCCCCTCCCGCATCGCCAGCAGCAACCCGGCAGCTTCGGCATAGGTCGCAGCAGCAACCACCCGTCCCTCAAGTCCCATGGAATGGGACGACACCTGCAGCACAGAAGGGTTGGTGACGGCAATCACCGGGACGTTCCGCTCCAAACAGGCCAGGACGGCCTCACCCCCTAAAGCACCCTCCGGCACCACAAGGGCCCCAAGCCCGGAAGCCAGCAGATCTCCAGGCTGCGCTGATGCCGACTGAATCAGATCGGGTGCACGACTGAGCCCCACGAGAACACAGGGGAGAAAAGTATGCGCCAGCTCTTCGGCTGCCGCCCGCGGATCCAGCTGAGGATCAAGGGGCAAAGGAGCCAGAGCCGGTGCGTGGGCACAGGGGATCTGAAGATGCCGCACGAGCAGATGGCTGATCACCGCCTCCGCACCAGCCAACCCATCCACGCCGCTGCCATGGCGATAAGCCTGCAACGCTTCGCTGCCGGAATCATCCGGAAATCGAGCCACCACAGCGATCGCCGTTGCGCCCCTTTCACGCAGCTTCTCCCCAGCGCGAAGCAGTGCATCAGGACGCTCGAGCGAGCCCCAGCTCACCCCACTCTCCCCCTGCCGCAGCGTGACTTCGAGAGGGACATCCGTAGTGACCACCGGGCCAATCTCCAAGCCGAGCGTGGCGCGACAGGCATCGGCAACCTGGAGGTGGCGGTCCCGAAGCGACGGTTCGATCCCAGCGTCGAGCAGCAAGCCAACCCGCTGCCGCCGTCCTCCTCGCAGCGCCAGCTCCCCAGCTGCAAAACGATCAAGCCCCCATCCCTCCACGTAAAGAATGCGTTCGTCGCTCCAGTAGAGGGCGGCCCCATTCATCACATTGGGGTGGGTCACCAGACAGCCCGAGGCCGCCGCGAGTACCCGCGCAGCCGGCAGCGCATCACCGGCATACCCTCCGATCTCGCATCCAATCCCCGTGGGCACAATCATCAGTGTGGGGAAGACGGCAGCCATCACGTCACCCCTCGTGCTGAAGCATCACCGCTTCGATCACCACCTCAGAGCCACCCTCTGGTGAATCCATCACCGACGTGATCGCCCAGCGCAGCGGCTCGCCGTGCACTCGCAAATGGTCCAGGATCCTCCGACGCCAATCCGAGGCCGTTCGGTGGGCTGGGAGCGCGAGCTGCAGCTGAAGCGACTCAATCCTCACTTCTGATACTGACCAAACTGCGCTTCGTAGAGGGCATCCTCCTGACCCGCAAGCACCTTGAGGTCTGAGCGTGGATAACTCACACACAGCAGTGCAAAGCCGTCTTGGCGGAGCTCTTCCTTCACTCCCATGGCATCCGGTTGATGCACGGTTCCATCGAGGATGCGGGCAGCACAGGTCGTGCACACGCCGGCACAACAGGAGCTGGGCACCGCCACTCCCGCTGCTTCAGCGGCTGAAAGCACGGTCTGATCAGCGCCGCACTGAAACTGATGGGTTTGCCCATCCAGCTCAACGCTGATGGCGAAGGTCGCTGCCGTGGAATCGCTCATCCGTTCGAGATTGTCCTGGAAGACCGCATCCTCTCAGGACAACGGCCGCTCACAGCGATGCCACTGATGGGGATGGGGCGCCAGGTACTCCGCTGGCGCAGACGAAGCCAGGGCCGTAAGCACGAAGTCGAAACTGATCGACACCCGTAGTGACTCCTCATCGTTGTTGTGGCTGACACTGTGATCCAACCGGGACGGAAAGATCACCAGAAGACCGGGTTCAGGGTTCAGAGTCCAGAGGCTCTGATTATGAGAGTGATGCTCACGGATCGGCCCGCCATGGCCCACGGCAAGCCCTGGAACGAGCTCATTCAGTTGATGCCTTGCATGTAGACATAGGGCTCCCTCCTGCCCCTGACCATCACCACTCAGATACACAACGGCACTGACATGGGCGTTGGGATGGTGATGCCGACCCACCACTTGCCCAGCCATGCTCAGCACAGGCCAACACCGTTGGAGGTGCAAGGCGATCTGGTCCAGATCAAATCCTGTGCGTTCCAGATACATCCAAACCCGCGCAATCACCTCATCCGCCAGGGATCGGAAGTCGTGATGTTGATGCAGCTGCCAGATGCCATGGAGATCCCCGGTCCATGCACAACCTTCATCGGGATTACTAACCGCCTCGCCCCGCAGGCTCAGAAGTGTCTGCAGCTGCCCCGCCAGCGTCAAGGGGTCCATCGCCATCCGCTCGGTGGCCACCACCGTTGGGAAAAGGCTGTGAAGCTCCACATCGAAGGGGCAGCAGACCTCCAGCATCGTTCATGCACCACGCTGAAGGGGCGCTTGGATTTCAACAAAAAAGCCGGCACGAAGGCCGGCTTGAGGCAATCAGATTGACGAATGTCTCATCAACCAACAGCAGCTGCACCACCAGCCACTTCAAGAATCTCCTGGGTAATCGCAGCCTGACGGGCTTTGTTGTAGTCAAGGGTCAGAGTTTTGGCCAAAGCCTTAGCGTTGTCGCTGGCATTGTTCATGGCCGTCATTCGGCTCGCCAACTCCGAGGCCGCAGCCTCCTGAAGGGAACGCAACACCTGATTCTGCAAGTAGAGAGGCAGGAGGGCGTTCAGAAGCTGATCCGGGCTTTGCTCAAACACAATCTCGGAGGAGAGCTCCGGTTGCGTGTTGGCGGGAGCCGAACCTGTTTCCACCCTGAGATCTCCGTCTTTGGTGGTGAGGCGGAAGATCTCATCATCAGCATCAGCGATGCCCTGAGGATCAAGCGGAAGAAGGGTCTGAACAACGGGCTTGCAGCTCACCAGATTGATGAACTTGGTGAAAATAATTTCAACCCGGTCGGTGGTTTCGGAAAGAAACTCCGCAAACACCTCGTTCGCCACAGATCCAGCTTCATCAGCCGTTGGCACCTGCTCAAGCCCAGTGAATGTGGCCTGAATCGGATAGCTGCGATTGGTGAAGTAGCTGATGGCCTTTCGACCGATCAACACGAGATTCACTTTGTAGCCCTTGCCCTGCAATTCAGCAAAACGCTGCTCAGTGCGCTTGATGATGTTGGCGTTGTAGCCACCGCACAGGCCACGATCACCAGTCACCGCCATGAGAGTGACAGTTTCAAGGGAACGTTCCTCGAGCAGGGGGGCGTCGGCATCTTCAAAGCGCATGCGCGCCTGGAGATTTTCCAGAAGCCTGGCCAGACGATCCGCAAAGGGTCGGCTACGCAGAACCTGCTCTTGGGCACGACGCACCTTGGCTGCAGCCACAAGGCGCATGGCCTCGGTAATCTTGCGGGTGTTCTTAACTGATTTGATCCGATCGCGGATCTCTTTGAGATTTGCCATGTCTCAGGACCTCAGTTGGCCGTAGCCAGCATGGTGGAGGTGACTTCAGCGACGGCCTCTTTGAGCATGGTCTCCGCCTCAGGGCTGAGAACCTTCTCGGTTTGGATTTTTTCGATGAACTCAGGCTTGTTGCTCTTGAGGTATTCGCGGAGCTCACGAGAGAACTGAACCACCTGATCCACAGGCACGTCGTCGATCAAACCCTTCACACCGGCGTAAACGATGGCGACCTGTTCAGCAAGGATCAGCGGGCTGAACTGGGACTGCTTGAGCAGCTCGCGCAGGCGCTTTCCGCGGCCGAGCTGCTTCTGGGTTGCCGCGTCAAGATCGGAGGCGAACTGAGAGAAGGCAGCTAGTTCGTCAAACTGAGCGAGCTCCAGCTTGAGCGTGCCGGCAATCTTCTTGATGGCCTTGGTTTGGGCAGCGCCACCAACACGACTCACGGAAATACCCACGTTGATGGCAGGGCGCAGACCGGAGTTGAACAGATCGGAACTCAAGAACACCTGACCATCGGTGATCGAAATCACGTTGGTTGGGATGTACGCGGACACGTCACCAGCCTGGGTCTCAATGATGGGCAGTGCCGTCATCGAACCTTTGCCCATCGCATCAGACAGCTTGGCTGCACGCTCCAGCAGACGGCTGTGGCAATAGAACACATCTCCGGGGTAGGCCTCACGACCGGGCGGACGACGGAGCAGCAGGGACATCTGGCGATAAGCCTGAGCCTGCTTGGAGAGGTCGTCGTAGATCACCAGAGTGGCTTTGCCCTTGTACATGAAGTACTCGGCAATCGACGCACCGGTGTAAGGAGCCAGGTATTGCAGTGCCGCAGGGTCAGAGGCATTGGCCGCCACAATCACCGTGTAATCGAGGGCGCCACGCTCACGCAGCACTTCGGTCACCTGAGCAACAGACGCTGCTTTTTGACCGATGGCCACGTAAACGCAGACGACATCTTGATCCTTCTGATTCAGGATCGTGTCGATGGCAATAGCGGTCTTGCCGGTCTGACGGTCGCCAATGATCAGCTCACGCTGACCACGGCCAATGGGAATCATCGCGTCGATCGCGGTGATTCCGGTTTGCATCGGCTCGTGCACCGACTTGCGCTGAATGATGCCTGGGGCCGGTGATTCGATCAGACGGCTTTCAGAAGCACCCAGATCGCCTTTGCCATCGAGGGGAACGCCCAGAGGGTTCACCACACGACCAAGCAGGCCATCGCCGACAGGAACGGATGCGATCTTGCCGGTGGCCCGAACGGTGCTGCCCTCCTGGATCCCCAGGCCCTCACCCATCAGCACAGCGCCGACATTGTCGTCTTCGAGGTTGAGCGCGATGCCCTCAGTACCGTCTTCGAACTCAACGAGTTCCCCGGCCATCACTTGCTGAAGGCCGTAGACACGAGCAATGCCGTCGCCCACCTGCAGGACGGAACCCACATTGCTGACCGAAACGGACTTGTCGTAGTCCTCGATCTGCTGCTTGAGGATGGCGCTGATCTCGTCGGGACGGATGGAAACCATGGCGGGTAAACCCTGGAAAGGGGCGTGAGAGGAGGAGCGTGGGGATGAAGGGAGAGGTGCTCAGCTCGCCTTCGCGAGCGAAAGCCCAAGGCGACGAACCTGACCAGACAGGCTGGCGTCGATAACTTGAGAGCCGATGTTGATCACGAAGCCACCGATCAGGCTGGCATCGATGGTCAGATCAATCTCAACGGAACCGGTTCCGACCATGGACTGAACCTTTGCCGTGAGGGCTTTGGTCTGATCGTCAGACAAGGCTTGAGCGCTGCGGACGTGAGCCAAGGAGATGTTGCGGGATTCGCGGTACAGCTCCAGATAGCGGCGCAGAACGGCATCAAGAGCGGTCAAGCGCTGCCGATCAGCCAGAACCTTGAGAAGGTTCATCAGTGATGGCTTGATCTGCTCTGCCAGAAGTTGTCCGAGGGCTTTTTTCTTGGCAGCAGGCTCAAGCACCGGCGATGTCATGGCTTCGCGCAGGGGGGTGCTGGACTCCCAGACAGCAAGGAGTTCCTTGCACTGAGCGGCGACCTCCTCTGATTCGCTGCGACCGTCGGTGACCTGCAGAAGAGCTTCGGCGTACGGAGTCGCCAGGGTATTCAGCAGTGGCATCAGGCGTCCTCCAGATTGCTGATGGAGGCATCGATTAAGCGGGACTGGCCCGCTGCATCAAGACGTCCAGGAAGTTCTGTCATTGCCTTGTCGATCGCAGCCAGTGCGGCCTCGCGGCGGAGTTGTTCGGTGAGGCGAGCACCTTCTGCATTCAGATCAGCCAGGGCATCCTGCTTAACAGCAGCCATGGCATTGATCGTGCGCATCTCACCATCCTTGCGGATGGCTTCAGCCCTGGATTTGCCATCGGCCCGGATCTTCTCTGCTTTCTGCTGAGCAGCAGCGAGGTCCTCCTGGGCACGGGCCAGATCGGTGGTGGCCTGACGCAGCCGGCCCTCGGAATCCTCAAGGTCCTTCAGAATCGCCTGCCGGCGGCGCTCAAGGATTCCCCCTAGGAAGCCCTTGAGGAACCAGTACAGAACCCCGATCACAATGACGAGGTTGATCAGGTTGGTCTCGAAAAGGTTGAGGTTCAGGCCGAACCCGCCTTCCGAGGCAAAGAGTGGGAAAGACATGGTCATCGTCAGGCGGCCAGAAGTCTGTTGATGATCTGGGCACTGAGCTGATCCACCTGACTCATGAGCTGAGCCTGGGCGGATTCTCGTTGGGTCTCGATCTCACGCCGGGCTTTTTCGCGAGTGCGATTGGCTTCGGCCTCCGCTTCGGCAAGAGCCTCGCGGTACAAACGATCAACTTCCTGTTCAGCCTCGACGATGGCGGCCTGAGCGGCCTGACGGGCTCCACGGAGTTGATCTTGGAGATCGGCTTCCAGTCGCTTGATTTGCTCAAGCTTTTGCTTGGCATCAGCACGACTGGTCGCGATGTAACCCTCGCGATCCTCCACGACCTTGCCGACCGGCCGGAAGAACAGGGAATTGAGCAGGAAGGTGAGGAGAACCACCTGAACCGCCATCAGCGGAAGGGTGGCATCGAGGTCAAAAAGACCTCCCTCCGGAACACCTGCTTCAGCGAGCAGAAGCCAGGTCATGGAAGGATGCGATTGGGTAAGTCAAATCGAGCGGATCAGAGGAGTGGGGTGACGCGAAGTCACCCTGCATCCGAATCTGATCAGCCGGCGAAGGGGTTGGCGAACAGAAGAACCAGTGCCACCACCAGGCCGTAGATGGTCAAAGCTTCCATGAAGGCCAGGGAGAGCAGCAGGGTTCCGCGGATCTTGCCTTCAGCTTCAGGCTGGCGGGCGATGCCTTCCACAGCCTGACCGGCTGCGGTGCCCTGGCCGATACCAGGGCCGATGGCGGCGAGACCCACCGCAAGGGCGGCGGCCAGAACGGAAGCGGCGGAGGTCAGATCACTCATTGGTGGAAAGCGGTTGGAGATGCGCAGGATGAGCGCGGAAAGGGCAGGACGCGCCCGGGACACCCTCACGATGGAGGGCGGGCCCGGTTCCACCCGGACCTGCGCGCGATGTGTTTAGCAGATCACGGGGGACCTGCGAAAGGCACGACGAGACCTAGTGGGCCTCTTCGTGCACAGCCTCGCCGATGTAGTTCGCGGCGAGGGTGGCGAAAATCAGAGCCTGGATGGCACTGGTAAATAGGCCGAGGAACATGGCGGGAAGCGGTACCAGCACAGGCACAAGGAAGGCAAGAACAGCCACCACCAGTTCGTCAGCAAGAATGTTTCCGAAGAGACGGAACGAGAGCGAAAGAGGCTTCGTGAAGTCCTCGATGATCTTGAACGGGAGCATGATCGGGGTCGGCTCCACGTAGTACTCGAAGTAACGCAGCCCTTTGCGGCTCAGGCCCGCATAGAAATAAGAGAGAGACACCAGCAGAGCCATGGCCACTGTGGTGTTGATGTCGGCTGTCGGGGCACCGAGCTCTCCATTGGGAAGCTCGACCAGGCGCCAGGGAATCAAAGCACCACCCCAGTTGCACACGAAGATGAACAGAAACAGGGTTCCAACGAAAGGAAGCCAGTCTCTATAAGCCTTCTCGCCGATCTGCTCCCGTGCGAGCTCCCGCAGGTAATCCCAGAGGTATTCCAGCAGGTTCTGAACCCCCTTGGGATCGCGTTCCATCTTGCGGGTTCCACTCACAACGAGCAGAAGCAGCAAGCCGATCACGACCCAAGAGCTAAGGAAAACCTGGCCGTGCAGGTTCAGATTGCCGATCTGCCAATAAAGATGCTGACCAACCTCGAGTTCGGCGAAAGGCAGATTGAGGAGCGACGGAACCATGACGGTGATAAGTGCGCGAATTCAGGCGTCGATGACGGTCTGAAGAATCAAAGCGGGCTTGTAGAGAAGAAACCCGATGAAGGCGGGGAGAAGTTCGAGCTGGGGAAGTTTGGCCGCCGCCACGATGAGAAGCATTGGCACCACCAACTGAAATCGCCCAACCTGACGGGAACCTCCGCCGAGCCTGGCCACGCTGCGGGCGAGTAAGCGCAGGTACAGAAGACCAGCACACGAGCCCACCAGCAGGCTGCGGGCCACCAGAACATCGAATCGAACAAGAGCGACAAGAGCCGCAGCCAGGGAAACGAGGAGGGTGGCCAGCATCAGACGCCGCTGAAGCTTGGCGTACTCCCCCATACCCGAATCGGTCGCAACAGATGCTGCACTTGATTCGATCGGAGTGGTAGCCAGCAAACAACGCCTGAGAAAGCGCGCGGAATCTATCACGCGTTTTCCCCGCCCCCCCCTGATTCAGCAATGGGAAAAAGCAGACGGCGTTGGATCAGAGCCCTTGCCACATCAGCCGTCCAAGGGCCGAGACCAAGCTCACCAAGAGAATGCTCAGGATGGGCGTCCACGGCCTCGAGCAGCTGCTTTTCCTGCGCAGACAAAGCAATCGGCTCAAGATCAGGACCCAGCAAGCTGGCGGAAGGCCAACCCCATACACAGGACTGACGGCGCGTCCGCGCTCTTAACAGCTGTCCATCGTCTTCCCAGCGCCGCTTCTGAAGTGGCTTCCGCGCAACAAAAAACTCGAAATGACTGATCTCCGTATCGAGATCCTCAATCAGAAACCACTGATCCCTAATCGGAAGTGTTTGTGCCCGTGCAAGTAGATCACCGCTCAGAAGTCGAGCCGGGTCCCAGACCGAAGGATTAGAGAAACCAACGAAATGCAGCCCTGAGGCCTCGATTAGGGCAAACAGCGTCTCGAGGTCGTAGCTGGTCTCCTGCGGATGCAGGTACATGTCTGCGAAGTTGGCGTCGGCCGCGGTATCAATCAACCACCGCTGTTCATGGTTACGGCGCAGGCGATTGGATTCAGGGAGCACATCGAACAGCTCCCGGCCAAGACGCAGGGCTTCACTGTTCTGTCCCACGCCAAGCCTGGTCAGGGCCTTCTGCGTGCGGTGAATCTCCCAACGTCCAGCATTCGCGTAAAGGAAGAGATGCATCAAGCCGTCATCGTCCAGCAGCGCAGCAAGCGCTTGAAGGCCAGCCAGAGGCTCACGCAAATGATGCAACACACCAACGGAATTGATGTAGTCGAACGGCCCTTCACCGTTCAGATCCAGAAGGCTCCGCTGCTCCTGACGCAGTGATCGAACCTGATGCGCTCCTCTGGAGCGCTGCAACCGCTCTCTGGCCACATCCAGAGCACCGGCGCTGATGTCGACGGCCAGCACCTCGGCTCCAGGGTTGAGATGGCAGAGATAGTCAGTACTCACGCCAGTCCCACAGCCTGCATCAAGGATGCGGAGAGGCGTCGCTGCATGATCACGACCAAGGATCTCTCCCCTCACGGCGCCATCGACGCTCTCCAGACACCACCGCCAGTTGTAACCAGGAGGTGGGCCGTCCTGGATGGGATCACCCGGATAGGGGAAACGGTCGTAGAAATCACTCACCACCGGGGTGGCTGCGTCGGATGGGGTTGGATTCATCAGCTGCGGGCTCCAGGGGCCGATCGGCTTGCGATGGAGCATTTCATGCGCCCTCGCAATGCGTCACTGCTGACAGCAACCCCTGCAAACATTTGTTCATGGCACTCCAGGTGCTCTGGGCACGAGCCGTAACCTGGCCGGATCCGGCTTGCTTCCGTTCATGACCGTGACCGCCAGCAGCGGCAGCCCCAGGGTCTCCCCCCAGCTGTACGACACACTGCCGCTCTCCAGCGTTCGCCAAGCGGAGCAGCAGGATCGTTTCCCCGATGGTGGGGAGCTGGACTCGCTCATCACTTTTTTCCGCAGCGGCAACGACAGGCTCGAGGCCTCGCGGATCATTGCGGCCAACGCTGAGTCGATCGTGGCCCGTGCGGCCAACAGAATCTTCGTGGGCGGCACACCCCTCTCCTTCCTCGAAAGCCCTCTCACAACTGGAGAGGATCGGAAGGTGGGTGATGACACACCCCTGGCGGCAGATCAGGTCGCCTTTCAACAATCGGTCCGCACCTTCACAGGAGAAAGCGGAACCAGCAAGCGCGGCAACTTCCTCACCAGGCTTCTGGATGGAACGAGCGGCGATGCCGATGTTCGTGTGGTGCTTCCCACGGGGTTCAACGCCATCAGCGTGGCCAAATACGGCCCGGCGTTCATGCGCAAATCCGTGCGCGACATGGGCTGGTTTCTCCGTTATGTGGGCTATGCCCTTGTCGCCGGAGACCCAAGCATTCTCTCGGTGAACACCCGAGGGCTTCGCGACATTCTTCTCAAGAACTGCTCGTTAACGGCGACCAATGTGGCGCTGCAGGAAATGCGTGCGGCCTCGGCCCAGCTGCTTCGTGAGCTACCGGAAGCGCGCCGTCTAACGATCGACTGCTTCAACGTTCTTCTCCAGGAACTGGCCGTCGCCACCCCATCCACACGACAAAAGCCTGGAAGTGCCGTCCGCCAGGGCCTGCAGCTGCCAGCGATCTATGCCCTCGCCGCCGAGTCAGCCCAGCGCTTCGAAATGCGTCCCGGCCTCTCCGGCGCCGAGAAAGCTGAAGTCGTAAAAGCCGCGTATCGACAGGTTTTCGAGAGAGACATCGCCAAGGGCTACTCCCAAACCCCCTGTCGAACCGAGGCAAGCCAGCTCTTGCAGGGCAAGATCTCCATGCGCGAGTTCATTCGCGCTCTTGGCCGGAGCAAGGAGTATCGAACCCAGTTTTACGGCCGCTTTGTCAACAGTCGCGTCGTGGAACTGGCCTACCGACATTTCCTCGGCCGTGGCATCAGCTCCCTCGAAGAATTCCGCAAAGCGTTCTCGATCGTGAGCGAGCAGGGCCTGAACGGATTGGTTGATGTCCTCGTGAACGGCAGTGAGTACGCCCAAACCTTTGGGGAGGAAACGGTTCCCTACCTCCGAGATCTGGGTGAAGAAGCCCAGGAAAGCGCCGGCTGGGGATCCAACCGTCGTTTGTTCCGGTTCAGCGCACCCTTCGAGGGGGCTCCTCAGTACGTCACGCTCTACGCCTCCTACCGCCAGCCGCTCGCGGATCAGCATGTCTACGGCGGCGGCAATGATCCCGTCGGCAACCAGTACGGCGCGATCTTCCCCTCGTCAACGGCATCGGTCGCAACGCGACCAGCACCCTTCAGCTACGACACCCGCCGATTGCTTGTCAGCAATGGCATGGCCCAGCCCGGTCAGATGGACAGTCCTCAGTTCCGAGGCAGCCGCCCCCGCAAGGTCGGCCCGAGAGTGCTGCGGCTTCAGCAGATCGCAACGGGAGGCGCCGCCGTGCCTCGCCGAGGAGGTCAACCCAGCATTCGCAACACCGAATCCTCCACCCAGGCTGTGATCAAAGCGGTTTACGTGCAGGTTCTCGGAACAGCCGGCTACGCAGGAGAGCGGCTCAGCTCAGAGGAAGCTCGTCTTGAAAACGGAGATATCAGTCTTCGCGACTTCGTGCGTGCCGTCGCCCGCTCCAACGCGTTCCGTCGTCGTTACTGGGAAGGTCTCTACATCACCAAAGCCATCGAAGTGATGCATCGCAGACTTCTGGGGCGACCCACCTTTGGTCGCTGGGAAATTGATGCTCTTTTCGATACCGCTGCCCGCCAAGGCTTCTACGGTCTGGTTGATGCGTTGATCAACGGACAGGATTACAAGGATTGCTTTGGTGAGGACACCGTTCCCTACGAGCGATTCATTACGCCAGCTGATCTGAACACGCGCCGGGCGCCCGCCCTGCGACGCCCCATCGATCTCACCGCTGTGGTCGACTTGGCCATGGGACGTCGTCCCGATCCAGTCAGGAATGATCGCCTGCGCACAACCAGCGATGTCACCAATAGAAATCTGAAGCGTCAAACGCAAACCGTTGCGGGTCAGTGGCGTGCCGACGTGGGCTCCATGCCGGCGTCCCAGTGGACAGCGCTGATGCGTCGGCGTCCGCAGGGAACAACATCTCCCGAGGAGGCGGCAAAAACCTGGAGCCGAACGATCGACTCCCGGTTCAGCCGAACCATCCAACAGGACCCAGGCAAGCAGGGAATGCAGTCGGCTTTGCCCCTGGGAGACGCCACTGGTTATCTGCGTCGATCAGGACTGCCGGTGAAGAGTTCACTTCCACGCAATCCCAGCGAATCAGAGCTGAGAGAGGTTGTTGATGCCACCTACAGGCAGCTTCTCAACCGGGTCCCACTGGAAAGCGAACGACTCATCACCAGCGAATCCCGACTGCGCGATGGTCAGATCGATCTCGAGGGGTTTGTGGCTGAAGTCGCCACCAGCGAAGCGTTCCTAGAAAGACTCTCCAGGATGGCGCCGTTACGCGCTGCCACCGCAGCGACGATGGCGCTGGTTGGCAGGGCATCCACGCCATCAGAAACGAGTCGTTTTCTGGTCGTGAGAGCGGAATCAGGGCAAAGAGCAGCTGTGCAGGAGTTACTGGAACTTCGTTCCAAGCTCGGATTCGAGCCCTCTGAGGTTCCTGGCTTCCGAGGCCTGAACTCGCAACCAGGCGTGGCCCAGTCAACGCTCACCCGCACAGCATCCCTTTACAGCGGCAACGCCGGACTGACACCACCACCCAGCCAAGCCTTGTAAGCGCTGCTCAACTGACGCAGCACCCTTGATTTCCGATTACGACAACCCGCAAATAACAACGCCAGTGGTATCTCAACCACTGGCTTTTTAATGCCTGATTATCAAAAACCTGGGCTCGGAATGAAGATCTGTTACCAGCCCCAAACCTTGCCTGGCAGCTGCCTGAGAATCACACTCGATCGGCTCCACCTTTCAGGTGATGCCCGACTGCATCCCCGAAGGTCAACAGATACAACATCTGAAGGCCTTCAAGCTCGAATCTCCACGATCTGAGCACCAGCGGCCCTTAAGCTGCTCTCCGATCTCAGTCGAGATCACCCACCACCACACACCGGATATCGGTCTCCTACGGGCGGCCGCTTGCTTCGAGGTAGAACTGCATGAGCATCGTCTCCAACTCGATCATCAACGCGGACGCCGAAGCCCGCTATCTCAGTCCAGGAGAACTGGACCAGATCAAGGCCTTCGTCGGCGGCGGACAGCGTCGTCTTCGAGTCGCTCAGGTTCTCAGCGAGAGTCGTGAGCGCATCGTCAAAACGGCTGGCGGCCAGCTGTTTCAGAAACGTCCCGACGTGATCTCTCCCGGAGGCAATGCCTACGGCGAGGAAATGACCGCAACCTGTCTTCGTGACATGGATTACTACCTGCGTCTCGTGACCTACGGGGTCGTCGCAGGCGATGTGACCCCCATCGAAGAAATCGGAGTGATCGGCGCCCGTGAGCTCTATCGCTCCCTGGGCACCCCCCTTGAAGCCATGGCTGAAGCGGTCCGTGAAATGAAGACCGTCGCCATGGGCATCCTCAGTGGCGCCGACGCCGAGGAAGCTGGCTTCTATTTCGACTACGTGGTCGGCGCCCTCGCCTGAATCACCGGACTTCACGCCCCTTTCCGTCACCTCTGATCCATGCAAGACGCGATCACCAACGTCATCAACAAGTCCGATGTTCAGGGTCTCTACCTGGACACGACGTCCATGAGCAGCCTTGAGAGCTATTTCGCCAGTGGTGAGCTGCGCGTGAAGGCTGCTGCCACCATCAGTGCCAATGCCTCTTCGATCATTCGTGATGCAGTGGCCAAGGCTCTCCTGTACTCGGACATCACCCGTCCGGGCGGCAACATGTACACCACCCGTCGCTATGCAGCCTGCATCCGCGATCTGGATTACTACCTGCGTTATTCCACCTACGCCATGCTGGCTGGTGATACCTCCATCCTCGATGAGCGGGTTCTGAACGGCCTCAAGGAGACCTACAACTCCCTCGGTGTGCCCATTGGTGCCACCGTCCAGGCCATTCAGGCCATGAAAGAAGTCACCGCTTCCCTCGTCGGCCCCGACGCAGGCAAGGAGATGGGTGTCTACTTCGACTACATCTGTTCCGGTCTCGGCAACTGAGTCCGATGCGGTTGTTCAAAGTCACCGCCTGCATTCCGAGCCCTGAAAAGGTTCGGACCCAGCGCGAATTGCAGAACACCTTCTTCACCAAGTGGGTTCCGTACGACAGCTGGTTTGCTGAACAACAGCGAATCCAAAAGCAGGGAGGACGGATCATCAAGGTTGAACTCTGCACTGGCTCACGCCAGGTGAATGTCGGAAACTGAAGGCAGTCCTAACGCTTGCGAACCCGGCCTTAAGCCGGGTTTTTTTATGACCAATCCCTTGGCAAATCGTGGTTGAGACGGCTCAATACACTTATTCCCTTTTGCACTCTTGAGCAGCCCGTCCGTGATGTCCAGGAGGAGTCGATCCTCACGGTCGGGCACCGTGAGGACTCGCACGAATCCCGAAAAAGATTCGAGGTCGTTCTGGGAACGTCACCTCCCCCTCGACTGGTCGTTGTGGCCCGCAGAAGCACGCCTGTTGCTCACGCTCACAGCCATCTGGAGCCTTGCAGGCTTACTAGTACTGGCTTCTGCCAGCTGGTGGGTTGCAGCGCGTGAGCAGGGTGAGGGGGCTTACTACCTCAAGCGGCAACTGGTGTGGATGGCCGCAAGCTGGAGTTTGATGGCGTTCACGGCGTCAACCAATCTGAGGCGCTGGCTGAAACTGGCTGGCCCTGCTCTATGGATTGGATGCCTGCTCATTGCCGCCACGCTGGTGATGGGAACCACGGTGAACGGTGCCAGTCGCTGGCTCGTGATCGGACCGATCCAGATCCAGCCATCTGAGCTCGTGAAACCGTTTGTAGTGCTGCAAGCAGCCAACCTCTTCGCTCACTGGAAACGCACCGGCCTGGATCAGAAGCTGTTGTGGCTCGGGAGTTTTGGGCTGTTAGTCCTTCTGATCCTGAAACAACCCAACCTGAGCACCGCAGCGTTGAGTGGGTTGTTGATCTGGTTGATGGCCTTTTCGGCGGGCTTGCCTCTCGTTCAACTGTTCGGAACGGCGATCGGAGGCGCTGTTCTGGGCACGGCGAGCATTTTGATCAATGAATATCAACGCCTCAGGGTCATTTCCTTCCTGAACCCCTGGAAAGACCCTCAGGGTGATGGCTATCAGCTGATTCAAAGTCTTCTGGCCATTGGCTCGGGTGGTGTGTTCGGAGAGGGATTCGGCCTTTCAACTCAGAAATTGCAATATCTGCCGATCCAAAGCACCGACTTCATTTTTGCGGTGTACGCCGAGGAATTTGGGCTCGTGGGCTCACTGCTTCTACTGCTCTTCTTGATGCTGATTGGCTATCTGGGCCTACGCGTGGCGCTGCGCTGCCGCAGCAATCAGGCGCGCCTTGTTGCCATTGGCTGTTCCACACTGTTGGTTGGCCAGTCCATCATGAATGTGGCCGTGGCCTCCGGGGCCATGCCAACAACAGGGCTGCCTCTGCCCCTGATGAGTTACGGGGGAAACTCGCTGCTCTCCAGCCTGATGATTGTGGGACTGCTCATCCGCTGCTCTCTGGAATCCACCGGACTGATAGGAGGCCGCGGCCAAAGAGCATCGAGCAGGCCTCTGCAGCGGCACTGAAGCTCTGATCGATAGGCTTAAGTTCTGTAATTTCCGGCCGACCGGCACGACCATCGCCTTCCTCGACCTAGCGCTTTCAGATCTGGCACGCAACGCTGAGCAGCTTCTGAATCACGCCCTGGCACAACCAGGCCCCCTCAGTCTCGGCGTGGTTCTGATTGGAGGAGCCTTGACCAGCCTTGGTCCCTGCTCCCTCTCCCTTCTACCGGTCACCCTCGCTTATCTGGCCGGCTTTGAAGGTCGGCAGGCCCCCTGGCAACGCAGCCTGGCGTTTTCAGCCGGAATCGTTGGTGCGCTGGTGATGCTGGGAAGTCTCAGCGGCTTGCTGGGCGGAATCTACGGCCAGGTGCCAGGGCTGATCCCAACCCTGGTGGCGGGACTCGCCATTGTGATGGGCCTCAATCTTCTGGGTGTGGTTCGTATCCCCCTGCCGGCGGGCCCTGACCCCAAGGCCTGGAGCAACCGAGTGCCAGCGCCACTGGCCCCCCTGGCCGCTGGTCTTGCTTTTGGCTTGGCGGCCTCGCCCTGCACAACTCCTGTGCTGGCCGTTCTACTCGGCTGGATCGCCAGCACAGGCAATGTTGTGATCGGCGTTCTATTTCTGAGCAGCTTCGGGATCGGCCAGGTCCTGCCCTTGCTCTTGGCGGGCAGCATGGCTGCTTCCCTGCCGAAATTGATGGCGCTCCGCCCCGTGAGCCAATGGATCCCGAGCATCAGCGGAGCCGTGCTGATCACGGTGGGATCACTCACGCTGCTTGCGCGGCTGGTTTAACGATGCGCACATTCAATCGCTTACTGGCGATTCTTTCCGACCTTCGCCTGGCCATTGCGCTGCTGCTGCTCATTGCGGCGGCCAGTGCTGTGGGAACGATCCTTCCTCAGCAAGAAGCGCCTGAGCTGTATTTGGAACGGTTCAATGCCGATCCATGGCTTGGATTGATCAATGGTGACCAGATGCTGGCCTTTCAGCTGGATCACCTTTACTCAAGCATTTGGTTTCTGTTCCTACTCGCCTGGCTTGGCGTCGCCCTGATGCTTTGCAGTTGGCGCAGGCAATGGCCGGCTTTGCAAGCAGCGATGCGTTGGATTGATTACACCCGTCCGCGTCAGCTGAGCAAACTGGCCCTGGCGGAAACACTCAGCTGTGCAAGCAGCGATGGAGCCCTATCCAGCCTGGCGACAGAACTGAAATCGCGGGGCTGGCAGGTCAAACAGCATCAAGATCGCTTGGCCGCTCGCCGCGGCGTCGTGGGACGCGTCGGCCCTCTGCTGGTTCACACGGGTTTGGTGCTCTTGCTGATCGGCGCCGCCTGGGGAGCTCTCGCCGGACAGCGCCTGGAACGCTTTCTGGCACCAGGACGATCTCTAGATCTTCTCGATCCAGCAGGCGCCAATCGCCTCAGTCTCACCCTTGAGCAGTTTTCGATCACGCGGGACCCTGCCGGACGCCCCGAACAATTCCAGTCGACGCTGACCCTGTCACCACCAGGGCAAGAGGATGAGCTCCGCACGATCAGCGTGAACCACCCACTCCGCTACCAGGGCATGACGGTGTACCAAGCCGACTGGTCCTTAGCTGCCATCACGGTGCAGATCGGCAGGAGTCCGATGCTGCAGCTTCCACTCAGCACGTTCCCGGAGCTGGGGGACCAGATCTGGGGGCTTGTCCTGCCGACGCGTCCTGACGGCAGTGAACCCGTCTTTTTGAGCACCAGCAGTGAACAGGGTCCGGTGCAGGTGTTCGGCTCGGACGGTGCACTGATCACCAATCTCCGCCCCGGAGGCGAAGGAACAGAGGTGAGGGGCTTACCCCTGAAGGTGATCGACATCCTCCCTGCCAGTGGGCTGCTGCTCAAACGTGACCCCGGAGTGCCTCTGGTCTATGCCGGTTTTGCCATCACGCTTCTGGGCGGAGCGCTCAGCATGGTTGCGACGCGTCAGATCTGGGTGATCAGCGACAACAAGCATCAACGACTGCATATCGGCGGGCTTTGCAATCGAAACCTCTTGGGTTTCGCTGCAGAACTCCCGCAACTCATCAGCAGGGTTGACGTGTCCCATGGCTGACACGGACGACGGTATGAACATTCCCTCGGGGATAGAAATCAGCTTCAAGCTGCATCCAAACCGGGTCGCAGGCTGACACCAGATCATCAAGAATCCGGTTGGCCACCTCTTCATGGGAGATGGTGCGATCGCGATAACCATTCACATAGAGCTTGATCGCCTTCAGCTCAACGACGCGCGGGCCAGGTTGGTACAGAAGCCGCAAAACGGCGAAATCCGGATATCCCGAGAAGGGACAGAGGCAAGTGAATTCAGGCAATTCAATCGAGACCTCGTAAGGCCGACCAGGCCGAGGGTTGTCGAAACAGATCAACTGAGCCTCGGCAATCGCTCGCTCGCCATAGAGAGGCGTTCGGGTCGTTTCTGCAGGGGATGCGCTCATGGCGGGCATCAGAAGCAACGGTTTGTAAAGAACCTAAATCCCAGCCGGAGAAGCCCAAAGCTTTCAGGGCAGGGCATTCACTGAATTTCTTCCAACCAGATCAGCAAAGTGTTCACTATGAACAACACTTTTGAGATAGAACTGCATTGAAGGACAAAACGTTGAGCTCAGGTGACGGTCATGCGTCGCCTTTCCAGCCGGAAGTAGCCACTCGCGCGGCGAAGCAACGCTCCTTCCCACGAAGCGGCCCCGACCTGCAATCGGGACAACCACCACCCCCTTCGAGGCTCATCTCATGACCACTCTCCAACGCACGTACCGAGGCATTGCCTACGACCCCGCTCAGCACGAACGGCTGAGCGACCAACGGGTCGATCACACCTACCGCGGAAGTCACTACGAAGCGCCCCTGCGCCATCAGGCTGCAGAGACCGACACCGTCGAACTGCACTATCGCGGCAGCGTTTATCAGCACAGACAGCAACAAGCCAAATCCTGATTTGGTATCGGTTCGAACAACGACTGGGTCAAAGACCAGCCGTAATGGGGTTATACCTCAAGCCGATTTCATGGATCTCCAACTGCTGGCAGACGGCCATTCCTACCGATTGACCCCTGCCAGCGTTCACGGAATTCTCTGGCTCCAAACCCACTTCGAGTCCCAGCACTGGGAACTTCTCGCCGATGGACGGGTGACTGTGTCGCGATTGGACGCTGAGGCCCTTTGGCAGGACGCCACCCGGGCGGGTTTAAACGTCGCCCCTCTTCCGACCCTCTCCCCCACTCGGTAAGTTCCGACCTGATCCACCCCTAAACGCCTGAAGGTTCTGACATGAAAAAAGTTGAAGCTGTTATTCGTCCGTTCAAGCTGGAAGATGTGAAGCTCGCCCTGGTCAATGCCGGAATTGTCGGCATGACTGTGAGTGAAGTGCGCGGATTCGGCCGGCAGAAAGGTCAGGTTGAGCGGTATCGCGGGTCCGAGTTCACTGTTGAATTTCTGCAGAAGCTCAAGGTCGAAGTGGTCGTCGACGACGCCAGGGTGGACACGGTCGTCACCGCCATCGCTGAAGCTGCAAAAACCGGCGAGATCGGCGATGGAAAAATCTTCATCTCAGCCGTCGAGACCGTGGTTCGGATCCGTACCGGTGATCGTGATGGCGCTGCCCTCTGACGCCCGGATCAACGCTTGAGGGTTGCTGTGACCTCTCCCTCGATCACCTCTCTTGTGACCGAGGGATCACCTGATCCGCTCAGCCACAACAGATATTCGTGATTTCCAGCGGGTCCGGTGATCGGTGATCCCACAAGCCCGCGAGCTCTCCAATTCAAGGTATTGCCTGCAGCAATCACGGTGGCAATGGCATCGTGGTGCGCAGCTGGGTCGCGAACAACGCCGCCTTTGCCCACGCGGTCGCGCCCCACTTCGAACTGCGGCTTCACCAGCAGCACAGCTTCACAACCACAGCACCGATCACCCTGGTCATCCAACTGCAGCAAGCCGGAAAGAGCCGGAAGCACAAGCTGCAGAGAAATGAACGACACATCGGCTACAGCCAGTGTGGGCCTTGGATCATTCTCAGCGAAAAGCTGCTCCGGAATCAGTCGTCGCAAGTTGGTGCGTTCCTTCAGCACCACCCGTTCATCGGTGCGGAGGCTCCAAGCGGTTTGGCCGTACCCCACATCGATTCCATACACCCGGCGCGCTCCATGCTGAAGCAGGCAATCGGTGAAGCCGCCGGTGGAGATCCCGCCATCCACACACACCCGCTCCTCGACCTCGATGGGGAACGCCAACAACGCCGCAAGAAGTTTGTCCCCGCCCCGTGAAACGAATCGCGGCGGTTGTTCCACCCGGACAACCGTGTCTTCGGCAACTTCATAACCAGGCTTCTCCAAGCGCTGACCATGGCGATCGCGCACCTTCCCGGCACGAATGAGCTGTTGCGCCTGCTGACGGGATGCCGCCAGGCCTAGCGTCAGCAGATGCAGATCTAGTCGTTGTTTTCGGGGCACTGCTTCATAAAAGCAGAGTTGAAATCCGAACAAAGTCATGGGGTTCACCCCTGAATCCGTTGATGTCCGGGAGGATCGTTCCGAGCCGCCCCACGGACATGTCCGCCAAGCAGCCTCCCCACCGCCGCTGCCGCAACAACAGCAACGTTCTGGAGCTCCTACACCCAGGAACTTTCGTCACAATCGACAATCATCCCAATGATCTGCCCCCGTTCCAGGTGATCGAATGCCGTGGAGGCATTTGCTTGGTTCGGCAGCAATCTTGGGGGCAGCATGTGCAATGGGAGGTTGACCACCGTCGCCTGCGCTCGGCCTGAACCTCCACGTCGCCGTAAGGTCATGGATTGACCGTTCGTCTGCGAGCCCTTGATCGAGCGCTACACCCTGCCCGAGATGGGCGCGATCTGGACCGACCGTGCCAAGTATCAGAGTTGGCTCGATGTGGAGGTCGCCGCCTGTGAAGCCAACTGCTCATTAGGGCGCGTCCCTGAGCCAGCCATGGAGGACATCCGCAACAAGGCGGCCTTCGAACCGGAGCGGATCCTCGAGATCGAAGCCGAGGTGCGTCACGACGTGATCGCGTTCCTGACCAACGTGAATGAGCATGTCGGGGATGCTGGGCGCTACATCCACGTGGGCATGACCAGCAGTGACGTGCTGGATACCGGCCTGGCGCTTCAGCTCAAAGCTTCCGTATCACTTTTGAGACAGGAACTGATGGCCCTGGATATGGCCATCGCAGCCCTGGCGAAGGCGCACAAGGGCACCGTGATGATCGGCCGCTCCCACGCCATCCATGGCGAACCGATCACCTTCGGCTTCAAGCTCGCAGGCTGGCTGGCAGAAACCCGTCGCAACGCTGAGCGTCTCGAACGCCTCGAACGCGATGTGGCCGTGGGCCAGGTCAGTGGCGCCATGGGCACCTACGCCAACACCGACCCGGAGGTGGAGCGACTGACCTGTGAACGTCTCGGCCTGATCCCTGACACGGCGAGCACACAGGTGATCTCACGCGATCGTCATGCGGATTACATCCAGACCCTCGCTCTGGTGGGAGCAAGCCTCGACCGGTTTGCGACCGAGATCCGCAATCTTCAGCGCACCGATGTACTGGAGGTGGAGGAAAGCTTCGCCAAGGGCCAGAAAGGCAGTTCAGCCATGCCCCACAAACGCAATCCGATCCGCAGTGAACGCATCAGTGGTCTGGCCAGGGTGCTGCGCAGTTATGTCGTCGCTGCCCTTGAAAATGTGGCTCTCTGGCATGAACGGGACATCAGCCATAGCTCCACTGAACGGATGATGCTTCCGGACTGTTCGGTCACGCTGCATTTCATGCTCCGGGAGATGACAGCTGTGGTGGCCGGTCTTGGCGTGTACCCAGACAACATGCGCCGAAACATGAATGTTTACGGGGGTGTGGTATTCAGCCAGCGGGTTCTACTCGGCCTCGTCGATGCCGGGATGAGCCGGGAAGACGCCTACCGAGTGGTGCAGCGGAACGCACACAGCGCCTGGAACACCGAGGGGGGCAATTTCCACGCCAACCTCGCCGGCGACCCTGAGGTCACCGCAAAACTCAGCAGCCAACAGCTGGAGGAGTGCTTCAGTACGGAGCTCCATCAAGCCAACCTGGGCGTGATCTGGGACCGGCTGAAGCTCTGATGAGTTGACGGCGTCATGTTCTGGACCCCCTACGCAGACTGGATCTATGTGGTGGTGAGCGTCAGCGGGATGCTGCTGATCATTGCCCTTGTGCTGAGGCCCAATTCGAACTCATGACCAACGCGACCCGCACGGAACACGACAGCATGGGCACGGTGCATGTGCCTGTTGAGGCGTTATGGGGCGCTCAGACCCAGCGCTCCCTGCAGAATTTCGCCATCGCCGAGGATCGGATCCCAACCCCACTGATTCATGCGCTCGCTCGCATCAAGCAGGCAGCGGCGATCGTGAATGCGCGACACGGTGTGATCAGCAACGAGCAGCGCGACTTGATTGTTGAAGCCGCCGCTGCAGTCGCCGAAGGAAGCCACGACGATCAATTCCCTCTGAGGGTCTGGCAAACCGGCAGCGGCACGCAGACCAACATGAACCTCAACGAGGTGATCAGCAATCTGGCATCGCTGCGTGCTGGGGAAGCTCTCGGCAGCCATCGACCCATCCATCCGAATGATCACGTCAACCGGTCCCAGTCCACGAACGATGCCTTCCCGGCCGCCATCCATGTGGCGGCCGCGGAAGCGATCAGCCGCCGCCTTCAACCGGAACTGCAACAACTGAAAGAGGCCTTTGGCGTCAAATCGAACGACTGGGCATCCATCGTGAAGATCGGCCGCACCCACCTTCAGGATGCGGTCCCGCTCACCCTCGGCCAGGAAGCATCAGCCTGGAGAGATCAGATCGGAACCGCAGCGCGACGCATCGACACCAGCCTGGAGGAAATCCTGCCTCTGCCCTTGGGAGGCACAGCGGTGGGAACGGGGCTCAACGCCCCGAAGGGCTTTTCAGTCGAGGCGGCAGCCGAGCTCAAGCGGCTTACAGGCCTGCCCTTCACCACAGCCCCCAACAAGTTCGCCGTGATGGCCAGCCACGACGGACTCGTCAACACCATGGGACAGCTCAGGCTTCTGGCAGTGAGCCTGCTCAAAATCGCCAATGACATCCGCCTGCTGGCCTGCGGACCTCGAGCCGGTCTCGCCGAACTGCATCTTCCGGAAAATGAGCCCGGCAGTTCGATCATGCCGGGCAAGGTGAATCCCACCCAGTGCGAGGCGATGGCCATGGTCTGCACCCAGGTGATCGGGCTGGATGCTGCGGTGGCGATGGCCGGTGCCGGTGGCCATCTGCAGATGAATGTGTACAAACCGCTGATCGGCTTCAACCTGCTGCAGGCCATCACCCTGCTCACGGATGCCTGCCACTGTTTTCGGGTGGCCATGGTTGAGGGGATCGAACCCAACCGCGCCCGCATTCAAAGGGATGTGGAGCAGTCCCTGATGCTTGTCACCCCACTCACCCCGGTGATTGGGTACGACAAAGCAAGCGCGATTGCGAAATACGCGCACGAACAGGGAATAGACCTGAGAAGCGCCGCTCTGGACCTGGGTTACGTCAGCGCTGAGGTGTTCGATCGCGTCGTCGACCCAGCCTCCATGGCCGCTGAACAGGGCTAGGAGCCATTTGCTGAAAGGTTAGGCAGCCCTCTCGGTCGCTGGATTCAACGGCTCTGATTCCGCCGCTGCAGCCTTGAGCAAATCATCCGCTTCCGCCACAGGGAAGCGATTGATTGCTTTCAGCGCCTGTCGGGCATGGCTGCGCAGTTGCTCGCTGATCGCCTCGCAGTAAGGAACCTGTGCCAGCAGATCAATGGTGCGTCGCATGATCCGCACCACATCACCCTCATCCAGCGACGTGTTGGCGATCAGATCATTCCAGGCCACACCGCGGGCCCAGGCCTCCACAAGTCCCATGAGTTCAGGCTCCCACCAGGCAGGCACCACAACCCGGTGACGTTCCTGAGCCCGCAGCAGTTCCCGACGAATTCCCGAGAGATCATGAAGAGCTTCTTCCGCCCGCGGCGGCGGCGGAAAGCCACTCCAGAGGTCGGGGCGATTCACTTCGGTGCTAATCGCTTCGAACACCGCTGCGAGTTCAGCTGGAGGCAGATCATCGAGATGGCCACTCATCAACGCGAGACCCAGCCATAACTCGTTGTCGCCCCGCAGAGCCGCCACGGTTCTGCCGATTTCCGTGGGCACCAGGTCGTCGAGAGCTCCGAAATGCTGAAGGATCTCCATCAAGGCAACAAACGTGTCCCAGTGCCGGTTGGCACGGTGATGGAGCAGTTGCTGGCGCTCGGTGATTTCCAGTTCCAGCTCCTCCATGCGCCGCCGGTGCTTCTTGAGCTGTTTGCGATCCCCCCAACGATGGGCTGGATGGACTTCCAGCTCAGCCTCAAGCTCCTGAACAGACTGCAACTGGGTCAGAACCTCCCCGGCAAGGTCGTACTGGGGTGTGGTCATGTCATGGCGTTGGGCCATGTGGCCCACAGCGAGAGCGAGGCCACCGCTCTGCTGATCTCCATGGCGAAGCTCTCCAGCGCGTCCCAGCTCAGGCGTCTGCAGCCCTTCAACCTGCAGACAGCTGAGTTCGGCATGAAGGCTGACCACCGCCTGACAGGGCAGCAAGAGCCAGACGTTGTCGTTGGTGAGGCAAAGCAGAAGCGGAAACTGACCGGGGCCCTCGCATTTCTCCACAATCACCGCCGGCGTGACTCCACCGCGCAACTGGGGAGCCTTCAGACTGACCAGCGTGCCAACGCTGGCGAACTGAAGTGCCAGCGTGAGCTCGTGGGCAAGGGTTTCTTCGGCCTGCTGCTGAAGGATGCGCAACAACCGCCTTTCTTCGCGGAGACGGCTGCGCAACTTTTCATAGTCTTCGAAATCTTCCCAGGGCACATCACCGGCGGTGCCCTGCAACTGCCCGAGCTGAAGACGCAGCTGCTGAAGAATCTCCTCCTCCTCAACCAAATCGAGACTGGCGAGATAGCGGCCGAAGCTTCGTTCAACCAGCTCCCGAGCCTTGGCCAGATCGTGGCGCTGCAAGAGATTGAGCACCATCCCGTAGCTGGGTGTGAACTGACTGACAAGGGGATCCGCTGGGCTTGTGGCCAGCTGCCCCGCCTCTCGCACCCCTTCAAAACGACTCTGCACCGTCACCACATAGCCCTTTGAATCCAAGCCACGCCGACCGGCACGACCGGCCATCTGCAGGAATTCGCTGGCCATCAGCGGCCTGTGGCCCCGCTCCGTGCGCTTGGAGAGAGCGGCGATCACGGTGCTGCGCGCAGGCATGTTGATCCCAGCGGCAAGGGTTTCCGTTGCGAACACAACCTTCACCAAGCCCTGCTGGAACAACTCCTCGATCAGCTCTTTCCACGCCGGCAACACGCCGGCGTGGTGAGCCGCAATCCCTCGCAGGAGCGCATCGGCATGCAAGCCATCGCGTACGGCTTCAGGATTGGCCGCGGTGTAGGCCTTGAGGCGTTCACGGATACGCGCTTGCTCGGACTCATTGACCAGACACTGCACCCCGAGATCACGCACAGCCTTGTCACACCCCCGGCGACTGAAGATGAAATAGATCGCCGGCAACATCTCCCGCTCCGCCATCTGAGCGACCACAAAACTGATCGGCGGAGGCTCGGGCTGGGGAGGGCGTTGAGAGCGTCCCTTGCGCTTGTTTCCCTTGGGAGCACGCCACACCTTGCAGTTGGGATGTAAGCCGGTGCCTTGGTCATTCAGCAACGGATGCAGGCCCTTGGCGCTGCAGAAACTGAACTGGAGGGGGACGGGTCTGAAGTCGCTGAGCACCAGACGCGTTGGGCCATGAACCCGTTCAATCCAGTCGGTGAGCTGACCGGCATTGGCAACCGTGGCGGACAGCGCCACCAGCTGCACTGGCAATGGGCAGTGAATGATCGACTCCTCCCAAACCGTGCCGCGCTGCGAGTCATTCATGTAGTGGCATTCATCGAGCACCACCGCCTCCACATCCGCTAGCGGGTCATCACACTCATCCGCTTCCGCGTAAAGCATGTTGCGGAAGATCTCTGTGGTCATCACCACGATCGAGGCCTCACGGTTCACGCTGAGGTCACCAGTCATCAAACCGACGTTGTCGGCCCCAAACTGCTCACGAAAGTCGCGCAGTTTCTGATTGGAAAGAGCCTTGAGAGGCGTGGTGTAGAACACCTTCTGGCCATGGGCGATGGCCCGGTAAATGGCGTATTCACCCACGAGGGTCTTGCCAGATCCCGTCGGGGCGCTCACGACTACGGAATGCCCCTGATTGAGAGCATCGATCGCTTCCAGCTGGAAGTCATCCAGAGGGAAGGGGAAGAGTTGCGCCGGATCAGGAGATCCCACACTGGCGGGCTGTGCAGCCTGGGGGTCCTGATCCTTCATGGCGGGATCTTAGGGACGCTTTCGCCACAAGGCCGCCAGGAGACTGCCCAGCAGGGAATGCATCACAGCGGAGATCGCCCCTGGGAGAGCGGTGAGCGGATTCGCAAAGCCACCGGATCGCGCCAGAACAACCGCCAGTCCTGAGTTCTGCATCCCAACTTCAATGCTGATGGTGCGGCGTACAGCCCTGGGTTCACCCAGAAGGGCCGGCAGCAGGAAACCGAGCAGGAAGCCACCACCGTGAAGAAGAGCCGTGGCCAGCACAAGCAGGCCTCCCTGACGCAGAAGCACCTCGCGCTGACTGCCCACGATTCCCGCAACGATCAAGGCAATCGCCACGACCGCCAGCGGCGGCATCACAGGCTGCACTCTGGCTGCCAGGCGTGGCAGCCCCTGCTTAATCGCCACGCCGACCGTCACCGGAACCAACACCACCTGCATCACATTCACCAGCAGAGTCCAGCCATCCACCGGCACATAGCGGCCCGCCAGTGCACTCGCGAGCAGGGGAGTCACCGCAACGGCCAGGAGGGTGCTCAGCGACGTCATCACCACCGAGAGCGCAACATCAGCCCGAGCGATCAAAGCCACCACATTGCTGGCTGTCCCCCCTGGGCAGCACCCAACCAGGATGAGCCCAACAGCCAGGGGCGGCTCCAGCTTCAGGACCCAGGCCAGCGATGCAGCAAGAGCCGGCATCACCAGAAACTGAGCTCCCACACCGATCAGGGCAGCCCGCGGCGGAATCATGGCCCGGCGGAAATCAGCGGGAGAGAGACCCAGCCCCATGCCCAGCATGATCAGAGCAAGAGACCAGACGATCACCGGCCCTGCCACCCAGGTGAACAAGTCGGGCTGCAGCAGTGAGAGCAACGCTGCCAGCAGGGTCCACAACGGAAAGAAAAGAGTGAAGCGCTCCAACCCCTCAACCGCTTCCGATGGAAACGGCAGCAAATTCACCCTCACTCTGCAGGGCGACCAGGGCCCAAAGTGGTGGCTATGACAGTCCCACCCACCCGCCGTCGACGACTGCGCACCTGGGCGCCATCCCACGATGGCGAAGGCCTGCATCCCGTGATTGATGCCGAAACAGGCCCAGCCCTGGTGGATCTGGCCAGCAATGACTACCTCGGGCTGAGTCACCACCCGGAGTTAATCGCCGCGGCCGAGGGTGAATTGCAACGCAGTGGTGTCGGTGCCGGTGGGTCCAGGCTGGTCACAGGAAGCCGGCCGGTGCATGACCGTCTGGAGGCGGCCCTGGCCGGTTGGCTGCAACGCGACAGGGTGTTTCTGTTTCCGAGCGGATTTCAAGCGAACCTCGCGGCGGTGTTGGCCCTGGCCAACCGTCACACCACGGTGCTGGTCGATCGCTTGATCCACCATTCGCTGCTGGTGGGAGTCCAGGCCAGTGGAGCCCAGCTGAAGCGCTTTGCCCACAATGATCTCAGCGCTCTGCAACACCAACTGCAGGCATGCCGCAGCCAGCGCCCGGATGCACGCCTGGTGGTGATCAGCGAAAGCCTGTTCAGCATGGAGGGCACCAGCCCGGATGTGCCGGCCCTAGCCGCACTTTGTCGGGCCTACAGCGCCCATCTGCTCCTGGATGAAGCCCATGCGCTCGGGGTCCTCGGAGATGAGGGACGAGGCCTTGGCCTGGGCGTGGAGGGCATCGCCATGATCAGCGGCACCTTTGGCAAGGCCTTCGGCAGCGGTGGAGCTTTCCTCGCCTGCAATCAAGAGCAGGCCGACGCACTCCTGCAAACGAGCGGAGCCTTCCGATACACCACAGCCCTGGCGCCACCCCTGGCGGCCGCCGCGTTGGCGGCATTGGACCTTCTGAAACGCCATCCCTGTTGGGGAACCGACTTAGTGCGACAGAGCAATCGCTGGAGAGATCGCCTTGAGGCCCAGGGCTGGTCCCGTCCCGCGGGATTTGGACCGATCCTGCCGCTGCTGGTGGGGGGTGATCAGCCAACACTGGACTACCAGCAACAGCTTGAGGCAGCAGGGGTTCTCACCGTTGCCATCCGTCCTCCAACCGTGCCGGAGGGCACGGCCCGCCTGAGACTGGTACTGCATCACCATCAGTCCGATGAGGCCTTGGACGCGTTGGTGAACACCCTTGGACACGGCAGCCTCCGGCAATGAAACAGGTCATTGCGATGCATGGCTGGAGCTCGGATGGCACCGTCTGGGAAGCCTGGACACGATCCTTCCAACACCATGGATGGCACTGGGTCAATGGAGAGCGCGGCTATGGCGGCCGCAACCCAGTTGCTCCCGTCTGGAGTGCACCACCTGATCCGACGGCGCCGCAGCGACGGGCCGTCATCGCCCACTCCCTTGGACCGCATCTGCTGGACGCCAGCGTGCTGGCCCAGGCCACAGATGCCGTGCTGCTGGCCAGCTTCGGACGCTTCGTTCCCGCAGGACGGCAGGGCCGTGCGCTGAGGGCTGGGCTTGAAGGGATGAGATGCGCGATTGGCAGCCCCGGAGAAGCCGCCATGCTGCAAACATTTCTGCAGCGTGCTGCCGCGCCCACAGATGTCAGCGCTCTTCCGCCCAGTCCTGGCTCCCAGGGCCTGACGGCTGCAGGACGGGAACGGCTGCGAGCCGATCTCGACCGCCTGAGCACCACCAACGGGCTCCCCCCAGGCCTGCCGGCGAGCGCCCGCGTGCTGATCGTGGAAGCGGAATGCGACGCCATCGTGACGCCGGAGGCAAGCCGGTGCCTGCGCAGCGAACTCGACAACCTGCTTGAGCAAGCACCCGAGCACTGGCTGCTCCCCAACGTGGGGCATGCACTGCTGATGCCTGACCTGCTCACTCACGTCAGACAGTGGCTTGAGCAAGACATCGGGCAGCCCGGATGAAACCGCACGCCTGGCAAGTCCGCGTTCTGCGGGAATTCGATCGTGCTGCCGAACGGTATGACCGATCCGCGCGGTTGCAACGCTCGGTGGCCTGGCGACTGGCCCAACTCTGTCGGCGGGAAGGGATCGCTGACGGGCTCTGGGTTGATCTAGGAACTGGGACCGGTCAGCTTGCTAAAGCGCTGGAGCAACTCCACCCAGGTCGCAAGGTGCAGCGCATCGATGGCAGCGAGGCGATGCTGCGCGGTCATCCCGACGACGCCGAGGTTTTGCACTGGGATCTCACGACGGGGCTACCGGATTGGAGCGAGGCGCCAACCCTTCTGGCCTCGAGCTTCTGCTTGCACTGGCTTCCAGAACCACAGCACCTTCTTCAACAATGGATCCTGCGGTTGGCCCCCGCTGGGCTCCTCGCGGTTGCTCTCCCTGTGGAGGGATGCTTCCCCCAGTGGCACCAAAGCGCCAGGCGCTGCGGGGTGCGCTGCACCGCACTGCCGTTCCCTTCCACCGACGCGTTACTGAAAACCATTCCTGCGCAACAGCTGCGCATGACGCGCCGGGTGTCTTACACCGTGACCTCTCCGAGCCTGCCGTTACTGCTCAAACCTTTGCGCCGGATCGGGGCTGGCACCAGTCCTCAATCCCCTCTGCCGCTGCGGGACTGGCGTCGTCTTCAGCAAGGGTGGAGCGACCGCCAAAGCGATGGCCAGCTCAGACTCACCTGGGTGATCCAATTGCTGCTGATTCGCGGATGAATCCAAGTTCTGCTCCTCTCCGGCTCGTGGTCTGCGGCACAGACACCGACGTAGGGAAGACCGTGGTGAGCGCGTTACTGGTTCAGGGACTGGAGGCCACGTACTGGAAGCCAGTGCAGAGCGGACTGGAGGGAGGCGGCGATCGTCAGAGGGTGATTGATCTGCTGCAACTGCCCGAACACCGCTGGATCCCGGAGACCTACGCGTTCAAAGCTGCCGTCTCACCCCATTGGGCAGCAGAGCTTGAGAACCGGGTCCTCGAGCCGGGAATGCTGCAGTTGCCCAGCAGCAACACCCCACTGGTGGTGGAGACGGCCGGAGGTCTGCACGTTCCGCTCACGCGCACCTGGAGACAGATCGACCAACTGCAACGTTGGAATCTCCCGGTAGTCCTGGTCTGCCGCAGCGGCCTGGGCACGCTCAATCACACCTTGTTGAGTCTTGAAGCCTTGGCAAGCCGAGGTATTCCTGTGATCGGGCTGATTCTCAACGGCCCCCTGCACCCCGACAACCCTCGAACCCTGGAAGAGCTCGGAGGGGTTCCAGTGCTGGCGGAGCTGCCTCCCCTTCATCCTCTCAACGCAGAGACACTCAAGTGTGCGTGGCAGAAGCAGAGGCTGGGCCTTAAGTTCAGGGCCTTGATGAACAGCCCGGATCGCCGATGACCAGCCGACAGACCTGGGCCACTGTGGCCGTTGTCCTGCTCTGTGGAGGCATTCTGGTGCTATTCACGGATGTTGAAGTTCAGCTGGTGCGCTGGTTCAACTGCGGACCGGTCGCGACCCAAGGGGAACGCGACAGCGAGGTCTGTCGCTAGAGACTGCCATTCAGGCTCAACCCATGGGCCTGGAGCGAATGGGACAGCGGCCCAGCATCAGCGCCACGTGACGCACCGCCATGGTGAGGGGCCACCCCTGGCGCAACTGTTCGTGGATCTGCTCCACCTGGGAAGGGGACCAGCCACGCATCTCGAGCCGGGCCTTGATCGAGGGCCATCCTCCTTCGAAAAAAATGCTGCGACAGCCCTCGCTGCCTTGCTGGCATCGAGGCTGGGAGGTCGCGGGGTCCACAAACCGTCGAGACCTTGGCTGTCCATTACGGCGGCTGGCTTCTGTGAAGGCCATCGATGCACCATCCGGACGCAAGCTCATGATGACAACAGGCAGTCGCGCATGCCCAGTGTCACGGAACCACCACCCCAACCTCTGGCCACCCTTCACATCCATCACCACCACTCCGCCACTCGAGCAGGTGGTGCGGGGCGAAGGGGCCTTGCTGCACCGTGCCGAGGGGGAGCCCCTGATCGATGGAATCAGCAGCTGGTGGGTGACTCTGCACGGCCATGCGCACCCGGTGGTAGCGGCAGCCATCGCCGAGCAGGCTGCCACGCTGGAACAGGTGATCTTTGCGGAATTCACCCATCCCCAGGCCGAAAGGCTCGCCCAACGCTTGGCCCAGCACACCGGCCTCGATCGCGTGTTCTTCTCGGATAACGGATCCACAGCGGTGGAAGTGGCTTTGAAAACCGCCGTGCAGTGGTGGCACAACCGGGGAGAGCCTCGCCAGCAACTGATCGCTTTTGACGGGGCCTATCACGGCGACACCTTCGGAGCGATGGCCGTTGGCGCCCGTAGCCTGTTCAGCGAGCCCTTTGATCCGCTCCTCTTCCCCGTCGCCCGGGTGCCCTGGCCGCACACACACTGGGACGACGACACGGTGGACCAACGCGAACAGGACGCCTTGCTGGCCCTGGAGCAAGCGCTGACCACACCAACAGCAGCCGTGATCCTGGAACCGCTGATCCAGGGAGCCGGAGGAATGCGCATGGTCCGTCCTGGCTTTCTGCAAGCCGTAGAACAGCGGGTTCGACAGGCGGGCAGTTTGCTGATCGCCGATGAGGTGCTGGCAGGCTTTGGCCGATGCGGAGCCTTGCTTGCATCCCAGCGGGCAGGAATCCAACCCGATTTGGTCGCGCTCTCCAAAGGATTGACCGCAGGATTCCTGCCCATGGGAATCACAATGGCCAAGGAGGCGATCTTCGAGGAATTCCTAGGGAGCGATCCCACCCGAACCCTGTGGCATGGCCACAGCTTCACGGCCAACCCATTGGGATGTGCAGCCGCCAATGCCAGTCTCGACCTGCTCGAAGCCGAGCCTGAGAAATACCAGAACTTTCAAGACAGGCATCAGCCCCGTCTAGAACGCTTGGCCGGCCACCCCAAGGTCCAACGGCCAAGGTTGTGCGGAACGATTGCAGCCTTCGACCTTGTGACCGAGAGCACCCAGGGGTATCTCAACCCCGCCGGGAAAATCCTGCGCAGCCTGGTGCGAAAGCACGGGGTACTGATTCGTCCCTTAGGGGATGTGGTGTATCTCTTGCCTCCCCTGTGCATCAGCGATGCTCAGCTGGATCAGTGCTACGAAGGCATTGAAATCGGACTAGACGCCCTCAGGGACCAAGCCTGAGGGCTGCTTCCACATCCTTCCGTGGCAGTCCGTAGGGAAACGCGCAGGACTTCGCGGGCTGGGAGGACGTCCAGGTCACTCCCAGTCCCTCCTGATCCAGCCGCAAGCGAGCGCTCCATCCAGGCTGCTCCCAGATCCAGTCACAGAGATCGTCCTCGCTGCGTCCAGCCCCCAAAACCCGCAGCCATTCTTCAAGAGCCTGCAGAGAGTGCTGGTTCAGCGGAGTCTCTGGCGGAGGAAGCGGTGCCATCAAAACCACCAGGATCGACATCGATGAGTCGAGTCTGCTCTTCCACCAGCCAACTCGGCTGGACCTGGAGCGCCAGCCCCCGATTCCAGGCCACACCGACCCCTAGCAGGAGGCAGAGCAACAACGCCCCCGCGAGCAGGAGCAGCGACGTCCATTCCCCACCGGAGAGGGGGCGTCGCTGACCGATCGCATGGGGCACCGGCAAGGGTGGGGCGTTGGCCGCAACAGCGCTGGCATTCCGCTCCTCCAGCGCTGCGTCGTAAAGACGCCGCAAGCGCGGATCAGCCAATTGCTCATAGGCTTCCCGAAGCAGACGGAATTGCCTGGCGGCATCCTTGGCCGGCAAACGGGTCGTGTCGGGATGCACAGCTTTACTGAGCCTGCGGAAGGCCTGCCGCAGCATTTCTGTATCCGCGCCTTGGGGAACTCCAAGGCGCTCGTAATGGCTGAGATCCTGAACCGAGGATGGCATGCGTTGAGCGGAGTCCCCGGGCACAGAAACACTCTAGAAAGGAGAGAGGGGAGGGCCGTTATGCCTGAGTCAACGCCGTTCGCTGCTCCGGGGCAGGAGCTCTGGTCCAAGCTGGGCTGGACACCTGACTCGGTGCAACGCGAACAACTGATCGCTCTCCAGCAGTTACTGCGGGACTGGAACAGCAGGGTGAACCTCACCAGGCTCGTCGAGGGAGAAGACTTCTGGATTACCCAAGTGCTGGACAGTCTCTGGCCTTTGCAACCCGAACTGGACACCGCCGACCAACCCCGTCGCTGCATCGACGTCGGCACTGGCGGTGGATTCCCTGGCCTTGCGGTCGCCATCGCTCTCCCAGGAGCGGAGCTGACCTTGGTGGATTCTGTAGGCCGTAAAACCGCAGCGGTGGCGGCCATGGCCCGTTCCCTTGGGATGGCAGAACGGGTCAGAGTCCGCACCGAACGGGTGGAACGGACGGGGCAGGACCCCAGCTGCAGAGGCCGGTTTGATCTGGCGATGGCCCGGGCCGTGGCCTCGGCTCCTGTGGTGGCCGAATATCTGGTTCCGCTACTGCATGCCAACGGACAGGCCTTGCTTTATCGAGGGCGTTGGCAACCGGAGGACCAGAGCGATTTGGATCCTGCTCTCGCCTTGCTGAAAGCAAAAACGGTGGCGATTGAACGCTGTGAGCTGCCATCGGCACGCGGCCCCCGCACCGTGATCCGGCTGATGCCCGAGAAGCCCACACCGAAGCTGTACCCACGTGCCGTTGGCATTCCCGGCAAGCAGCCTCTCGGCGCTCAGGCTGACGACAACCGCTCCTGACGTTCGCCTCCCACCCGCTCACGCAGGTTGCGCAGACGCTCTGGGATGGAGGACCGCCAAGGACTGTCGAGCAAGGCCGCATCCAGGTCGTCCTCACTCACGTCGCGATCAAGCGCATCAGCATTGGCCCCAGGGAACCAGTGCCCAGCCCTGCCCAAAAGGCCGTAACGGGCCCGGGCATAGCCCTCCAGGCCCCAGGCTTCTACAAGATTATGGAGCCAAAGGAGTACGGGCAGATTGATCTCTCCGGGAGTGGTTTGCCATCCGGGAAGACCTTGCCGCCAACTGCTAAACCAGTCGTGCCCGAGGGCCTCCACCTCGGCCTGATGCAAGCGGGCCTCGATGGGACTCACGAGTGTCTGGGCGTCAGCCAGTCGACTGACAGCATCCAGATGCAAGTCCAGATCCTGAGGGCAGGCTGCACCCACACTGAGGGTATGCACACGCTGATCCCGCAGACAGAACAGATCGTTGAAGACGATGGGGTGGAAAGGGGCAGTCAGCTCGATCAGCCGTTGTGCAGGCGTGTGCAGGTGGCCCCCCTTGTCTGTCGGACTGATGATGAACACACCCATGTCATGGCGGTGCGCAGCAGCAATCGCCGGTTCGTTGTCCTGCCGGATGAAATACCAGTGCAGGTTCACGTAATCGAAGGCGTCAGTCTCAATCGCTTCCACGATCACATCGGTCTCTCCATGGGTGGAAAAACCCACATGACCGATCCGCCCCGACGCCTGCCAACGCCGCACCACCTCGAGGCAACCTCCTGACCTGATCGTCTGGGCGAGATGGTCCCGTCTGTTGATGCCATGGATGGAGAGCAGATCCACACGCTGCACCCCCAACCGCTGCATGCTGAGCTCCAGCTCAGCCTCAAACAGGGAAGGATCCTGCTGGGGGGGGACTTTGGTTTGAAGAATGCGGCCTGGGTCAGGACAATCAGGCATGGCCCAGCCCAGCTGCCGCTCTGAGCTTCCGTAATGCCGTGCCGTTTCGATGTGATGGAAACCAAGGTCGACAGCACGTTCGAGGGTGCGTTGCAGCAACTGCTGAGACTGCACCGTGATCGCCTTCGCATCAAGATCGCTCCAGCTCTGCTGAAAGCGCATTCCTCCAAGGGAGAGAACCGGCATGGAGAGCTCGGTGCGTCCGAATCGGCGGGTCGGGAGACCAGTCCCAGTCATACGCGTCAGTCCCTTTGGGTGCCGCGGGGCAACTGCCGCCGCGGCCTTGCCGGTGACGGCAATCCGAGGGGAAGCAGCTCCTGAGCATCAAGCTGCCGTCTCAGTGCAGGCAACTCGTCGAACTGAACCCAGTGAATGCAGTCCACAGGACAGGTTTCGATCGCTTCCTGAATCCGTTCACTGCTATCACCATCTTGGCGAATAGCCCGTGAACGCCCGAGGTTGGGTTCGATCGCGAAGGTATTGGTAGCCACGTGGGCGCAATAGCGACAGCCGATACACACAGCCTCGTCAACCCAGACAGCCCGTTCACGCAGCTCGCCACCCAGGACAGGTTCGAACCCCGAAACATTGAGACTTTCAAGAGAGGAGGCGGAATAAGCCGCTGCAGACGGATCCTTCACGCTTGGAAGGCCTGAATCAGGCGTCCCAACGGGTCACCACCAGTTCAATCGAACCGTCCTGACCAGTGGTCTGGTGCGCCAAATCAAACCCCTCCAGACGACTGGCTTCGAGCACGGCACGCAGTGCGTAGCGTTGGGTGAGTTGGGACAGGAAACGCTCCACAGGGACCGATTGACGCCAAAGATCGAGATCGGTCACGAATTCGTAGGCACCGCTGGTTGCATTCCAACGGAACCCGAAATCAGCACCACCCTCGATGGCAACAATCAGCTCTGCGTCCACGGTTTGACCGCGGTAACCACGCACGGTCTGCGTGCCTGCATCAGGGGCATAACCAAGGTCTTCGAGAGCGCCACGGAGTGGCTCGAGCTGGCGAAGTTCAGTCTTGACGGTGCTGAAGTGAGACATCAGGAGGGCTCGACGAACTGGGTCTGGTGGAGGTCTTGGGCGGTGGCAAACGCCTCGGATGTGGACTCGCGCCGTTCAACGATGCCAAGGGCCGCTTCCAGGCGATCCGTGAGCTGCAGGCAGCCGTCACCGGCGATCCCCTCAACCGTTTCCTCGACGCGACCGTCGGGACGAATTCGGAATCGCACTGTGCGCTGAGGCATGCACCACCACAGAGTTGGACAAATGCTAGAGGCGAGAGACCTTGTCTGGAGAGCCCTGTAACCGATCCGCTCAGAGCAGCAGTCCCTCATCAAGAAGGGTCTTCAATCGGTCCACAAGCTCGGGATCATCCAGCTGCTCAAGAGCCGTTCGAGCCTCATCGCGAACGGTCGCCTCACCATCCTTGAGCAGTGCGTTGACAAACGCCTCCACCACCTGATCCTGGCGAGGTTTCACCAGATGTTCATGCAAGCGGGCAAGAGCCCAGATGCAGTTGCTGCGCACAACGGGCTCACCGTCGATCTGGAGGCTGACGAGCAACTGCCCTGCAGCCAAATCGGCCTTTGCTGCGGAGGTACCACCAGCCTCGGCGAGGGAGACAGAGGCCCAAAGACGCACCGATGCCACATCCGTTTGCAGGGCGCGAATCAAGGGATTGAGAACTGGAGCATCCGAGTAATTGCCGAGACTCCAGGCTGTGGCCTTGCGGACATAGGCGTTGCTGTCGAGCTGAAGAAGCCCGAGCAAGGGCTGAACGGCTTGGGTTGAGGGATTACGCCCCAGGGCGTACACCGCACTCATCCGCACTACGGGGCAGGAATTGTCCAGCAGCGGCAGCAGCAGGGGAACAGCTCGGGGGTCCCGGTGCTCACAGAACACACGCAAACCCTGCAGGTACTGGTCATGGCCTTGATTCAGCCATTCCAGTCCTTCATCACAGGCTCTGGCTGCCTGAAGCGCATCATGCTCCGGGTCATCTGGAGCGATGTCATCGAGGGGATCCCCCAGCAACTCAGCGGCCAGCTCACTGGCGAGCACATCAGGATCAATGGCCAGATCAGCCATCGCATCATTCCTTTTGGAGCTGAATGCCTCTCCCATGTGCTGATCGTAATCTCAGCTGATCGGTGCGGGAGCCAGCATGTCTCCAGGAAGCCAGATGCGTGCACTGACAGCCACCAGGGCCAGAGCGAACAGCGCCACGATCAGGATGGGCAGCAAGGTGGTACGAAAAAAGGACACGGCGTCAATGTTTTCGAACATTCTGCGCGGAAAGCGAGCAGCAGCATGAGCGTCAGCACTGACGAACGACCAACTTCCGAGGCGCTTCAGGCGGGTGCCTGGCGTCGCATCCTTGCCGTCGGGGTGGAAGGCTTCGCCAGTGGGCTGCCACTGATGTCGATCAGCACCCTATTGCAGGGGTGGCTGACCGCAAGCGGTGTCCCCGTTGCCATGGTGGGCTTGCTGGGGCTGACGGAGCTGCCCTACACCCTGAAACTGTTTTGGGCCCCATTGATGGATCGCTGGGCGATTCCCTGGCCCGACCGGCGGCGGGGCTGGATGGCCCTGCTTCAGGTGCTCCTGGGGATCGGCCTCCTCAGTTTCACCCGTCTGCAGCCAAGCGCCTCGCAGGCCGTCGTGCTGACCATCGGGCTCACGGCCCTAGGGGTCGCCATCCTCAGCGCCTCCCAGGATGTGGTGCTGGATGCCTATCGAACCGATCTGCTGCCCCAAGCGGAAAGGGGAGGAGGAGCAGCGGCGGCGACACTCGGATATCGCGGTGCGATGTTGTTCATCGGCGCCGGTGGGTTCCTGATCGCCGGCCGTTTTAGCTGGCAGGCCGCCTTCGCCACAGCCGGCGTTCTGATGCTGGCGATCGCACCGATCACCGTGCTGGCGCCTCGGTTGCAAGCGATTCAACATCCCGTGCCCAACCTGCGGGAAGCCGTACTCGGGCCAGCCCGTGAATTTCTCGGCCGAACCGGACCACGACGGGCCCTCCAGATCCTGGTGCTGGTGATGCTCTATCGCTGGCCCGATGGCCTGCTGGGCTTGATGGCGGTGCCCTTTCTGATCCAGAGCGGCTTCTCCCCCGAAACCATCGGGACCATTCAGGGGGGATGGGGGATCGGCGCTGCCATGGCCGGCACGGCGGTGGGCGGTGCCTGGTTCTCCCGGCTTGGCCTCAACCGAGCACTCTGGGTGTATGGCGTGATCGGAGCCTTCAGCAATCTGGCTTACTGGGCTCTGGCTCGTTTCGGAGGTGGCTTCCAAGGTCTGTTGATCGCCGTGAGCGTGGAGAACTTCTGCAGCGGGATGGTGGTGAGCGCCTTCCTGGCTCTACTGATGAGTCTGTGCAACCCGCGCTTTTCAGCAGCCCAGTACGCCCTGCTCTCCGGGATCTATGCCCTCAGTCGCTCCGTTCTGTCCACTCCCGGAGGCCTGGTCGCCTCCCAGGTGGGTTGGAGCAGCTTTTTCGGCCTCACGGTCGCAGCCGCCGTGCCCTCGCTGCTCTTACTCACGGTCGTGGCGCCCTGGCGAGAGCGACTGCCACGGGGAGCCTTCGATCCCAATCGAGATGCCACCTGAACCACGCTCAGAGCGAGCGTCGGCGGAGTTGTCCACAGGCAGCATCTTGATCAAGCCCGCGACTGGCGCGCAGGCTCACGGCCACCCCACGACCTTCCAGCACGCGCCGGAATGCCTCGATGCGATCCCGCTTTGGTCGCTGAAATTCTTCTTCTTCAATCGGGTTGTACGCGATCAGATTCACGTGGCTCTGGAAACCACCGACCCGATCAGCAAGTTCCTCGGCATGAGCTGCATGGTCATTGAGACCGCCCAACAGGATGTATTCGAAGCTCACCCGCCTGCCGGTGATCGCCAAGTAATGCCGGCAATCATCCAGGAGTGCGTCATAGGGGTAGGCATGCGCCGTGGGAATCAGCTCTTCCCTCAGTGTTTGGTTAGGGGCATGCAAGCTCACCGCCAAGGTGAACTGGGCGCGACCAAGCCGCTCCATGGCCAGTTCCGCCAACTGGGGAAGCGTGCGCGGCACCCCCACCGTGCTCACCGTGATCCGGCGCTGACCGATTCCGAGATCGTCGTTGAGACAGCGAATCGCATCCAGAACGGCCTCGATATTCAGCAGCGGCTCCCCCATGCCCATGAACACCACATGGGATGGCCTGCGTTGCATCACTTCGCGCACGCTCAGCACCTGCGCGACGATCTCGTGGGTGTGAAGCGAGCGCTGTAGCCCCCCTTTTCCTGTGGCGCAAAAACGGCAGGCCATCGGGCATCCCACCTGGCTTGAGACACACACGGTGAGGCGCTGATCGGTGGGGATACCAACGGCCTCGAGCGTTTCCCCGTCGTCGGTTCCCAGAAGGAGTTTGGTTGTGGCATCGGCGGCCACCTTGCGGTCCTGCTCCTTCAAGCGTCCGATGCTCACCCCACTGTCCTGAAGGGACGCCCTCCAAGATTTCGGGAGCACCGTGATCTCCTGGAGATCTCGCGCTCCCTTGGCGTAGAGCCAGTCATGAAGCTGTCGGCCCCGGAAGGCGGATTGTCCATGGGTGACAGCCCAGCGTTCCAGCTCAGAAGCCCCGAGCCCAAGCAGCGTTTTGGACTGCGCAGTACTGATCACCAGACCAGCAGTCCATGGCCAAGCTTGATTTCCACAGCCAAGAGCGCGATGAACCCGAGCATGGCCATACGGCCATTCAGCAGTTCGGTATGGGTATGAAACCCATACCGGGGAAGGCGACGTACGGGAATCGTGGTGGGTTCAATCATGAGCAGGGCTGACCTGGAGGGACAGTTTGGGGAGATTGGACGGACGATCGCGGTGAAAGCCGCACCCTTCATTCATCGCTGAGCAGCCCCTCTTCCTGCAGACCCTCAACAGCCTCAGCATCCACCACCTGATCTTCCTTCAGCTCGTTGTCGGCATCAGGCCTTGCGAAGGCAGCGAAGTTGCTGCCAGCTTCAATGCCGTGGCGACTGCGGGTGGCCTCCAGATCGGCATCGCTGGGATCGTCAAGAACCGCGGTGGCATCAGCGACTGGCGCCGCAGGCATGTCCACGGTGTAGTCAGGACGCAGGTTCTGCATGCGGCGATAGCCAGCAGGATCCTCCGCAAGGATGTCCGGATGCGGACCGGCTTCGGCCTTCAGCTCTTCTTCAAAGCCGCTGAAGCCAGTACCAGCGGGAATCAGGCGACCGATGATCACGTTCTCCTTGAGTCCACGCAGCCAATCGCTCTTGCCTTCAATGGCCGCTTCGGTGAGAACACGGGTGGTTTCCTGGAAGGACGCGGCGGAGATGAAGCTGTCGGTGTTCAGGGACGCCTTGGTGATTCCAAGAAGAACAGGGGTGAACTCGGCAGGAGCCCCTCCGGTGATCGACATCGCCTGATTGGTGTCCTCCACCTGACGGAGCTCGATCAGCTCACCGGGCAGCAGGGTGGTGTCCCCTGCATCCTCAACGCGCACCTTGCTGGTCATCTGACGAACAATCACTTCGATGTGTTTGTCGTCAATGGAAACGCCCTGGGACTTGTAGACGTTCTGAACCTCAGTCACCAGACGGTGCTGGAGCTTGGCGATGGCTTCCTGGGCCGCTTCCATCAAGGGCTTGCGGCTGCGCAGATCCTCGAAGAAGCACTCCAGCAGCTCATGCGGGTTGATGGGGCCGTCAGTGAGCAACTCGCCAGCAGTCACCTGCTGACTGTCACTCACCATCACGTTGCGCCCCAGGAGAATCGGATACTCAGAGACGGCGTCGTCCGCCTCGATCACCGTCACCGTGGTGTTCTCATCATCCTCACCCTGTTTGATCTCAACGGTGCCTGGCTTCTTGCAGAGAATCGCTGATTCGCGAGGACGGCGGGCCTCCAGCAGTTCCTCGATCCTCGGCAGACCCTGAACGATGTCACCCGTCTTCTGACGTTCGAACACCAGCAGAGCGAGGCCATCCCCACGCTGCACCAGATCACCGTCGCGGACGTGAAGCAAAGAATCCGGCGAGATCATGTAAGGCCGGCCCAGACGCAGGGTGACGCTCTTGCTCTCAACCTTCTCAATTTCCCCACAGCAGTCGGAGGGATGTCCTGCAGCGAGTTCTTCTCCATCCACGATGCGCTGACCAACGGTCACAACAGGCTGGGAGTTGGTGGTGATGGTGAGCGTGTCCTCCGGACGCTCCACGATCAAGCGGCGCACAGGCTCCTCAGCCGTGGCCTCGGGCATCTGGGCGACACCCATCTGCTTGCAAAGGATCTGGGTGGTGGCAATCACCTCACCAGCCTTGATCGACTGGCCATCTTCCACTTGAAGCTCGGTATGGGTGGATCCGTGGCTGGAGTCGGAAATGGTGTCACGTCGAACCAGGATGCTCTCGAGGATCACGAGCTGAAGACGTTCGATCGTCTTCGCGCGCTTGTCGGGGACTGCTTCCACATCCACAGTCATCTGAGGCGTGGTGTCGAAGGTCTCCAGCATCAACTGCGTGCGCAGAAGCTCAACACCCTCCACGGACTTGACCAGTTCGTTGTCTTTGAAGGCAAGACGCTGGCTGGCCTTGAGGCCAAGGTGAGGTCCATTGGGCTGTTTGACGTGCCCCAGATCGGGCAGCTGAGCCTCGTTTGGAATCGTGTACTCCTCAACCGGGCGGAGCAGGAGACCGCTGCCTTCAGGTGTTTCCACCGTTTGCACAAAAACCATGGTCTCGGTGTTGATCCCCTTGGCGATCGGCTCCCCGGGGTTCACCATCACGCCATCACCCTGGAAGCGCTCCAGCGCTTTCTTGTCGGTGCAGAGATGGAAGCTGCCGCTGCGAACGATGATCTCGCGGAGGATGTCGTTCTTCTGGGTGACGGTGACGATGCCAGCCGTCTGACTAAAGATGTCCTTGACCACCTCAGTGCCAGCCTCAATCCACTGGCCGTCAGTGATCATCAGCAAGGAGATGTCCTTGTTGATCTCATGGGTTTCCTGGGGAATCCAGAGCAGGGTTCCCCCCTTGTTCACCTCGTAGCCGTTCTTGGCAGAGCGAGCTTTCTTGATGGCGAGTCCAGGAGCGAAACGCACCAGACCACCGGTCTGGGTGCGGAACCGATCATCGTTGAGTTCAGCGACCACCTCGCCACTGCCGATCTTGCTGCCGGGAATGGTGTTGAGTCGATAACGGGTGCCGTCTTTGGCCTCGAGATTCCAGATCTCACCAGCGTGGGTTGACTCACCCAGGAGTTTGAAATCCTTGAGAGTCATGGCCGTTGTGACGATCTGCACCTCACGGGAATCACCAAGGGCTTCACGCAGGCGAATCGCGCCGCCGTACTCAGTCGCCTGACTCGCCTCAGCAAGCACCTGGCCCTCCGTCACAGTCGCGCCGGCGGTCACCACCGGACGCGCATTCGGCGGCAGGTTGTACACATCGCCAGCCAGCACCCACATCCGGCCGAGTCGCTGGGCCTTATGGGTGATGTTGCCCTGACGGTCGGTGACCTCACGGGGCTGGATGGAGGGGTCGTAGCTGACTTGTCCAGCCAGGTCGCAGATCACGTCCTTGGTGGCTTTCTCCACACTTTTCTTCACCGCACCGGCTGCGATCTGAGCAACGGTGACGTCGGCGTCGATGGCCTGACCGTTGTCCACGAAAAGCAGAGAACCGTTGGTGATCTCGATCTTCTGGGGCTTGCCTTTGCCAGAGGGCTGGATCGTGAGGTTGAAATCAACCTCTGCCTGCTGGGCGTTAACGCCATGGGGGGTGCGGTAGGGGCGCACGCGCGCCTTGGCACCGAATTCCACCGTTCCTTCGAACTTTGAGCGCACCACACCGGTCTCGGCGGTGGACACACCTCCGGTGTGGAACGTCCGCATGGTGAGCTGGGTGCCCGGTTCACCAATGGATTGAGCGGCAATAATGCCGACTGCCTCACCGAGGTCGACCAGCTCGTTGTGAGCCAGCGCCCAGCCGTAGCACTTGCGGCAGACGGAACGGTTGGCCTCACAGGTGAGCGGTGAACGCACGCTCACCGCCTGAACGCCCGCTTTCTCGAAGCGCTTGGAGAGGGGTGGATCGATTTCGGTGTTGCGCTCAGCCAACACCTCGCCATCAGCACCCACCACTTGATCGGCGGTGAGACGTCCCACCAGTCGACTGCCGTATTTGCCGTCTTCGGCCTTCACCAAGATGCAACGGCTGGTCCCGCAATCGTCCTCGCGGACGATCACATCCTGCGCCACATCCACGAGTCGGCGGGTGAGGTAGCCGGAGTCGGCCGTGCGCAGGGCTGTATCAACCAGACCTTTGCGCGCGCCGTAGGAGGAGATCACGTACTCCGTGACGGTGAGTCCCTCACGGAAATTGGTACGGATCGGCAGGTCGATGATCTCCCCTTGGGGGTTCGCCATCAGGCCGCGCATACCCACCAACTGGCGCACCTGGGACATGTTTCCCCTGGCGCCGGAGTTGGCCATCATCCACACGGAGTTGAGCGGATCGTTCTGATTGAAGTTCTTCTTGACCGCATCCACCAGACGCTCATTGGTCTCCGTCCAGGTATCAATCACCTTGGTGTGGCGCTCAACCTCAGTAATCACCCCGAGGCGATAGGACTCTTCCGTCGCGGTGATCAGCTCCTCAGCCTGTCCAAGCAGGTTCTGCTTCGCTTCCGGGACCTTGAGGTCGTCCACGGAGATGGAGACAGCCGCCTGGGTGGCGTAACGAAATCCGAGATCCTTGAGCTGGTCGGCCATGGCCGATGTGGCCGCGGTGCCGTGATGCTTGTAAGCCCAGGCCACTAGCTGCTTAAGACCCTTCTTATCCACAACCCGGTTGCGGAAGGGGGGTGGAGTTTTTGCCAGAGGACGGGTCTCAGGAGCAGAGGCAGCAGCCTTGGCGGCCTTCGAGGCCTTGGATCCCTTAGAAGACTTGCGGGACTTGGAAGGAGTGGAAGTCATGACAGCGCTGAGAGGAGAGGAAGAAAAAGACGAGCGAATCGAAGTTGAGCGTCAGGTGGCTGCCACCGCGTCGATGATCGTGTGATTCATCACCACGCGGCCCACGGTTGTGAGGATGTAACGGCTGATCAGCGCTCCATCCTCATCAAAGCGGTCTCTGCGATAAGTCCACTGCTCGAAACGGGTACCGTCCGCGAGCGTTTCACTGCTCACAGGCTCTTCACGCTCGTCGTCATCTTCAACTTCACCGTTGAAGCGCACCCAAACCCAGTCATGCAGACCGAGGCGCTTGTCTTCGAAAGCATGAATCACATCCTCAAGATCTGAGTACGTACGTGAACGATCACCGAACTCAACCGTCTGGATATCGGGCTGCAGAGCCGTGAGGTAGTAAGCGCCGAGAACCATGTCCTGGGAGGGGGTGATGATCGGTTCGCCAGTCGCTGGAGACAGAATGTTGTTGCTGGCCAGCATCAACATGCGTGCCTCGGTCTGCGCTTCAATCGCCAGGGGCACGTGCACAGCCATCTGGTCTCCGTCGAAGTCGGCGTTGAAGGCCGGGCAGACCAGGGGGTGGAGCTGAATGGCACGACCGTCGACCAGCTTGGGCTCGAAGGCCTGGATGCCCAGACGGTGAAGCGTGGGCGCACGGTTGAGCATGATCGGGTGCCCGTCGATCACTTCCTGCAGCACCTGCATTACTTCATCATCGGCGCGCTGAATGAGCTTTTTCGCAGCCTTGATGTTGTTGACGATGTTCTGACGGATCAAGCGATGGATCACGAACGGCTGGAAGAGCTCGATCGCCATCTCCTTGGGAAGACCGCACTGATGCATCTTCAGCTTGGGACCAACCACAATCACGGATCGACCTGAATAGTCGACACGCTTGCCGAGGAGGTTCTGACGGAAGCGCCCTTGCTTGCCCTCGATGATGTCGCTGAGGGACTTCAAAGGTCGATTGTTGGCACCGACCACAGTGCGACCGCGGCGGCCGTTGTCGATCAGTGCATCAACAGCCTCCTGCAGCATCCGCTTCTCGTTGCGGACAATGATTTCAGGGGCCAGGATTTCCTGGAGGCGGGCCAGACGGTTGTTGCGGTTGATGACCCGGCGGTAGAGGTCATTCAGGTCGGAGGTGGCGAAACGGCCCCCGTCGAGCTGCACCATCGGACGCAGATCGGGCGGAATCACCGGAATCACGTCCAGCACCATCCATTCCGGCCGGGCGTTGGTGGCCACGAAGTTATCAATCACGCGCAGGCGCTTGATCAACTTCGCCCGCTTCTGCCCCTTGCTGCCGGCGATCTCCTCGCGCAGCTGCTCGGCTACCTCATCAAGGGTTAGATCTTCCAGTAGCTGCTTGAGAGCCTCGGCGCCGATGCCCACAACGGGCTCATTTTCAATCTCTGAATCTTCGGCGTAGATCTCATCTTCGATTTCCAGCCACTCATCTTCCGTGAGGAGCTGCTTGTACTTCAGGTCTTTGTGGTCACCGGGATCCAGCACCACATAGCAGTTGAAGTAAACGATCTGCTCAACATCCCGCAGCGGCATATCCAGCAGGATGGCCACATAGCTGGGAATGCCTTTGAGATACCAAACGTGGGACACAGGAGCAGCGAGCTTGATGAAGCCCATGCGGTGACGACGCACCCTGCTCTCGGTTACCTCGACACCGCAACGTTCACAAACGATGCCGCGGTGACGGACACGTTTGTATTTGCCGCAGTGACACTCCCAGTCTTTGGAAGGTCCGAAGATTTTTTCGCAAAACAAGCCGTCCATCTCCGGCTTGAGTGTGCGGTAGTTAATGGTTTCGGGCTTGGTGACCTCACCCACCACCTGACCATTGGGAAGGGTGCGTTGCCCCCACTCCATCACCCGGTCAGGGGAAGCAAGCGTGATCTTGACGTAGTCGAAGTGGTTTTCGGTGCGGAGATTGCTGTTTGTCATTGACGGTTAAGGGAGAAGAAGCGTTGTGTCAGATCGTTCGTCAGTCCGTCAGTCCTCGTCGTAATCCGCAACGCCGAGGGATTCGTAGGTGGGACGACTTGGGGTGCTGCGACGCGGATTCACGTCTTGCATGAGATCCACCTCCTTGCCTTCATCAGTGAACACGGCGATATCCAGACCCAGGGACTGGAGTTCGCGCATCAGCACCTTGAAGGATTCCGGAGTGCCGGGCCTGGGGATCGGCTTGCCCTTAACGATGGCGTTCAGAGCCTCATTGCGTCCCTGCATGTCGTCGGACTTGACCGTGAGCAGTTCCTGCAGGGTGTACGCCGCGCCATAGGCCTCAAGCGCCCAAACCTCCATCTCACCCAGACGCTGGCCGCCCTGCTGAGCCTTGCCGCCCAGGGGTTGCTGCGTCACCAAGGAGTAAGGACCTGTGGAACGGGCGTGGATCTTGTCATCCACCAGGTGGACCAGCTTGAGGAAGTGGGAGTAACCCACAGCAACAGGCTGATCGAAGGGCTCGCCGCTGCGGCCATCAATCAGTTGAAGCTTGCCGGGATCATCTGGGTTGTAGATCCATTCCTTGCCTGGCTGCTTGGCCGCCTCCTTGAGGTAGGCCTCCACGGTCTGCTGAGACTTTTCAGCCCCATACATCTCATCAAACGGAACCACCTTCACGCGACAGTCAAGATTTGCCGCTGCCCAGCCCATCAGCAGTTCGAAAACCTGACCGACGTTCATGCGGCTTGGCACACCCAGAGGGTTCAGAACGATGTCAACGGGAGTGCCGTCGGGGAGGTAAGGCATGTCTTCCCGGGGAAGAATCCGGCTGATGATCCCCTTGTTGCCATGACGACCGGCCATCTTGTCGCCCACCTGGATCTTGCGGCGTTGAGCCACGTAGACCCTGACCACCATGTTGGCGCCGGGGGGGAGCTCATCACCTTGCTCACGGGTGTAGATGCGCACATCCACCACCCTGCCGCGCTCGGTGCTGGGAACCCTCAGTGAGTTATCGCGAACGTCGCGCGCTTTCTCTCCGAAGATCGCTCTCAACAGTTTCTCTTCAGGAGGTTGGTCGGACTCACCTTTGGGAGTGACCTTACCCACCAGGATGTCGCCGCTCTCCACGAAGGCACCAATGCGGATGATGCCCATCTCATCGAGATTGCCAAGACTTTCTTCGGCCACATTGGGAATTTCCCGAGTGATCTCTTCAGGGCCAAGCTTGGTTTGACGGGCCTCGATCTCGTACTTCTCGATGTGCACCGAGGTGTACAAATCATCATTGACCAGACGCTCACTCACGAGGATCGCGTCCTCGTAGTTGTATCCCTCCCAGGGCATGTATGCGATCAGAACATTCTGACCAAGAGCGATTTCACCGCCTTCGCAAGCTGAGCCATCCGCAAGAACCTGACCCACGATCACCGGGTCGCCCTGACGCACGATCGGACGCTGGTTGAGACAGGTGTCCTGATTCGAACGCTGGTACTTCTGCAGATAGTGGGAGTGATCCACTCCGTCTTCGTCTCGGACGACGATCGCGGTGGCATCCACGAAGGTGACGGTGCCATTGACCCGGGAGATGGGAACCATGCCGGAGTCGCGAGCAACCTGGGTTTCCAGGCCCGTGCCGACCAGGGGGCGTTCGGGGCGCAGAAGAGGCACCGCCTGACGCTGCATGTTCGATCCCATCAGGGCACGGTTGGCATCGTCGTGCTCCAGGAAAGGAATCAGCGAGGTGGCAACGGAGATCACCTGAACGGGTGAGAGCTGCACATAATCCACCTGCTCCGGCGGCACCTTCTCGAAATCCTGGCGGTAACGAACGGGAATGAGGTCCGCCAGGATCGCGCCATCGCTGTCCGTGGCGACATCGCCAGGGGCCACACGACACTCATCCTCCAGATCAGCGGAGAGATAGATGGGATCACCCTGCTTGAGAACCCGGCCGTTCTCCACCTTCCAGAAGGGAGTTTCGATGAAGCCGTACTCGTTGACCCTGGCGTGGGTGGCCAAGGAATTAATCAGACCAGCATTAGGGCCTTCGGGCGTCTCAATTGGGCAGAGGCGGCCGTAGTGGGACGGATGGATATCGCGCACGGCGAAGCCAGCCCTTTCACGGGTGAGACCTCCAGGACCGAGGGCGGAGATGCGGCGCTTGTGCGTGAGCTCAGCCAGCGGGTTCGTTTGATCCATGAACTGGCTCAACTGGCTCGAACCGAAGAATTCCTTGATCGCCGCGACAAGCGGCTTGGGATTCACCAGCTGGGCAGGGGTGAGGGAATCGGTCTCGCCGACCGTCATGCGCTCTTTAATGATCCGCTCGAGTCGGTTGAGACCCACGCGCACCTGGTTCTGCAGAAGCTCGCCAACGGATCGCACGCGACGGTTGCCGAGATGGTCGATGTCATCGAGGCTGGCCCCGCCCACATCGAGCTCAAGATTGATCAGATAGTCGAGGGTGGAGAGAACGTCCTCGTGGGTGAGAGTGCGAACCGAGTCAGGAATCGTGAGGCGAAGCTTCTTGTTGATCTTGTAACGACCGACCCGGCCGAGGTCGTAACGCTTGGGATCAAAGAAACGGGTCTGAAGCAGTTGCTGACCGCCGCTCACTGAGGGAGGTTCACCCGGACGGAGCTTCTTGTAAAGCTCCAACAGAGCTTGGTCTTCAGAGCTGATCCCTTCGTCGTTGGCCGCTTCAATCGACTTTTTGTAGTACTCCGGATGACGGAGCTTGTCGATCACATCGTTATCAGACAAGCCCATGGCGCGCATCAGCACATGGGCATTGATCTTCCGGGTCTTATCAACTCGAACGTGCAAAAGATCGTTCTTATCTGTTTCAAATTTCAGCCAAGCGCCGCGGTTCGGAATCACGCTCGCGTTGTACGTGCGGCGTCCGTTCTTATCCTGCTCGTCCTTGAAATAAACACCGGGGCTGCGAACGATCTGGTTCACGATCACGCGCTCAGCACCATTAATGATGAACGTGCCTCGCTCGGTCATCAGCGGGAGCTCGCCGATGAAGACCTCCTGCTCCTTGATCTCACCGGTCTCCTTGTTAACCAGCCGGCAAGTCACATACATCTGAGAAGCGAAGGTGGCATCGCGACGCTTGGCCTCCTCCACGTCATGGCGGGGGCGCTTCAGTCGGTACTCACTGCCGACGAAATGAAGTTCGAGCTTTCCTGTGTAGTCGGTGATCGGCGAAAAACTCTCCAGTTCTTCGATCAGGCCCTTCTCCAGGAACCACTTGAAACTGGCCCGCTGCACCTCCACCAGATCAGGGAGATAGGTGGCGGTCTTGGCGACCTGAATCGCGCTGCTGCTCATGCGGAGACCTGCAGTATCAGAAGGTGGACGTAAAAAGGGCCTGAAGGGAAGAACTGAACGAACCGCTGTGAACCTTCAACCAAGACAGCAAAGTCGCTCCCCGAGGGGGAACAACCACCGCAACATTGGTTTCAGAACACTCGGGTCAGAACAGCTGACGTCGTCAATGCACCGATCGGTAATGGACGCTTCGGAAGCCAGAGAACAGTGAACTGCATCTGGCCAGGCCAATAAAACATCTTACACTTCCGCCTCAACGCTTCTGATCGATGGTCAGGGAAGCCTGAACAGCGTCCTCGCATTGGCCGTGCTGGTCATGGCCACCTGTTCAAGGGTTTGCTCTCTGAGCTCAGCGACGCGGGATGCCACTGCCGCAACAAAGGCCGGCTCGTTGCGCTTCCCCCGACGGGGGACCGGTGCCAGGAAAGGGCAATCCGTCTCGACAAGGAACCGATCCTGGGGGACCTGCCTGGCGCAATCGTGAGTGGGGATAGCTTTCGGGAAGGTGACCGTGCCACTGAAGCTGATGTAGAAGCCGAGATCCAGGAACTGATGCATTTCCTCTGGAGTCCCGCCCCAGCAGTGCATCACCCCAGCAGGACAGCATCCTCGGGCCTGACGAGCACGCAACTCCTCCAGCATGGGCTCGGCCGCATCGCGGCAGTGCACGATCACGGGCAAGTTGAGCTCCACCGCCAGATCGAGCTGGGGGCGAAGGATGGCCAACTGCTCAGGAAGGTTGTTGTCACGAAAAAGATCGAGGCCAAGTTCACCGATGGCCACCACCCGATCATCGGCGCAGGCGGCTTCCCGCAGAACAGCTTGCGTGTCCTCAGCCCAGTGCTGCGTATCAAGCGGATGGACACCCACCGAGTACCGCATCTCCGGGAACCGATCCGCGAGCGCGCGAATCGCAGGGATTTCCGAAGGCTCTACGCAAGCATGTAACAACGACGTGACGCCGGCGTCACGCCACCGCGACGCGACAGCATCAAGATCCTCATCAAAATTCCTGAAGACGATGTGACAGTGACTGTCGATGAGGGAGGGAACTGCCATATCGGGTTCTGAAACGCGCCTTCAGAACCCATTCTGCCGAAAGCTGGAACTGTTCCGGAGTTCAGCTGGCACTAGCGGGTGCTGGGTCGATCGCCTTCTTCACTGCCACGCTCAAACGGGCCTTCTGATGGGCACCCGCATTGCGATGGAGAACACCACGCTTCACGGCTTTGTCAATCTTGCTGAACGCTGCGTTCATGCTGGATTGAACGCTGGTTTTGGCCTCATCGCCAGGGGTGGCGCTATAGGCCTCACATGCACTGAAGCAGCGCTTCATCAGGGTGCGCATCGACGACTTGTAAGCCTTGTTTTGAAGGCGGTTGCGCTCAGCGATCTCGACGCGCTTCTTTGAGGACTTGTTATTGGCCACAGAGCCTTTGATCTGATCGACAATCCATAACCATAGCTCAGCGCACTCAAACCAAACCTGCTGCCCAGAGTTGGACCTAGCTTGTTCCCATGCATGATCAGACGGTGACAGCCCCATCGAGCCCCACCTCCAGCAGCGAGGCGTCCGTGATTCATCGCACCGACGCGGTCGGCGATGCGGAACTGCGACTGGATCAGATCGCGACACGCACAGCCGGGCAATCCCAACGGGACGCCGCGAAAAGCGTCGAATCCATCCTCGACCAAGTGCGCAGGGACGGGGATCAGGCCCTAAGAGCACTCACCCAGCAGTTCGACGGATTTGACCCGGACCCGCTTCAGGTCCCCTGCGCTGAACTTCAGAGTGCCTGGGATGCCACCCCACCCGACCTGAGGGATGCTCTGGAACTCGCCCACCGGCGGATTCAGGATTTCCACCAGCGTCAAAGGCCCTTGGATCTCGATGTCAAAGGAGTCCATGGTGAGCGTCTTGGGCGACGCTGGCGTCCTGTCCAGGCCGCAGGCCTTTACGTCCCGGGAGGACGGGCTTCATACCCGAGCACGGTGCTGATGAACGCTGTACCAGCTCGCGCTGCGGGCGTGGAGAGACTAGTCATGGTCACCCCTGCGGGATCCGACGGAACCGTGAACCGCACCGTTCTCGCCGCAGCCCACCTGGCAGGGGTGCGCGAGGTGTATCGGATCGGGGGGGCTCAGGCGATTGCCGCACTGGCATTTGGCACCGAAACGATCCCTCGCGTTGACGTGATCAGCGGCCCTGGGAACCTCTACGTGACCTTGGCCAAGAAGTTCGTCTATGGGCAGGTGGGAATTGACTCACTCGCTGGCCCCAGCGAAGTGTTGGTGATTGCCGATGCGTCGGCCAACGTGACGCAGGTGGCGGCTGATCTGCTGGCGCAGGCTGAACATGATCCATTGGCAGCTGCGATCCTTCTCACCACTGCAAGCTCCCTGGCAGAGGCGCTGCCTGCTGAATTGGAGCACCAGCTTCAGAAGCACCCACGGGAAGCCATCTGCCGGCAATCGCTGCAGCAGTGGGGACTCATCGTGGTCTGCGACAACCTCGAGACCTGTGCGTCGCTAAGTGACCGGTTTGCCCCTGAACACCTCGAGCTTCTTGTTGAGCGCCCTCGCATGCTGGCGGACCGTATCCAGCAAGCCGGAGCCATCTTCATCGGCCCCTGGAGCCCTGAAGCAGTAGGGGACTACCTCGCGGGCCCGAATCACACCCTGCCCACCTGCGGCGCAGCGCGATACAGCGGCGCGCTCAGCGTGGAAACCTTCATGCGTCACACCTCACTGATCGAATTCAGCCGTGAAGCCCTCGAAGCCACCGGTGGAGCCGTGGTTGAACTGGCCAGCAGTGAAGGACTGCACAGCCATGCCAATTCGGTGAAGGTTCGGCTTCGCTGAACTCAGCTGGCCTTCTCGAGACTGCGTGCGCTGGCAACACCATTGTCAATCTGTCCTACGAGCACCTCGTCGGCCAGGTTGACGAACAGACCGTTCTCAAGGACGCCGGGAATATTGTTGATATCTTTCTCGAGAGAGGCGGGATCTGCGATGCCGCCTTCAAATCGCACATCCAGAACCAGGTTGCCCTGATCGGTCACCACTGGACCGGCCTTGCGAGTCGCCATGCGCAATTCGGCTTCGCCACCCATGGCTTTTAGTTGTTGGCTGATCTGGACCCAGGCTCCGGGCAGAACCTCAACGGGAAGCAAAAATCCGAGATTCAGTCGCTCCACAAGCTTGGTGGAATCGACCACCACAATGAAACGGTCGGCACGGGCAGCAACAAGCTTTTCTTGCACGTGGCAAGCACCACCCCCCTTGATCAACTGGAACGACGGGTCCACTTCATCGGCACCGTCGATCGCTAGATCAATCCGGTCGACTGCATTCAGACTGCGAAGAGGAATGCCCAGTTCTGCAGCAAGAACCTCGCCCTGGAACGACGTGGTCACTCCCACGATGTCGCTTAGCTGACCGGTCGCTAGGCGTTCACCCAAGCCCTTGATCATCAGAGCCGCGGTGGAGCCAGACCCCAGACCAACCACCATGCCGTCGCAGAACTGCTTCACAGCCGCATCAGCAACGGCCTGCTTCATCTGGTTTTGAAGGTCCGACATGGTCCGTGAGCGATCGGCGAGACCGTAGCAAGAGTTTCAGCTCAATCCTGGCAAGGGTTCGGGTTTGACGGAAACCTGCAGATCCTGTTCGCCGCGGATGATCGACAGGGCAAGGGGCTGGTTGATCTCAGCCCGATCCACTTGCTGCAGCAGATCCTGAGGATCGTCGATGGGGACCTCACCGGCCTGGATCACCAGATCACCCCTGCGCAGTCCCGCTTTCTGGGCTGGGCTGTCCGGAAGCACAGACTGCACCAGAGCTCCAGCCCGTTCGGGCAGTGCAACAAGAGCATTGGGATCTTCGTTGTGCTCGCGAGCGATACGAGCCGTGAGGGCAATCAACTGAACGCCGAGGTAGGGGTGCACCACTTCACCGGCTGCTTTCAGCTCGTCAGTCACCCGGCGAGCCAGGTTGATGGGGATTGCGAACCCCAAGCCTGCCCCAGGGCCTGAACGGACCAACGTATTGATCCCGATCACGCGGCCTTCTGCATTCACCAAGGGGCCACCGGAGTTGCCAGGGTTGATTGCAGCATCGGTTTGGATCAGATCAAGACGCTTGTCAGAGAAACCAAGGCTGCTGATGTTGCGGTGCAGGCTGCTGACAATCCCAAGTGTGACGGTTCGCTCCAAGCCATAAGGGGTTCCAAGGGCAATGGCCCAGTCGCCGACCTCGAGGGCTTCGGAATCCCCCAGCCGTGCTGCAGGCGGCAGGGCATTCCCTTTCAGTCGCACCAGAGCCAGATCGGTGACCGGATCACGGCCGATCACTTCGCCATCGCGTTGCTCGCCACTGGCGAGGGTCACATTCACCTGCTCCACCTGCTCCACCACATGGGCATTGGTGAGCACAAGCCCTTCGCGGTCAATCACCACTCCCGATCCCTGCCCGCGTTGACGCTCGGGGCCATAGCCGAAGCTGGGCTCACCGAGGAGATCTCGCAGCAGTGGATCAATCAAGTTGGGGTCAAAGGGCTGGCGCTCCACCAAGCGCTCGGTGTCGATCCGCACGACAGCTGGAGCTACATCACGGACCGCATCAGCGACAAAACTATGAGTGCCAGGCAAACCAGCGGACGCCGCAAGCGCCTGCATCGGCTGCACAAAGATCAACAACAGAGCAGCGAAAATCCCCTGCAACCACACAAACTTGACCATCAGTGACCGACCTGAACCCACAGGCATGAGCGGAACAACTCCGCTCACGCTAGGGGCCTCACTCAGACATAGAGGAGGAAGTCGTCGAGACCGAACTGGCCATCACCTCCGACAATAAAATCAAACTCCGGAGCGCGCCCGACCACCTCGGCGTAGCTGGCTCCCTGGCGAAGGAGATCATCGGCAGCGTTCACCAGGCTGGCCTCTCCTTCAGCGTCGTTGCTGAGGGCCCAAAACATCATTCCGCCGAGTCCCTTTTTGTCCACATAGGCCGCTTTGCCGGCAATGGTGGCCGTGGTTTCCATGGAGCTCCATTCGTCCCCGTCGTAGAGGAATGCGGCCTTGTTGTCGTCATCCCAGTAGAGAATTCGAGAGCCCGTCACAACATCGTTGAGCAGATCCTTGTAGTCGTAAACGCCGGCCTCGAATGAACCGGTGGCATCACGACCCGAGCCAGGTTGCTGATAACCGAAGGTTCCCCCATCCGACACATTGCCCCAAGCACGGGTGTAAGCCGGAACCCCTAAAACTACCTTGCTCAGATCCACACCAGCGCTCTCAAAAACATCTACAGCTCCAGTGATGTCGTAGTTATTGGCATCACCGGTCATCGCAGCTTGGTGGCCTGTGACGTCCTCCCAGCCACCATGGAAGTCATAGGTCATCACGTTGTAGAAATCGACGTAGGGGTCAATTCCTTCGAGGTTGAGATTGGCCAGCTTCTCTTCACCACCGGCCGTGGCGATCGACACCTCAAAGTCGCGCCCGGTTTCGGCTGAAAGATCATTGAGTGCGGAGCGCAGGTCGCGCAGAACCAACGCGAAGTTTTCACCATCGCTAGCGGAGACTGCATTATCCGCATTGCCGCCGCCACCTGGATATTCCCAGTCGAAATCAACCACATTGAAGAAATCGTAGGTTTTGAAAATGCGCACCGTTTCGCTAACAAATTTGTCGCGTCCTTCCTGGGTGGCGTAGGCGGTGCTGAATTCATCGGACAGGGTCCAACCGCCAAGAGCGAAACCAAGGTTGACCTCCGGATTGAGTTCCTTGAAACGACGCAATTGCTCGAAGTTACCGGCATCGTTATCTCCAACACCGTTCCATCCCACGGGAACCGAGGTCACCGTGATCGAGTCACCGCTCTCCGTGGTGGTGTAGCGACCTGGGTTTTCGTAGATGTCCAGCAGCTCCGGTGCCATGGCTTCGTACTCACTGGTGCTGAAGGTGCGACTGACCTGATCGGACTCGGAAAAGCGTTTCTGCAGGGCCGCGTAGGGATCGAACAAGGTGATCGACCCATCCGCCTTCACATCAAAGAAGCTGTAATTCATGTGGGTCATCGACTGACCGTCGACATCCGACAGGTTGACGTCACGGCCGTAGATGCCCCACTCCTCGAAATAGGTCACCACCCGTTTGTCTGTTGTGCCATTGGGGCGTTCGTAATCGATGGTGACAGTGCTGTCTTCCGTCACAGGGTTGTCTTCAATGACAGGACTGTCTTCAACGGGAGTGTCCTCAACATTGGGAATCTCGACGGCGTCATTGGCGTCCAGTTGCTGAGGAGCATCAGGCTGCTCAATCACCGGCGCCTCCGACTCCGGCTGAAGCACTTCGACGCTCGTGGCAGCGAGATCAAACACCTGATTCGGATCAGTGAAGTCTCCCGAGCCTTGGTAATAAGAGCTCTGCGCGGAGCCCTCGGCCAGTGGGGCTGACCAAGACTTGGGAGAGAGGGTGATGGCGTAGCGGCCATCGTCTCGCAGGGTATTGATGAACTCAAAGTTGCTGACGCTCTTCAACGGTGCATCGGAGACAAAACTCACCGACCAATCCGTTCCGACCGACGCACCGCTGGTGTTCGTGACCGTGACGTTTCCAGCGAAGGTTCCCGCCCAGCCACCGGTGATGGTGGCGGACACCACCAAACCGGAGGGGCTTGGTTCCACGTCAACAGTCGGCTCAGGTTCGGTAGCCATATCGGACTCCATGTCCATGTCCGGATCCATCTCCATCGATCCGTGATCGCCCATGGAATGGCTGTCGTGGGGTGGCTGCTCGTTCACCGCCGAATCACCAGATTGGGTCTGGAAGCCATCCGTCAGTTCACCGACAGGGGCTTCGGGAGTCAGCAGGACGGTGCGGTCTTTGAGGGTCAACATCTCGACCGAGCGACCAAAGGGGATCTCGAGGTTGTCTTCGACGATCTGATCGAAATGGAATTCCAGGCTGGCGCCTGGGATGTCATCCAGGTTGGTGTTCTTAAAGATGAAGGTCTGCCCGGTGGGCTCGGTCTTAATCACCAAGTCAGCACCGTCCTGCATGACCGAAAGACGCTCGCGAGTGCCGTAATAGAGAAAACTGATCGTGTCGGTAGCCGGATCAAAGTCGGTGATGGTCTCGACCTTGCCGTACTCATGCGAACGGATGTAGGTGGTGTTGGCATCCTTCTCACCAATGCCCAACTCCCACGACACGACGCCACCGAGGTCTTGACGGAGGTGTTCGTTGCCGACAACGCCGTAGTCCTCCAGGGCCAGCTGGTCGTAGGTGACGCCCACGAGGGTCATCTTCTGAGCGTCATTCCAGGGGCTCAAGAAGGTGACATAGCCCTCTTCCGTTTTGCCAAGAATCAGGTTGTGAACAGACTGACCACCAAAGTCCAAACGGTCGGTACCAGGGCGGAAGTCAGTGACCTCCCCTGAATAAACATCAACCTCGAACACGCGTGCGGGTGCATCGCTCACCGATGCTTCATCCGTGGTGCTGTTCTCTGTGGCGGTGCTCGCCACAGGGGGTGGGGTGTTGACATCAGCACTGGTCTCTCCATCCGCTTGAGACCCCGAACGTTCCACGCCCGAGTCGGTAAAGAACAGTGCGTCCGTTAGTGGTCCACTGTTCGCCAGGCCAACACTGACAGCGTTAAAGCTGACATCAATGCTCTGCCCTGCACCGATCGTGCTGTTCCAGGCCGCAGGGGTCAGCGTCACCCTGTAGCCGCCACCCTCGAGAGCCTCAACCACAGCAGCGCCGGCCCAGCTTTGGAAGTCGCTGTGCGGCGTTTCAAAGCTCACTGACCAGTTATCAATTGCACTGTCGGTCGGATTGGTGATCGTGAGCGTTCCACTCATCCCTCCCCAATACAAGGTTCCACTGGCCTGCAGATGCAGATCTCCTGCGGAAAAAGCCATGATGCGAATTCAAATACACTGAAATCATGGACAACAAGCCACCTTCGGTTAAACCCTTCATCCGAAGGGTATCTAGAAAGATTCAGACAAACTCATTCACATTTCAGGCGCAAATCAGGCTTTTCTCAGGCCAAAGCAACTGAAACACAACTCATCCTTTACAGCCTGGAATCAGCTGCTGATTGACGACAACGATGAACCAGAGAATTACACCCCCAAATAAAAAACCTTCTCCGGATTGGGAGAAGGTTGATTGATCGAACGTTTAGCGAGGAGACAAACGCCCTCAGACGGTCATCCCCTGATCGGCCATGACCATCCCAGGCATGGGGAAGCCCGAATCTCCCGTGAGCTCTCCATCGCCATTGAGGTCAACGCCGTAGCAAGCTTCCAACCCACAGCTGATCGCCTTCTCCTCAGAGATCCAACGCCCGCGGCCAAACAGCTCGCCTTCCTCACTGAAACGGAACACACGGAATTGGCCATCACGGTCTCCCTCGCCTTCGGCGAGAACCCTGAAACCACCGCCGAATGCATCCTTCGCCGCGAGAAAGTCCCACCGGTCAGACGTGGCATCCGACAGCGCCTGACCAGACCGGCCTACAAGAGCGATCGACGCATCACCACGGGCAATGGCGTAGTCAGAACCATTGCGAATCAGCTCGAGCGGCTCTGAGGCCATGGGATTCACAGCATCCATCACCTGACCCGTGATGACATCGGGCGTCATGGCAGACATGTCCATTCCCATCTGCGGATCCATGTCCATGTCCATTCCCATGTCCATCCCCATCTCCATCGTCATCGACGTCTGGGCGGGAGCGAAGAAATTGCTGCGAGTCAGCGAACCGCTATTGGGCATCCCTTCGCCCTGCGCATTGAAGCTGATGGAAATCTCACCATTGGCAGGAATGCTGTCATTCCAATCAGCAGGAGTGAATGTCACACGATTGAGACCGTTTCCGGCATCCTCAACAGTTGCGTTACCAGCCCAACTCTGAAACTGATCATGGGGAGTGAGGAACGACACTTCCCAGTCGTCAACGGCAAATCCCATGGGGTTCCTGACAATCAGATTGCCACCCATACCGCCACCCCACCAAAGGGATCCATCCACTTCGAGCTGAAGGCAGCTGTTATGCACATTGGAGCCACCGGGCAGATTCATCACCACCTTGGTGAGATCGGGAGGCGTCATATCCATATCCATATCCATGTCCATTCCCATATCCATGGGCATGGATATGTCGGAACCCATCTCCTGAGGTGCCTGCTCAGCAACCTGTTGCTGTTCGGCACGTTCCTGAATTTGACGCGTGCTCTCTTCCAGACTCCTGGGCTGCCCAGGAGCTTCTCCGGAGGCCGTCACAAATGCCCCTACTCGCGTTTGAAAACCATCGGTAGGGCCACCCTCTGGCGTGAAGAGCATGGTGCGATCCACCAGGGACAGCTGTTCAGGCTGGAAGCCGAATGCTCTGTCGAGAAGATCCTCCTGAATCTGGTCGAAATGGAATTCCAAATTGGCGCCGATCAGCTGCTCTTTCTGAACCCCTTTGAAAACGAAACGCTGACCGATCGGTTCAGAGCTGATCACCAGGTCTGAGCCTTCATTCACGACTGAAAGACGCTCTCTCGTTCCGAAGTAGAGGAAATTAATCTTGTCCGTGACAGGATCAAAATTGTCAATCGTTGTCACACTATCGCGTTCATGCGAGCGAATATAGACAGTGCTTTCCCGGTCAGGATTAGCAGGATCAAAGGCAGGGCCAATGCCCTTTTCCCAGGAGAAAACACCACCAATATCTCCCCGCAAATGCTCGTTACCCACGGGCGCGAAATTACTTTCGCTCAGGTCGCTCCACTGAATTCCCTGACCGTTCGCGCCAAGAATCCGCTGAAACTGATTGGGCTGCCATGGATAAACAATTGTGGCCGTTCCATCAGGCTCCTGACCAAGAATCAAGCTGTGAACAGAAATGTTGCCGAAATCCAGTTGATCATTCGCAGGATCAAAATTAGTGATGTCCTGAGAAAAATTGCCGACTTGAATGAGAGCCATGGATTCATGTTGCTCAAGGCCCCGTCATCATTGTCGCGGTCTCGGGTCACAAAAACCCTGCAATCAAAGGGTTTGCGGCCTCATTCAGACGCACCATGCCTCACAAAAATCACCATCTGTTTGCATTCAAGGAAGATCCGGTCACATCCTTTCCGCAAGGAGTTCATTCAAGAATCGCAATCACAGCTGTGCTCGTGGATTCCAAGGGCGCTCTTCAGACACAGACAATGAAGATCTCATCGTTCTCAAGCGAGTCACGCACCAGTCGCTCAACTGGTTCTGATGCGATTAATCGACCCAGTGACGCCGAATGCCCTCAACAGCAGCAGCGGTTCGATCCTTCACGTTCAATTTGCGCATGATGGATTGCACATGCCCCCTGGCCGTGGTCTCTGCAATCGAGAGCTCCTCACCAATCCCTTTGTTTGTGAAGCCGTTGCAAAGCAACTGAAGCACCCGACGCTCTTGCTCCGACAGCACATGAGTCCCACTGAATGCGTTGTTCCTTAGGGCAAAAGGAATCGAAGGATCCACAAACCGCACTCCCGCCAGAATCGATTCCAACGCATTCACGATCGACATCAGATCAAGACTGGGTCGGGCCAGCACCACATCCGCAGGGCTGGCCATCACCTCTTTCAGCCTCGATGAGTCGATTTGATCGAGTGTGTACACAGTGGCGATCGGCGACTGAGGCACTGATCGCTGCTTGAGATCTGCCACGAGCGCGAGCCCATCTCCGCCTTCCAGGTGCTCACTGACGAAGGCCAACAGGGGGCCACGAACGTCATCGAGACAGGCCAAAGCCTCTCGCTGCGTCGTGGCAATTCCGACCAGACGGCTGGGGTGTTCGGTGTGATGCAGGGCAAAACAACTGGCCAGAGCCAGGGCATAGGGGCGATTGTCCGTCGCCACCAGAATCCGGTGATGCCGAGACAGATCCTGCAGGTGCTCATTGAGAGTGCGGAAGGAATCATCAATGGAGATCAACATGCACCCACTCCCTTTCTGATCACCTCTTCAGCATGGGCACTTCCGTTGCGGCAGCGCCAGACGGAATTGCCAGATTGACCGGCTTTCCCTACCAATGAGAGGGAGATCCCTCTAGTCGTGGTCAACCCATGCCCACCGATCGCGTTCTGAGGTCCGCCCTAATCGGTGCCCTCAGTGTTCTGGCCTTTGGTTGCCAAGCGAAGTCTCCGTTGGCTGAGCCTGGAGCGAACAAACGGAGCGATGGTCAACTGCGGACTGTCGTGGTGGGGGAAGAGCTTCCCCTGGTGAAGAAAACAGACGCGGGCTTCGACGGTTTGAGCTTTGTCTTCATCGAAGCCATCCGGGATCAGCTCAGCCACACCGATGGGAAGGAGATGGCAATCCAGACGATCCCCGTCAAAACCCTGCGCGACGCACAGTCCCTGCTGGAGGAAGGCAAAGCAGATCTGGCTTGTGGTGTGGATTTCAGCTGGGAGCGACAGACCCTGCTGGATTACACGCTGCCCTTTGCAACAACTGGAATCCGTCTCTTGGCACCTAAAGGGAATGACGGCACCCCTGACAGTCTTCAAGGCAAGACCATCGGGGTCGTGCAAGACAGTGTTGCCGCCTCCGTGCTGGCCAACAACCTTGAAACTGCAACGTTCAAGTTCTTTTCTTCTCCCTCCACAGCATTGGAGGCTCTAAAAGACGGGACGATTGAAATCCTGGGCGGAGACAGTCTTTGGCTGCAAGCCAGCCGCGAGAGAGCCGCAGCCAAAAATGATCTCGTGCCGAATCAGCCCTACGCCCGCACATCTGTGGCTTGCGTGGTAGCTGAGGGAGATGCATCCCTTTTGGACGCTGGCAATCTCGCCATCGGTCGGGTGCTGCAGGATTACGTGGACGGGGATCAGGCCGTTCGCAAAGAGATCAACAGCTGGATCGGCCCTGGCAGTGCTGTGGGCTTAAGCGTCGACGACATCGCCCACTACTACAGCGTTGTGCTGGCAACTGTGACGGAATTCCAACAAGACACGGATCGCTCCAACTGACGCCTCACTGACGACTAGCCGCTATCCCTCATTCATCGAAATCATCTTGAAACTCAAAAGTCCCCTTCTCAGTTTGCTCACGTTGATGGCCGCCTGCTCCACGCTTCAGCAGGGAGCCTCTGCCCGCGTTTTCGTTGAACCTGATCCGGGCCTGGCTCTCGAGCAACGCGTGAATGCGCTGAATCTTGACCAACTCCAGCATCCGCAAGAGGAGCTCCTCGCCCGCCACTGGAGGAACGGTGGTGGCTGGGGCAATGGCGGTGGGCGCCGCTGGCGCAATGGCGGCTGGGGCAACGGTGGCTTTCGCAACGGCGGATGGCGAAACGGTGGGTTCCGCAATGGCGGCTGGGGAAATGGTGGCGGAATTGGCTGGGCAAATGGTGGTCCCGGAATCACCATTCGCTGGTGAAGCAGCCGCCGGTGAGAGCACTAACCTGCTCCCACCGTTGAACTCCTTCGATGACGAGCACTGAACCGAGGTCTCAACGCTGCGCGCTCTGCCAAGTCGAGATTCAGGGAGAAGGCTCGGCGAATGATCGCGTGCTCTTCAGCAGAGGAACACCAGGAACCCGCAGCAAACTCTGGGCCAGGGTCTGCCAATACCTCAAAACCGACGAACAGAAGCAGCAGTGCATCAACCAGGATCCTGCTCTACGCGGGGTAACGATGCCGGGTGATGGCTTCGAAGAAATCAGCGCGATTCAGCTCGGTGATGGTGGCCAGGATTAAGGGCGTGAGCCCAACCGGCCTCGATCCCAATCAGGCATGATCCATGAGGATGTAGTGGACGCTTCGGCGCAATCTGTCTAGACGTAAGCGAGATACGTCCTGACTGCGTCGTCATGCGTCTGATCAAGAGAGCCGCCACTGGCCTGCTCGCCCTCTCCACCGTGGCTCTGGTTGCCTGCCAAAACAAGGAAACAGACAACAAAACGGGATCACAATCCTCCGCATCAGCCCCAGAGCAATCGACCAGCAACGTCTTTGACACAGGCAAGCTTCGCGCTGTTGTGATCGGCGATGCCCTGCCGATGGTGAAGAAGGACGGCGACAACTACGACGGCTTGTCGTTCGTGGTTCTCGAAGCCATCCGGGATCAGCTCAACGTGTCCCCGCTGAAAAAAGACAAAGACATCGACATCGAACCGGTTGCCGTTGGATCGGCGCAGGAAGGACTCAACAAAATTCGTTCCGGAGATGCCGATATCGCCTGTGGCGTGGCCTTCAGCTGGAAGCGCCAACGCACCCTCACGTACACCCTTCCCTTCGCCATGGGTGGGGTAAGGGTGCTGGCCCCGAAAGGCAACGATGGAACCCCCGACAGCCTGAACGGACAAACGGTTGGTGTGGTGAAAGACAGCGTGGCTGCCAACGTTCTGGCCTCTTCGGTGGATGACGCCTCCTTCCAGTTCTTCAACACCCCCGACGAAGCACTTGCCGCGCTCAAGGACGGAACGGTGAAAGTTCTCGGCGGCGACAGTCTCTGGCTGAAGGCCAACCAAGCTGCAACCGCTCCCGAAGCAGCGCTGGTCCCCGCCCTTCCCTATGCGCGCTCTGGAATTGGCTGCGTGGTGGCTGGAACCACCCCCAAGCTTTTGAACATGAGCAACCTGGCCATCGGACGTCTGCTCTCGGCCTACGTCAACGACAACGACGAAGTCCGCACTGAAATCAACAACTGGATCGGCAGTGGCAGCACCGTGGGCCTTAGCGATGACCAAATCGGCACCTTCTTCACGATCGTGTTGTCCACGGCAGCCGAATTCAACAAGCAGTCCTGACCCCGACCCGTTCGTCCATTTCCATTTTTGAACCATGAACAAAACCAGTCTGCTCAGTCTTGCCGCTGTTCTTGCGACCAGCGCCGTCCTCTGCGAGTCCTCGAAAGCCGCCGTGCACCGCGAGCCTGATCTTGGCAATGCGCTCGAACAGCGCATTGAACGGATGGGAACGAAGGCCTGGGCTCTCCTCGACAGCAACGGCATCACCGGCACCACTCCCGATTCCATCGCCAGGGCCTGGGGCAACGGCGGCGGCCGGGCCTGGGGCAACGGTGGCCGGGCCTGGGGCAACGGCGGCCGTGGCTTCGCGAACGGCGGCGGCGGTGGTTTCGCCAATGGCTACCGCGGCGGTTTCGCGAACTGGTGAACACGTCTGACTACGGCCCCATTGGTCTTCTGGTGATCCAGTCGACCTCCCTCTGCAATCTCGACTGCAGCTACTGCTACCTGCCAGACCGGCAGAAGCGGAACATCTTCAACCTCCAGCAGCAGCTACCCCTGCTGCTGGAGCGGGTGTATGAAAGCCCGTTTTGGGGGCCCCATCTTTCGATTCTCTGGCACGCCGGAGAACCCCTCACGCTGCCAACTGCGTTTTACGACGAAGCCAGCAACATCATCAGGCGGGAAACGGCCGATCTTCAGGCCCAGGGGGTGGTGATTGAGCAGCACATCCAGACCAATGCCACGTTGATCAACGACGACTGGTGTGACTGCTTCCAACGCAACAACATCGTCGTCGGCGTGAGCATTGATGGTCCTGAAGAGATTCACAACAGCCACAGGCGGTTCCGCAATGGCCAGGGATCCCATGGGCACACCCTGAATGGCATCCGCACCCTCAGGAAGCACAACATCGACTTTCACGCGATCGCCGTGCTCACAGAGGATGCTCTCGATCAACCCGAGCGCATGTACACCTTCTTCCGCGATGAGGGGATTCATGCACTGGGCTTCAACGTGGAGGAGCAGGAGGGTGTTCATACCAACTCCTCGATGCAAGGACTGGCCAAGGAGGGGCGCTACCGCGAGTTTCTCTCCCGTTTCTGGGCTCTCAATCAACAGGATGGGTTTCCTCTGCGCATCAGGGAATTCGACCAGGTGATGGGCATGATCGCCGGTGGTCAACGCCTGCTGCAGAACGAAATGAACCGCCCCTACGCGATTCTGAGCGTGGACGCAAAAGGCAACTTCTCCACCTTCGACCCCGAACTGCTCTCGGTGGAAACCGAGCGCTACGGATTGTTCAACCTTGGCAACATCCGCGATCTCTCGCTCTTGGATGCCACCGAAACCGCCCCATTCCAGCGGCTGCTGCTGGAGATGCAGGCTGGAACCGATCGCTGTCGACAGACCTGTGATTACTACGGGTTCTGCGGAGGTGGGAACGGCAGCAACAAATACTGGGAACACGGAAGTCTCGATGCGGCCGAAACCTGCGCATGCCGCTTCTCGAGCCAGATCCCTGTCGATGTGGTCCTTAGCAAGCTGGAACTGGAGAGTGCGACCAGCCCCTAAAGCACTCGCTCAACATTCCCTTCTCGAGCTCATTCACACACCATGCGCATCCAATCAGGACCGGCCGCTATCACCCTTTGCTTCGCTGCGATCTGTGGCGCGGTCTCGATGGCACCTCAAGCCCATGCCGGCTGTTCCTTCCTGATGCCCGTCGGGGGCAATGGCAACGGACCCAAGCCCTACATCGTCAAGAAACAGGTCGAACGCCCCAAAGGCTTGGTGGGTAAAGCCGTCGGGCGGACGAACTGGAACACGGATTTCGTCGTCAACCAGCCCTACAAGAGCTTCAAGCTCTTTTTCACGGCGGACTCAACCGATGGCAACCCGGGTGCCTATCCGATCGAGGCCTATCTGAAATTCACAGACGGCAGCAACCTCCGGGTCGTGCAGGAATCCATGAAGCCGCCGACCGGCACCGGTGCTCAGTTTGGTCCGTTCACTGTTCCATCCGGAAAAGCCGTTGGTCAGGTGAATTTCAAAATCGGTGCGAACAATGATCCAGGGGCCACAGGCTTCAGTTACCGAATCTCAGTCCAGGGGTGCAATTGAACACTCGGCAAGGTCTGAGCTTGGGCTCGGGGAACCTCCATCACTTACATTGATTAAGGCCTGGTGAGTTCCTCTCTCCGGGAGGGTGATCACAGCATCAACCATCGGGCCTGAGCCCGAATCACCCTCTCGACGAGTCCTTGCCCCATCCACTCCTGCCGGACATCATTCCCGTTGCAACCAGCACAGCTGCAGCGCACGGTTTTGAACTGGCAGAGATTCAGATTCTCACGCACCTGCAGCCCATGACGGTGCAGGTGCAGATCCGTCGCAGTGATGGTTCTGATGTGTCTCTCGACGACTGTGCAGGCTTCAGTGGACCCATGGGTGAAGCTCTCGAGTCGCAGGCGCTGCTCACCGAGGCGTATGTTCTGGAGATCAGCAGTCCTGGAATCGGGGAACAGCTCCAGAGCGATCGGGACTTTCAGACGTTCCGCAGCTACCCGGTTGAAGTCCTCTATCGCGATGACGAAGGCAGGGAACAACGGCAACAGGGCTCCCTGCTCGAACGCAACGACGACCACGTGCAGGTGAATGTGCGCGGACGCATCAAACGCATTCCCAGACCCTCTGTGATTTCCGTTCAGCTCATCAGTCCGACCGGCTGAATCACCTCCCCCACTCATTTCCTTTTTCCCTTACTCACGCTCCGCACCCGATGGCTCTCGTTCTTCTTCCCGGCCTCACCAACCTGATCGAAGACATCAGTGAAGAGAAGAAACTTCCCCCGCAGGTGGTGGAAGCGGCTTTGCGGGAGGCACTCCTAAAGGGGTACGAGCGTTATCGGCGCACGCTGTATCTAGGAGTGGGTGAAGACCCGTTCGATGAGGAATATTTCAGCAATTTCGACGTTGCCCTCGACCTCGACGAAGAGGGCTACCGCGTTCTCGCCAGCAAGATCATTGTTGATGAGGTGGAAAGTGAAGATCATCAAATCGCCCTGGCAGAGGTGATGCAGGTCGCCGATGATGCCCAGTCTGGAGACACCGTGGTGCTTGATGTCACCCCGGAGAAGGAAGATTTCGGGCGGATGGCAGCTGCCACCACAAAGCAGGTGCTCGCCCAGAAGTTGCGGGACCAGCAGCGTCGGATGATTCAAGAAGAATTCGCCGATCTTGAGGATCCTGTCCTCACAGCCCGCGTGATTCGCTTTGAACGCCAATCCGTGATCATGGCCGTGAGCTCTGGCCTGGGGCGTCCGGAGGTGGAGGCTGAGCTTCCACGACGGGATCAGCTTCCTAATGACAATTACCGTGCCAACGCCACCTTCAAAGTCTTTCTGAAGGAGGTCAGCGAAGTCCCCAGGCGCGGCCCCCAACTGTTCGTAAGCCGAGCCAACGCAGGGCTCGTGGTTTACCTATTCGAGAACGAAGTTCCCGAAATCCAGGAAGGCTCGGTGCGCATCGTTGCCGTCGCCCGAGAAGCCAATCCACCGTCCCGTTCGGTCGGCCCTCGCACCAAGGTTGCCGTTGACAGCATCGAACGGGAAGTGGACCCCGTTGGTGCCTGCATCGGTGCACGCGGCTCGAGGATTCAGCAGGTTGTGAATGAGCTGCGTGGCGAGAAGATCGATGTGATCCGCTGGTCCTCCGATCCTGGTCAGTACATCGCCAATTCCCTCAGCCCTGCCAGGGTGGATGTGGTGCGGCTTGTCGATCCTCTCGGGCAGCATGCCCATGTGCTGGTTCCACCGGATCAATTGAGCCTCGCCATCGGACGCGAGGGGCAGAACGTTCGCCTCGCAGCCCGTTTAACGGGCTGGAAGATCGACATTAAAAATTCCAGCGAATACGACCAAGCCTCAGAGGACGCGGTTGTGTCCGAACTGATTGCCCAACGGGAACAGGAAGAGGCCCTCCAGCGGGAAGCAGAAGAGCGTCTGGCCGCAGAACAGGCCGCCAGAGCCGAGGAAGATGCTCGACTGCGCGAGCTCTATCCCCTCCCTGAAGATGAGGAGGAGTACGGCGACGAAACGGTTGACGACGTTGCGATGCCTGACGGTGAAGCAGCCGAAACCGGCGAGCCGACTGCCGAGTCCAGTGATTCCACAGAGGAAGGAGCCCGGTGAACCCTCAGCGCCCCATCCTGCGACGCTGTGTCGCCTGCCGTCAGCTGCTGGACCGCAGCCTTCTCTGGCGGATTGTGCGTGACTATCGGGATGGGGTTCTCCTCGATGACGGAATGGGGCGTTCGGCCTATCTCTGTCCTCAGGAGAGCTGTTTAGAAGAAGCACAACGTCGGAAACGACTGCAGAAAGCCCTGCGATGCCAGGTGCCTGACAGCGTGATGGCGACGTTGAAGCAGCGACTATTCCCTGATAAGGAGACAGTCGCTGAGGCAAGATGAACACTGGCCCCACCTTGAGTGGTGCCCCGAGGCACACCGTGCCCGGACCGACCGGAGACCTGAATGACCAGCAGCGGCAAAGTCAGAATCTATGAGCTGTCCAAGGACCTTGGTCTGGACAACAAAGACGTGCTGGATGCCGCTGAGAAGCTGTCCATTGCGGCCAAGAGCCACAGCAGCTCGATCAGCGAGACAGAGGCTGGCAAAATCCGCAGCCTCTTAAAGGCAGGGAGCGCACAGCGCATTGCAGCCTCTCCCGCGAAACCCGCGCCAAGCAAGGCCATCCTCTCGGTTCAAAAAGCTGCAGATTCGAGCAACAACGCTCCAGCACGTCCAGTACAGCCAAAACCCGCAGCCAAACCACTCCCTGCCGCGCCGGCTGCGCCGACGCAAGCGAAATCTCCTCAGCAGCCGCCTGCCAGGCCTTCCGCCCCCTCACGACCGGCGACCCCGAAAGCTGCAGCTCCACAGACCAGCGCACCTCAAAAACCGGTGGTACGCCAGCAACCAGCGGCACAGCAACCGGTCCCGAGACCAAAACCGGCACCAGCACCAGCGCCGGAACGCACCGTCAGCCGACCTCCATCGCCTCCTGCACGCCCGGTTCCCCAGCAACCCTCCGCGCCTGCACCGAAGCCACGCGGTGCCGCTCCCGTCCGGAGAAGTTCCCCCAACGATGCACCGCGGCCGGCGAATGCACCCTCGAGCCGTCCCCAGCCCAAAACTCCTGTCAACAGGAATGCCCCCCCACCGCAACGGCCGGCTGCCAAGCCCGAATTAGTGGGCCGCCCACAACCCAAGCGACCGGAAGGACCTCCAGCCCGACAAAACGCAGGACCAGGTTCTCCAAGACCGGCTGTCAGCCCTCGCCCCAGTGCGCCAGGGAGCCAAAGAAATATGCCCCAACGTCCAGCCGGTGCCCAGCGCCCCGGAGCGCCCACGCGGCCTGGAACTGGAGCGGGCCGTCCGTCTCGCCCCGGTGGGAACACCCTTGAGCTTGTCGGCAAGCCGATCCGTCGAGACAGCAGCGGAAGCAAAGGTGATGGTGGCCGTCCTCCTGGTGGAGCACGCCCCGCATCCGGCGGCAACCGTCCAGCCATGCCACCCGGCATGCGCAAACCGGTCGCACCCGGTGAGCTCATGCAGCTCCAGAAACCTTCCGGACGTCCAGGTGCTCCCCCGCCGAGACGGCCTGACGGCACGCCTGTCACTCCAAGAGGAGACGGTCCGAAAGCAACCCCTCCGGTCACCCGCCCCGCGGCGACTCCGCCATCGCCAGCGACAGCCCCAAGGCGCCCCGGCGGCTTCAGGCCCGGCGCTGGTCCTGGAGGGCAGCGCCGCCCTGGTCGGCCTGACTGGGATGACAGCGCCAAGCTGGACGCTCTGCGCAACCGTTCACCGCAGAAGCAACGCCAAAAAGTTCACATCATCGGCGAGAACGACGATTCCCTGGCTGCACAGACCGGTGGATTCGCTGGCGAGCAGGAAAACATGGTGCTGTCGGCCAGCCTGGCGCGCCCCTCCAAGCCGAAATCCCAGCACAAGTCTGCACCGAAACCGGTGGCGGCCATGCGCAAGCGCCGCAAGGAAACCACGCGACAGCGCCAGCGGAGGCGGGCCATGGAGCTGCGGGCTGCTCGGGAAGCGAAGCAGGTAAGGCCCGAGATGATCGTTGTTCCGGAGGACAACCTCACGGTTCAGGAGCTGGCCGACATGTTGAGTGTCGAAAGCTCGGAAATCATCAAATCCCTCTTCTTCAAGGGAATCATCGCCACGGTCACCCAGTCTCTCGACATGCCCACGATCGAGACCGTGGCGGAAGAATTCGGTGTTCCCGTCCTTCAGGACGACGTTGAGGAGGCTGCGAAGAAGACCGTGGAAATGATCGAGGAAAAAGACCTCGACCATCTCATCCGCCGTCCCCCGGTCGTCACCGTCATGGGCCACGTGGATCACGGCAAGACAAGCCTCCTCGACGCGATCCGCAAGGCGCGTGTTGCGGCGGGCGAAGCCGGTGGCATCACCCAGCACATCGGTGCTTATCAAGTCGAGATCGAACACAGCGGCGAACCTCGCAGGCTCACCTTCCTTGACACTCCTGGCCACGAAGCGTTCACAGCCATGCGCGCCCGTGGAACGAAGGTCACAGACGTGGCGGTCCTCGTGGTGGCAGCTGATGACGGAGTGCGGCCTCAGACGCTCGAAGCCATCAGCCACGCGCGCGCTGCCGAAGTGCCCATCGTTGTGGCCATCAACAAGATCGACAAGGAAGGGGCTTCACCTGATCGGGTGAAGCAAGAGCTGTCTGAACAGAATCTCCTGGCCGAGGAGTGGGGCGGTGATGTGGTGATGGTGCCTGTCAGTGCCATCAAGTCGGAGAACATCGACAAACTGCTGGAGATGCTCCTGCTGGTCACCGAAGTCGAGGATCTGCAGGCCAATCCCGATCGCCTGGCCCGTGGCACGGTGATCGAAGCGCACCTCGACAAGGCCAAGGGTCCAGTGGCCACCCTTCTCGTGCAAAACGGAACGTTGCGAACGGGCGATGTGGTGGCGGCCGGTCCTGTGCTCGGCAAAGTCCGCGCCATGGTCGATGACGCCAGCGTTCGCCTCAAGGAGGCAGGTCCTTCCTGTGCGGTGGAAGCGCTTGGATTCAGCGAAGTGCCGACGGCCGGTGATGAGTTTGAGGTGTACCCGGATGAGAAGTCAGCCCGTGCCGTGGTCGGCGACCGCGCCTCCGATGCCAGGGCCACCCGCCTGGCCCAGCAGATGGCTTCGCGCCGTGTCTCCCTCACCGCCATGTCTGGTCAGGCGAATGACGGCGACCTCAAGGAGCTCAATCTGATCCTCAAGGCCGATGTACAGGGCTCGGTTGAAGCCATTCTTGGCTCGCTCGAACAGTTGCCGAAGGATGAAGTTCAGGTGAGGGTCCTGCTCTCGGCGCCTGGCGAGATCACAGAAACGGATGTCGACCTGGCTGCAGCATCCGGAGCCGTGATCGTGGGCTTCAACACCTCCATGGCCTCAGGAGCTCGCAAGGCCGCCGATGCCAACGGTGTGGACGTGCGTGATTACGACGTGATCTACAAGCTCCTGGAAGACATCCAGTTGGCCATGGAAGGCCTGCTGGAACCGGAGCTCGTGGAAGAAGCCCTGGGCGAGGCCGAGGTGCGGGCCGTGTTCACGATCGGCAAGAGCGCCGTAGCCGGCTGCTACGTCACCAGCGGGAAACTGCAGCGGAACTGCAGAGTTCGTGTGCATCGCGGAAAGGAGATCGTCTACGCCGGCGACCTCGACTCTCTGCGCCGCAACAAGGACGACGTCAAGGAAGTGGCGACTGGTTTCGAATGCGGCGTGGGCACGGATCGCTTTGCCAACTGGCAAGACGGTGACCGCATTGAAGCCTTCAAGATGGTCACTCAGCGCCGCAAGCTCACCACCTGATGATCACCCGCCGAGAGCCGCTCCTCTGGCTTCAGCTCATGGCCTTGGCCGTGATTCCGCTGGAGCTCGAGCTGCTCAGGCTCGTTCTTGCTGGCAGCAGCTTCGGGCCCTCTCCAGCCCTGGAACGCCTTTTGGTCTGGAGTCTGTCTGTGGTGGCGCCGGGTTACTGGCTGGTGCAACGACCCGTGGACTGGGGATCACTGCTGCTGCTGCGTCAGCCTCTCTCAACCCGTCAGGTGGACCAGCGACGGATCAGTGCACTTCAACAGTCACCCGCGCTGCAAATTGCCACGGTGTTCGGCGTGGTGCTTCTACTGATGGTCCTCTGGTGGGTCGACCGTTCAGCCCTCTTGGTGATTGATCTCTCGCCTGTGAGAGAAGGGAGCAGGCTCACAGGATTGCTGCTCTCGGGCCTGGTTCTCTCTCTGCTTCTGTGGCAGTGGCAACAACTCTGTTCCAGCCTTTGGCTGCTCACCCGTTCTGACGAAACCGTTCTTGCCGTTGAGCCCCTCAGCGACGAACAGATTCGCAGCGATCGAACCAGTTTTGGCTTCGGGCTGCTGACTCTGCCGACGCTGACGTGGTCGTCCCCCAGTGAAAGCTCACGACTCGGTTCTGGGCCGATCGAACCAGAGCAAGCTTCCGAACAGAACGACCGCTCCGATCTGGATCAAGAGGTCACTGGGAACGACGGGATTGCCAGCACTGAGGCGGAAAGCCATCACGAAGAGGCCGAGACCACCGGAGCCGAACAAAGCGACCCAGAGGAGACGTCTGAGCCCCCGCCAGGGAGTGCGTGACTCCTGAAGGAGTCTCTGACGCATGGCCGGATCCAAATCCCTGTTTCCCTGCTGATCTGATGTCACGGACGACGGGCTTGGTCCCAAATGTTAATTTCCATAGGTCGCCGATGTAGCTCAGCTGGTAGAGCAACGCTTTCGTAAAGCGTGGGTCGCCTGTTCAAGTCAGGTCATCGGCTTGAAAAGTCTGTTGCTTTCCGCGCCTGGATCGTCGTTCAGCATCCTGAATCCATCAGGCTGCTGAGATTGATTCGAACGGTTCATGGACTCGGAAAGCGACTCCAGCCGCATGCTCCAACGGCTGCACCGCAGTCATATGCGTGATGCCGCCCTCGACGAGGTCTTCATCGTGTTGAGCGTGGGGGCGAGCCTGATCGCCACGCTCGGGCTGCTTGCGAACAGCGCCGCCGTGGTGATCGGCGCCATGGTGGTGGCCCCGTGGATCATGCCGCTGCGGGCGGCCGCATTTGCAATCCTGCTTGGAGAGATTCAACTGCTGGGGCGATCACTGCGCACCTTGATGGTGGGGGTGGTCAGCACCACACTCTTGTCTCTGGTGCTGGGATCCCTGGCGGATTTACCGCGATTCGGCACTGAAGTGCTGACCCGAACAACGCCGAATCTGCTGGATCTCGGGATCGCACTGGTGGCTGGTGGCCTCGCCACCTACGCCAAGCTGCGCAGCGATGCGGTGAGCTCCCTCGCAGGAACGGCCATCGCTGTGGCTCTGGTTCCCCCAGTGTGTGTGATGGGTCTGCTCCTCTCACAGCAACAGTGGAACGATGCAGCAGGTGCTGGGCTGCTGTTCGCCACCAACCTGCTGGGCATCCTCACCGGTGGCCTTGTGTTGATGGCCTGGAAGGATCCCGAATTCAGGCAGGTGTTCCGACGCAGTCATCTCAGCGCTGCAAGCTTCACCCTCACCGGCCTGCTCCTCTTGCCACTCGGCAGTAGTTTTTTCAATCTGTTGGACAGAGCCCGGAAGGACAGCACCCGGGACTTGCTTCAAGAGACCATCGAAAGCTTTCTGACGCGGGAGACGCTGACCTTCGGCGATCGGGAGTCTGTGGATGTGGAGCGCGTGGATATCGCCTGGAATCAAGATCCGCCGATCATTCGCGTCATCGTGCGGGTCTCGGATCCAGCCCTACCCAGTTTCAAGCAGGTCTCAGCTGTGCAGGAAGCAATCAACCGCCGGCAAGACATCAATTTCCGATTGGTCGTGCAGCGCACTGCGGTGGATGTTGTCGGACCTGAAGTAGCTCCGAATCCAGCGACACCCGCAGCCGAACAACTGTTAATGCCAGCACCTGAGCCGGAACAAGCAATTGAGCCGACTGAATCAGACGTGGATCCAGCGAAGGACAACCTTGGGGGTGACGCACTGCCGCTTGGTCGACCCGAAACCCAACAAAAAGCCCCCTCGTGAGAGGGGGCTTTCCGATTCAACTGACGCTGAATCTTTTGGAGACTTCAGCCTCAGCCGATGGCGGGTGCTTGCAGAGCCACAGGAGTGGACTCAGCAGCTGCCAGGTCGAGGGGGAAGTTGTGAGCGTTGCGCTCGTGCATCACTTCCATGCCGAGGTTGGCGCGGTTCAGCACATCAGCCCAGGTGTTCAGGACGCGGCCCTGACCATCAAGGATGGACTGGTTGAAGTTGAAACCGTTCAGGTTGAAAGCCATGGTGCTGACGCCCAGGGCAGTGAACCAGATGCCGACCACAGGCCAGGCAGCCAGGAAGAAGTGAAGGCTGCGGCTGTTGTTGAAGGAGGCGTATTGGAAGATCAGGCGACCGAAGTAACCGTGGGCAGCCACGATGTTGTAGGTCTCTTCCTCTTGGCCGAACTTGTAGCCGTAGTTCTGGGACTCGCTCTCGGTGGTTTCACGCACCAGGGAGGAGGTCACCAGGGAGCCGTGCATGGCGGAGAACAGGGAGCCACCGAACACACCTGCGACGCCCATCATGTGGAAGGGGTGCATCAGGATGTTGTGCTCTGCCTGGAACACCAACATGAAGTTGAAGGTGCCGGAGATGCCCAGGGGCATGCCGTCAGAGAAGGAGCCCTGACCGAAGGGGTACACCAGGAACACGGCGGAGGCAGCAGCCACAGGTGCGCTGTAAGCAACGCAGATCCAGGGGCGCATGCCGAGGCGGTAGGACAGTTCCCACTCGCGGCCCATGTAGCAGAAGATGCCGATCAGGAAGTGGAAGACAACCAGCTGGTAAGGACCGCCGTTGTACAGCCACTCGTCGAGGGAGGCAGCTTCCCAGATGGGATAGAAGTGAAGGCCGATGGCGTTCGAGGAAGGAACAACAGCACCAGAGATGATGTTGTTTCCGTAGATCAGGGAGCCGGCGACGGGCTCACGGATGCCGTCGATGTCGACGGGGGGCGCTGCGATGAAAGCAACGATGAAGCAGGTGGTGGCAGCCAGCAGGGTGGGGATCATCAGCACACCGAACCAGCCCACATACAGGCGGTTGTTGGTGGAGGTGACCCACTCGCAGAAGGACTGCCAGCCATTGGCGCCGGAGCGCTGCTGAATGGTGGTGGTCATGAGTACGGAAAAGAAGGCTCCGAAGAGCGGTTACGGAAGGGCAGGAATGCCCTGCCAAACAAGAGTGTAAAGCAACATTGCGAAAGTTTTCCGCAGCTTTATGAAGTCGTTGTGAAGAAGCGTTGAGCTACGGCCCGTCTCGCCTCCCGGGGAGTCGACGACCGCTAAAGAATCGCTTAAGGTTCTTAGCGTGAGTCTTAAGGAGACGCGTGTGGTCTTGATCCGCTGGCTGATCGCTGGCCAACGTCTCGAGGAGACCGTGCCAACCAAGCACGCACGCCATCGGCGCAATGAATTGGAAGCGCAGGGCGCCGTTGTGTACTGGAGCGAAAGACTGGTTGAAAGCCACTGACCCGCCAAACTGGATCAGCTGAGATCAGAGGCCATGCCCCTGAGGTTGCGATCAACGTTCAGAAACGTGTCCCGCGGAGCCGTAGCACTCCTCACTTTGGGGCTTCTCAGCTCCTGCCAAACCTCATCAGAACGGGACAGGAACGATTCCGGTTCCCAGACGCAAGCGATCCAACGACTGGACGAACGCCTCAAACAACTTGAACAACGCCTGGACACCGCAACGCCAGTGCCAGATCAAGGCAATCGCGTGCCACCAGGTCCCATCAAATCCATCACCTTCCGCAGCGGAACAGCGGATGACAGGGTTCGCATCTACTGGGCCAACGGGGACCGCACTGATCTGCCCTGCACGCTCGAGCAGGGCACGTGGGCCTGTGGCTAGAAAGAGCTCCCAGTCACACCCAGACATTCCTGATACAGGAGTTGGTCATGCATCTACAAGCCAGAACATTCAGGCTGTCAACCAGCAGTTCACGGCCCTGATGCGTCGCCTTGCTTTATCGATCGGGATGGCACTCGGTCTCAGCACCAGCCTGATGGTGATGGTCCGAGCCGACCAATCCCTGCCATTCGCCCAGACCAAAGCAGCCAACCTGGCTCGCATGCGTGCGGAATCCCTGAATGGTGGCCTGGGGTCCTATCGGGCCGCGGGCTGCATGTACGAAACGGGGGCGCAATCATGCCTGGCGTCCAAAACCAACGAAGGATTTCTGTTCCGGTTCAAGGGGGGGGCTCCCGGATGGGAGCAGCAGAACCCACCCAGTCCATCGCTTGAAACCAGTGTTCTGGTCTCCAGGGATGGAGACCGGATCCTGGAAGTCCCTTACAACGGACCCTTGCGCTGACGAATCAATATTCCGGGCGATGTTGTTGACACTCCGTTGCTGAGTGAGTGCCATAGGGAGGTCTGTCAAAAGACCATGAATTTTTCCAATCTGTCCGCTTTGGCTCTGATTGTGGGCACAAGCACCCTTGCCGGCGCACCCGCGCTTGCTCAGGCTCCTGTTCCCGCATCCCAGATCCGAGCCTTGAATCTGGCCCGTAACACCGCCGTCACAGAAAACGGTGGTCTCAGCGTTTATCGCCCCCAGCCCTGCATGTTCAATACCAGTGGTGGGGGTGGAGAATGCTTGGTGACGGACGATGCCAGCGGCTACACCTTCAAGTTTCTGGGCGGCAAACCAGGCTGGCCTGAAAACGGAAGCAACCCCACCACGGAAACCGAGATTCAGGTGGCTCCCGACGGCCGCAGCGTCACCAACATCATCTACAACGGATCGCCCCGCTGAGATCAGCACAGGAGTTGGGACAACGCCTCTTTCCAGTCCCTGGGAAGAGGCCAGGTCTCTTGTTTGCTGAAGCTCAGAGCGATGGCTTTCTCCGCGTAAGCCGCTTCGTTGATAAAGAGAGGAACCACCCCATCCTCTCCTTCAAAACCGAGAGGTTTTGATTCAGCATTGATGAACAGGGGATCCCCTCCCTTCAAGGGCTGCCAATCGCGCCCCTGAAGATTGGGATGAACCAGAGCATCGGGCTCACCCGAGCTGCGTCTCGGCAGATCCAAGCTGCCCAGGTGGCGGTGAATCACAACCTGGTCGGGATAGCGAGCAGTCCCATCACGAACCGCAGCGATCCCCGCCATCAGAGCTTCGAGAGCCAAGCGGGTCTGCAGCACGATGTCCGAGCGACGTACGTTTTGGGGGACGGGTCCCACCTCAATCACCACACCACAAGGCCAGCGCTCCGCGAGAAACCCCTGCTGCGCCGAGTCCGCTTCGTGCAAATAAATGGGGAGGCCCAGTCGGTGCTGAACCAACGCCGCCAGAGCCAAATCAACAGGTCGGCGTCCATACACAACCAGGCAATTGCCCATCGCTGAGGTGGTGCTGTGCAGGTCCACCACCAGATCGCAGGGCGTTTGCCCCTTCGGACCGAATTGCTCGAGCAATGCCAGTGCCTGCAACATTTCCCGATCCGCCTCAGCAGGCATCGAGGAGGCCTTCTCGAGAAGGTCAGGGCGAAAGGAACGGTTGAGATCGCGGTCGAGGTAGCGCCGGCCCTGCAGGCAAGCTGCAGGATTGCCGATTGCCAGCTGCACGTCGAGACCCTGAGAATCAACCAAATTCGGATGTTGTTGCCACTGGTCGAGCAACCAGGGCCCATTGATCTCATTGCCGTGGGTGCCGGCCACCACTAAAACCCGAGGCCTCACCATCCAGCACCTGGCAACGCACCCAGACTGACACCACTTGTCACTGATCGACCATGGCTTTGCCTCCTCTGGTTGTTGCCACCGCCAGAGAGGGCTGGCGGTGGCAGTGGCGTCAGCTGATGCAGGGGCTTGGACCGGCTGACAACGAAGGGCGTTACCAGCGCCCTGCGAGCGACCGAATGGATGTGCTGATTCCGGACAGGTCGGGGCTGAAACTCCGTACCGACGCACAGCGTCCACGGTTGGTGATCGGCAGAAGCTGCCCTTGGGCCCATCGCACCTGGCTGATGCATCGACTGCGTCGGCTGGAAGGTACCGTCACCCTGCTCATGGCCACAGCTGACCACCGCGCTGGACGTTGGTCCCTTGTTCCACCCTGGTTGGGCTGTGAGTCCCTGCTCGCGCTGTATCGGCACTGCGGCACTCCGCCCCATCACAGAGCCACCGTCCCAGCTCTGATCGATCCAGGGAGTGGAGCTGATCCCACACCCCAACTCCTGGGGAATGACAGCGCTGCACTCACCCAAACGCTCAATCAATGGCCAGGGGGGGAAGGGGCCATGGACTTGGCTCCCACCGCTTTAGAGGCAAGCATTCAACGCTGGCTCCAACTCTTGCAACCTGCTGTCAACGACGGCGTTTACCGCTGCGGCTTCGCACGCACGCAGAAGGCTTACAACGAGGCCAGCGCAGCCTTGTTCTCAGCTCTCGACGAGGTGGAGGCCGCACTGCAGCACCAGGGCCCCTGGCTCTGCGGCGCCCAACCCACCATCGCGGATGTGTGCCTGTTCCCCACGTTGATCCGCTGGGAGCTGGTCTACGCCCCGCTCTTTGGATGCAACGCCCAGCCGTTGTGGATGTTCCCGGCGCTGTGGCGCTGGCGCCAATCCTTCTACACCCTGCCAGGGGTTGCCGAAACCTGCGATGGCGAGGCCTGGCGTGCCGACTATTTCGGCGCCCTGTTCCCGTTGAATCCCGGCGGCATCATTCCAGCGGGACCGGATCTCTGCACACTGATAGAACGTTCCCCGGCATTGCCATGACCGAAGCCAATTGCCAGTTCGAAGGCGTCTATGGCTCTTTTGCAATCACCGAACAGGATCGGCGAGAGGTGCATCGGTATCGGATCGCGCTGCTCGTGAGCGGGCTCGCACTCAGTGCCGGTCTGCTGCAGTGGTGGCAGCTCGGCAGTGAACTGGCCTGGCTCTGGGTGTTGCCACTCGCCTCGGCCCTCGGATTGGCCCTGCGCTGGATTCACATCTACCTGCGTCCGTTGCACCAGGCCTTGAAGCTGTTCTGGTTACTGGGATGTCTGGGATGGTGCGTCTTGCTGGCTCTGAACGGCCCGGCCGCTGCGCTAACCACCCTGCAACGCCAACCCTTGTGGATTCTGGCGATCGGTCCCCTGTTCGCGGCAATGGCGGGCATCGGTTTCAAAGAGTTCTTCTGTTTCCGCAGACCCGAGGCCATCGGCCTCACCCTGCTGCTCCCCATCGCCCTCCTTGGGAGATTGATCAATCTGCTCCCAGCAGACGTCTGCCTTGCCTTGCTCACGACTGCTGCTCTTCTCCTTGTGATGATGGCGATCCGTAAATTCGGAATGGACCCAGCCGCTGATATCGGCGACAAGAGCGTGTTTGCTTACCTGGAAGCGCAGCGCAACGTCGTCACCCCGTGAGTCTGATCAGCCTTGTTGATGCGTCCAAGGACTTCGGGATCCGCACACTGTTTGAAGGCCTCACCCTGCATGTGCGGGAGGGAGACCGCCTCGGCCTGATCGGCCCCAACGGAGCCGGAAAATCAACCCTATTGAGGGTGCTCGCAGGGCTTGAACCCCTCGGCAGTGGAGAGCGTCGCTGCTCAGGCCGACTGCGAGTGGAACTGGTGGGGCAGGACAGCCGAGTGAATCCGGGACTGACGGTGCTGGAGCAGGTTCTTGCTGGATGCGGAGCGAAACGGGATCTACTGCTGCGCTTCAGCGAGGTTTCAGAAGCCGTTGCACAAAGCCCGGATGACATGGCCCTGATGGGTGAGCTGGGAGCGCTCAGCGAACGCATGGATGAAGAGGAAGCCTGGGCATTGGAGCAGCAGTGCCAGGAGGTGCTGCAACGGCTAGGAATCACCGACCTGCACCGACCCGTGGAGGATCTCTCGGGCGGATACCGCAAACGGGTGGGTTTGGCCTCCGCCCTGGTGGCCTGCCCGGATGTTCTCTTGCTGGACGAACCCACGAACCATCTCGATGCCGCGGCAGTGGAGTGGCTGCAGAGCTGGCTCGATCGCTATCCAGGCGCCGTGGTTCTGGTGACCCACGATCGGTACGTGCTGGATCAGGTGACGCGCCGGATCGTGGAAGTTGAACGGGGGGTTGCCAGCAGCATCGACGGAAATTACAGCGCCTATCTGCAACGCAAGGCCGACCAAGAGGTGGCCAATGCCGCAGAGGCCGCGCGCTTCAAGAGCGTGATGCGTCGCGAACTGGCCTGGCTGCGCCAAGGGCCGAAAGCAAGAAGCACCAAACAGAGAGCCAGGATCGAAAGGATTGAAGCCCTCAAGGCCGCACCGGTGAAGCAAGCCAAGCAGGAGCTCGCGATGAGCAGCGTCGGCCGGCGCATCGGCAAAGTTGTGATCGAGGCCGAAGAGCTGTCCGTGACAGCAAATGGCCAGCCGGGAGGGCCCTCGCTGCTGCGGGATTTCACCTACAGCTTCAGTCCCGAGGATCGAGTCGGGATCATCGGCCCCAACGGCAGCGGGAAATCCACCCTTCTCGATCTCATCGCTGGCCGCCGCCAGGCCACCACCGGCTCCCTGCGGCTTGGTGACACGGTTCACCTCGGCTACCTCGACCAGCACACCGATGCTCTCAGCGAGGGACGCGGTCTCGAGCGCAAGGTGATCGAATTTGTGGAAGAGGCGGCCTCCAGGATCGACCTCGGTGGCGAACAGTTGAGTGCATCCCAGCTTCTGGAACGATTCCTGTTTCCCCCAGCCCAACAGCACAGCCCTCTCAACAAACTCTCGGGTGGCGAACGCAGGCGTCTGAGCCTGTGCAGGATGTTGATCCAGGCGCCCAATGTGCTGTTACTGGACGAACCCACCAACGATCTCGACGTCCAGACCCTGAGTGTTCTTGAGGATCTACTCGAGGATTTCCGTGGTTGTGTCGTTGTGGTGTCGCACGATCGTTATTTCCTCGACCGCACGATTGATCGGTTGTTCTGTTTCGAAGACGGTCGCCTGAAGCGGTTCGAGGGCAACTACAGCGCCTTCCTTGAGCACAAACGCGCCCTGGAGAAGAGCAGCTCCGCGCCATCATCTGTTCCGAAAGAGTCCGCCAACCCCAAGAAGAAGCCAGCGAAATCAGCCGATTCAGGCCCACGCCGCCGCAGTTTCAAAGAGTCCAGAGAGCTAGAGACGCTGGAGCGGACACTGCCAGACCTGGAAAAGCGCAAGGCCGATCTTGAGGAGGCGATTGGATCAGGGCAAGGTGACCTCACCCATCTCAGTCACGATCTGGCCGCACTGCTCGAGCAACTTCAAGAGAGCGAAGAGCGCTGGTTGGAACTCAGTGAACTGGCTCCTTGAGTGAGCGACGCCGTCGACGGGGATGCAAAGGCTCTGAGGCCAAAGGGCAACTCAAAGGCTGCTGTGGCTGTCCTGCCCATGGAGCTGGCTGGGATCCACCACCAGAAGCTTCAGCCAGCTTCATGGCTGTGGGCTTGTAATCGCTCACCGAACGATGCAAGGCCATCTGGTCGCCCATCTGCCGCAGGTAAAGATCGAGTGACCACTGCACCGCGTTGTGTTCAAACGCCTCGCAGGCTGCCTTGATGGAACTGAAGCGTTGACTGACAAGCCCCGAAGGAGCGCACTGCTTCCACTCCAGAACTTGATGGAATGTCAGACCCGATCGCCATTGCCGCTGTTCTGACAGGTAGCAGAAGCCTTCTGGGCCGTTGATCCAAAAGACCCTTCCCTCTTCGTCCATGAAATGGCGACCTTGTCGCTGCTGGATCCTCACCATGGGATCGATGCACACGCTGATCTTCTGGTAGCTGTTAACACAAGTGCGTGGCAAGCGTGTTGTTACGGAAACCTCGTCTCCGCCCTCATCGCTGGCACGTCCGCCCATCAGCCGTATGGTGTGGACGTCGCCATTGGCCTGGACGCGCCAACGATTCCATGAAATCCATCGACGAGCACATCAAAAAGGACCAGTCCGAACTCGAGTCGGCCAAGGCTGAAGGGAACGATGCCAAGGTTCGTCACATCAGTGAAGAGCTGGAGTCTTTGCAGGAATACAAAAAAGAGCACCCCGAAGATTCCCACGATCCAACGCCTCTGGAGCTCTACTGCGAAGCCAATCCCGAAGCTGACGAATGTCGGGTCTACGACGACTGACGCCTCACCGTTCACCATTCAGTGCCATTGAAAAGCGGGGCGATTGCCCCGCTTTTTGCTTTTAAATCCCCCTGCCCATGGGGCTTCTGAAGACTCACTGGTCTTCATTGAAGTCCGCAGGGCTACCGGTGAGGCTGCAGACCACCGACTCCTCCGGCTTCATCTCGCGAATCTCGGCGATCGGACGCCCGCGGCGACGAAGGGCTTCGATCTCTTCACGGGTCTGACAACGGGCGATCAGTTGTCCCTGATCGTCAAAGCAACTGAAAAAAGTCATGAGATTGGGTTCATCCTCATGTCCTTTATCGCCGGGACACCGGCATCGGACAAGGGCGGATGTGCCCCCGCACACCGGGGCAAACCGGAGGCTGTCACACGCCGAGCTGCTGCCAGACCTGATCCAGCAAGGCATCCAGCCCCTTTCCCATCACAGCGGAAATCAGCAGAGGACGACGCCCACTCGAGGCCTCCAGACTCTCCAGCAGTTCCTCTCTCCCCTGCTCATCGAGAAGTTCGAGTTTGTTCACCGCCAGCAGGCGTGGACGGCTCACCAGCCCATGGCCATAGGCCTCGAGCTCCTTTTCCACCACACGCAGATCGCCGAGAGGATCGTCGGCCCCGCCATCCACCAGATGAATCAGCAAGCGGGTGCGCTCGATGTGGCGTAGAAAGTCATGGCCCAGGCCAGCGCCTTGGGCCGCGCCCGCAATCAACCCTGGAATGTCTGCAAACACGGTGCCGTCCCCCGAGGGCCTGCGCACCACGCCGAGATTCGGCACCAGGGTGGTGAAGGGATAGTCAGCAATTTTGGGACGGGCTGCGGAGAGAACACTGATCAGGGTGCTTTTTCCCGCGTTGGGGAGCCCGATGATGCCCACCTCAGCGAGCAGCTTGAGCTCGAGTTGCAGAGGCCACTCCTCGCCCTCCCTGCCTTCGGTGCACTTCTCAGGAGCTCGGTTGCGATTGCTGAGGTAGTGCGCATTCCCGAGACCGCCTCGCCCGCCGAAGGCCACCGTGAGCCTTTCACCCGGGTTCGTGAGATCACCCAACAGGATCCCCGTCGTGAGATGGCGCACCTCGGTGCCACACGGCACTCGGATCACCAGAGGTTGCCCGGAGGCACCGGTGCAGCGATTGGGGCCACCCCGACGTCCGTCGATGGCCGCGAACAGACGCTTGTATTTGAAATCCAGAAGAGTTTGGAGGTTGGCATCGGCTTCCAGCACCACATCGGCACCGTGCCCACCATCTCCGCCCGAAGGTCCCCCGGCAGGGACGTACTTCTCCCTTCGGAAGGCCACGATGCCGTCGCCCCCGCGCCCTCCCCGCACGGTGATGCGTGCCTGATCGATGAACTGCACGAAACCCCTCGATGGGCCCAACCACCAACCCTAGGATCGTGCAGTGCCGGAGATTGGGCTTGGCAGGCGTTCGCTTTGAGGCGCTCAGCAAGAGCTATCCACCCCGGGGAGGGTCCGATCCTGTCGAAGTGATCCGTGAGCTCTCTCTGACGATTGAAGACGGGGAATTTCTGGTGCTGGTCGGCCCATCAGGCTGCGGGAAAAGCACCCTCCTGCGCCTGATGGCGGGCCTGGAAACTCCGAGTTCCGGAGAAATCTTCATCGGAGATCATCCTGTTAGTCGCCTGCGACCGGCCCAGCGCAATGTGGCCATGGTGTTTCAGAGCTACGCGCTCTATCCCCACCTCAGCGTGCGCGACAACCTGGGATTCGGATTGAGGCGAAGCCGCAAGCGCACTGTTCTGCAGCAAATCGAGGACCAGCTGCATCGCACCACCCGACGCTTTCCTCAGCCTCTCTCGCTGAGTTCTCCCCGGGAAGCGCGCCTAGAAATCCGGGTGAATGAGGTCGCCGAAGCCCTCGAACTGGATCAGCTGCTGGATCGGCTCCCGAAGGAACTGTCTGGGGGCCAAAAACAGCGGGTGGCGCTGGGACGGGCCATGGCACGGCAACCGGACGTCTTCCTGATGGATGAGCCTCTGAGCAATCTCGATGCCAAGTTGCGCGGAAGCACCCGCACGCGCATCGTTGATCTGCAGCGACAGCTGGGCACCACCACGCTGTACGTCACCCATGATCAGGTGGAAGCCATGACCATGGGGCACCGGATCGCGGTGCTGAATCAGGGCCGGCTCCAGCAGCTGGGCACACCAATGGAGCTCTACCGCTGGCCCTCAAATCTGTTTGTTGCTCAGTTCATCGGCAGCCCGCCGATGAATGTGCTTCCCGTGACAGTGGGCTCAGCGGCAACCCTGCTGCTGGGTGAGCGTCGCCTACCAGTCGAAGGCGCCTTGGCCGATGCCCTGCCTGCTCTTGAAAGCCAGCATCTGAACGGCGGAATCCGCCCAGAACAGCTTCGGATTGCCCCAGCGACCAACCGCAACCTTCCAGCGGATGTCAGTCACAGCGAAGTTTTAGGCAACGAACAACTGATCACCTGCCGACTGCTCGATGGCGGCCACTTGATTCAGGTTCGGGCCGATCCTGACCTCGAAGCCCGACCGGGATCCCGCGTGCACCTGGAAGCCGAGCCCAGCGCATGGCGACTGTTCGATCGTCTTGGAGAGGCCATTGCCAGGCCCCAATCATCCCGGTCGAGCGACAACGAGCCACTTCTGCCCAACCTGAGCTGAAGTGACACTGGTGGAAGCCCTCAACGCACCCACACCACGCTGCAGCCTGCCCCCCCGTCTCCCTGTTCGGCATCCACAACCCGTTCCACATACGGCAGGGATTGAAACCAGTCCCTGAGGCCACGCTTGAGCCGTCCGGTGCCGATGCCGTGAATCACCCACACAGGACCGCTCGCACCGCGCAGCAACTCTTCCACAGCCGACTCGGCTTCATGAACGCGCATTCCGCGCACATCCACGGTGTTCCTTGATGTCCGCACCTCGGCACTGCCGCTCCCCCGCCGAGCCTTCACCTGCACCTGCACCACCGGAGCAGCTGGGGGGTCAGGCTTGCGGCCGTCCAGGCTCTCGACTGCCGACAGCTCAACGGTGCTGCGCATCACGCCGCAGCGCACCTGAAGCTGCAGACCATCGTCGGACACCTTCAGGACCTCGGCGGCTTTGCCCAGGGCCAGCAAGCGGATGCGATCTCCCACTTGCGGTCGCCAGCCTTGATGCCGGCGACGTTCTGGCTCAGGACGGTGACGATCCTCCAGTTTGCGCAGTCGCTGTCCCGCTTTTCGAGCGGTTTCGCCATCAGCACGGTCATCGCGAAGCCGGCGGATCAGCTGACGCACTTCTTTCTGCCCAGCACGAATCGAGGTCTCCAGGCGCTGTCGTCCCTGTTCTTGCCGTTCAACGGAATGCTGTTTCTGCTTCTCCCAACGTTGCAGGAGTTCTTCATGCAGCAGTTCGGTCCGTGCCAGGAGGGCAGCGGCGTCTTCCGCCGCTGCCTGTTGGCGCATGCGCTGTTCCTCCAGGCCACGAATCACGGTGTTCACCTCACCATCGCCTGCGGGAGAGAGCAGGGCGCGGGCCTCATCGATCACACTGCCTTCCAGCCCCAGACGGGTGGCGATCGCCAGCGCATTGCTGCGACCTGGGATCCCCCAGAGCAGGTGATAGGTGGGCGACAGCGTGTCGCTGTCAAAGGCGACCGAGGCATTCTCAAAGCGCGAATCGCTGTACTTGAGAGCCTTGAGCTCGCCGAAATGGGTGGTCGCCACGGTGAGCCGTGCACGATCGGCCAGGGTGCGCAACAGTGCTGTGGCCAGAGCCGTGCCCTCACTGGGATCAGTACCGGCACCGACCTCATCCAGCAGCACCAGAGCAGGAGCCGGCCCGGAACGAATCGCCTCCAGGATGCGACCGATCCGTTTCACATGACCGCTGAAGGTGGACAAGCTCTGCTGCAGCGATTGCTCATCGCCGATGTCAGCGAGCACCTGGGCACACCAGGGAAGGGTGGGGCTGCCACTGCACGGCACCCACAGCCCTGCCCGGGCCATCAAGGCCGCCAAACCGATGCTCTTCAGGGTGACGGTTTTACCACCGGTGTTCGGCCCAGTGATCGCCACCACACGCAGCGAGGACGACACCTCCACACTGACGGGCACCACGGTGGGTCCCTGCTCTTTGCGCTCCTGCCAGACGAGCAGCGGATGGCGGAGCGTTTTCAGCTCGAACGGTGCATCAACGGCTGACTCCAAACGGGGAGGGACTGCACCGAGCCACTGCCCATAGCGGCCGCGCGCCAGGGCCAGATCCAGTTTGAGCAGCACCCCCATCAGATGCTCGAGACCCTCAACCTGCTCAGCGACAGCCGCACTGAGCTCAGCGAGCACGCGCTGCTCCTCCTCACGGATCCGGCCATCCACATCAGCAAGCCTGTTCCCCAGATCGATCACTGCTTTGGGTTCCACGAACACCGTGCTGCCGGACGCGGAGCTGTCGTGCACCATTCCCGGGCACTGTCCACCTGCACCGGCTTTCACGGCCAGGACGGGCCGGCCGTGGCGCTCGGCAATCACCGTGTCTTGGAGATGGGCGGCCCAACGCCTGATCACGTCCTGCAACTTGTCCCGGCGCCTGGCCCGCAGCTCCTGCCATTGCCGCCGCAGACCATCGAGACCAGGGCTGGCGCGATCGGCAACCCGTCCCCCTTCTTCGATGGCGAATTTCAGGCGCTGCTCGAGATCGGGAAAGGTCGCCACATCCTCGAGCAGGGTTGTGCAGACAGGACGCAACTCCGGTTCATCGATCTGGCGGCGCAGACGGCGGGCAGCAGCCAGGGTGTCAGCCACCTCTAAAAGCTCCTCACCCGAGGCGACTCCCCCTTTACTGCAACGCAACAAGGTTGAAGCGAGATCACGCACACCCTGAAAACTCAGCCCCCCGTCGAGAACACCATCCAGGGACGCCATCTCCAAGGTCTGAGCCTGAAGCGTGAGGCTGGCTGCGAGCGAGGCGGGAAGGGGATCGATTTTGCAGTGACGACGTCCCTGCACGGTGCTGGCGAAACTGGCGAGGTGGTCACAGAGCCGCGGCCACTCCAGCAGCTCCAGGGTTTCCTGAAGTGCAGACATCAATCGGCTGCGGTTGCTCCTGGTTGATTGGAGGGAATGCCACCAGGAGGCTCGTAGAGCATTTCCAGCCAGTTGCCCTCCGGATCACGCAGATAAAAGGAGGCAGTGCCGTCGCGATGATCATGAACGGCACCGACGGCCACACCCGAAGCCTTCAATTGAGCGTGAACCGCATCCACTTCGGCACGGTCACGGAAGTGGAACGCGAAGTGCGGACCTGCAGCTTTGTAGTTCGGTCCAAGCAGAGCGAGACCGTCACGGGACTTAGCGGCTTCCATGTAGCACCAGTCGTCTGCATTCCAGACCATCTCCATTCCCAACTGGGAATAGAAAGCCACAGCCCTGTCCATATCTTCAACGCGGATGGCGACGTGGCCTAGGCGCTCCACCACTGGCATGGACCGGATATCGAATCAAATCATTCTGAATGGTGCTCGACGTCCGGCGAGAGCAGGTTGGGGTCGTTCTGGCTAGAGGTCGACCTCCCAGGGCGAGGTGCCTGGGCAAAGGAAATGCCCCATGACGTACGGCAGACACATCCAATCGAGAAGCAGATCAATCCACTCCCAAACAGCACCAATCCCTCTGAACGATCCTGACGATCACCGCTGGTGAGCAGATGCCCAGCGAGAATGAAAGCCACGGCTGCACAAACGAAAGGGAGAGGGCTCCAGAAACGCATCGGACGACCTGAAGCCATAAAGCGACGAGCACTGACTCTTGATTAGCTCGTTTCTGTTAGCCCTGCTTCAACCACTCAGCGGCATCACAAGCGTGATAGGTGAGGATCAGATCCGCACCGGCGCGCTTGAAGCTGAGCAGGGTCTCCAACACCACGGCTTTCTCATTGATCCAGCCACGCTCGGCGGCCGCTTTCACCATGGAGTACTCACCACTGACGTTGTAAGCCGCAATGGGCAACTCCGACTCTTCCCGCAAGCGGTGAATGATGTCGAGATAGGCGAGACCGGGTTTCACCATCATGATGTCGGCCCCTTCTTGTTCATCGAGCTGGGCCTCGGTGATGGCCTCCCGAGCATTGGCAGGATCCATCTGGTAAGTGTCCTTGTTGCCAGGAATCGGCTTGCTCCCGGCGGCCCTTGGAGCGGAATCAAGAGCTTCGCGGAAGGGCCCGTAATACGCCGAGGAGTATTTGGCTGTGTAGCTAATGATCCCCACATGCTCGAACCCTTCGTCATCGAGGGCTTCACGGATCGCCCCGACCCGACCGTCCATCATGTCGCTGGGTCCAATCAGATCAGCACCGGCTCTGGCCTGGGCAACGGCCTGCTTGCAGAGCAACTCAATCGTTTCATCGTTCAGAACCACACCCTGGTCGCTGACGATGCCGTCATGGCCATCGCAGGAGTAGGGGTCGAGGGCCACGTCCGTCATGATCGCCATCTCGGGGAGCTCCTGCTTGAGCTGTCGAATAGCCCGCGGGATTAACCCGTTCTCGTTGAAGCATTCCGCACCATCTTCGGTTTTGAGTCCCTCTGACACTTTCGGGAACAACACCACACAGCGGATTCCGAGATCCCAGGCACGCCGCACCTCACCGGTGAGCTGCTCCAGGCTCCAGCGCTTGGCCCCGGGCATCGCCCCGATCGGCTCCACAGCTGCGCCTTCATGCACAAACAGCGGATAGATGAAATCGGCAGCTGAAAGACTGGTTTCACGCACCATGGCCCGCAGTGAAGCGGTGCGGCGCAGGCGACGTGGGCGGTAGGTGAGGTCCATCAGCAGGCCAAATCGAGGCTGCGATCGTAGGCCGCAAGCCTGAAAAGTTCTTCAGAGCCGAGCGGTTTGAAGCCAGTCGCGGCGGGGGTCATCGCCGCGCTCCTCACGCAACCGCTCAAGCAGGGAACGCTGCGTCTCCGACCATTGAGGCGGCCACTGCAGGGTGAGCGTGAGCAGAAGGTCTCCACGACCGGTTTTCAGCGGCCAGCCCTTGCCCTTGAGGCGCAGACTGCGGCCCGGGCTGGTGCCCGCCGGGATCGACACTTCGGCTTCACCGTCCGGTGTCATCACAGTGACGGTGCCTCCAAGCGCTAACTCATCGAGAGCCACTGGGAGATCAGCCCGCAGCTGATCTCCCTCGAAGCGCCACACGGGATGGGGCTGAACCTCCAGGTTCAAGTAAAGATCGCCGCGACGTCCGGTGCCGGGTTGGAGGTTGCCCTTCCCTTTGAGTCGCAGGCGAGAGCCATTCTTCACACCCGCTGGGATCCGCACCTGCACCCGTTCGTCGTTCACCGAAAGTGTGCGTTCACCCCCGCGGAACGCCTCAGCAAAGCTCACTTTCACCGTGGCCTCTGCATCGAGATTCACCGGAGGGCGGGACGCCCCTCGGGGAAAGCCGCCGCCGGCAAAGCCACCGGGAAAACCACCACCAGCGAAACCGCCTGGCGCGCCACCGAACCCACCAGCCCCCGGGCCCCCGAAACGCCCAAGAAGGTCGTTGATGAAATCATCGAAATTGCCGTACCGACCGAAATCCACATCCATACCGCCAGCACCGCCTCCGGCCTGGTTCCAGTACTGCCCGAACTGTTCGTAGCGCTTTCGCTTCTCAGGATCCGACAGAACCTCGTAAGCCTCACTGACTTCCTTGAACTTGGCCTCAGCGTCTTTATTTCCAGGATTCACATCCGGGTGATATTGGCGCGCCAGCTTGCGGAACGCCCTCTTGATGGCATCAGCATCGGCTCCACGATCCACACCGAGCACCTTGAAGTAATCGCGGTACCCACTGCCTGCCATGGTGATCGTTCAGCCCAAGGACTCCACTGCTATTGAGTCTCCCAGTTCCATCCTGAGTTCGGGACCTTGGCAGCAGGCCGGATGCCCGTACGCCCGAGCGCACGTACATTTTCAAAATGATCCGACTTTTTCTTCTCGGCACGCTCTCCAGTGCGGGGCTCGGTCTTCTCGGTGCGGAGATGGTGCACTCGGCCCCCGACCCAGCGGCTCTGGCTGACCATCTCAGCGAAACCAAGGTTCTGTACTACGGATCCTGGCGGTGCCCCGCCTGTCAGGCGCAAGGTCGCCTGTTCGGCGATGCGGTTATCAAGCTTCCGTACGTGGAATGCGCCAAACCCAAGGAGCTGCCCATTCAGGCCGCTGCCTGCAAAACAGCAAAAATTCGCGCCTATCCAACCTGGATCTTGCCGTCAGGTGAACGCCGCGAGGGGGTGCAATCGCTGGAGGAACTTCAGGTGTGGTCAGGGATGAGCACAACACCCTGAGGTGATGAACAAACGCCGGCACGCTTTGATTCACGGCTTCAGCTGGAACCATTGGCGTGGCGATCTCTCTGGTGGGCTGACCGCGGCGGTGGTGGCACTGCCCCTGGCGTTGGCTTTTGGCAATGCCGCCCTTGGTCCGGGAGGAGCGATCTATGGGCTCTATGGAGCCATCGTGACGGGGTTTTTCGCGGCTCTGCTCGGGGGAACGCCGGCCCAGGTCAGCGGGCCGACGGGCCCGATGAGCGTCACCGTGGCCGGTGTTGTGGGCAGCCTTGCGGCCGTTGGCGTCAGCCGTGAACTCAGCAGCGGGGAGCTGCTGCCGCTGGTGATGGCCGCCGTGGTGATCGGAGGACTCTTTCAGATCCTGATGGGAGCGATGAGGCTCGGTCGCTACATCACGCTTGTGCCTTATTCGGTGGTCTCCGGTTTCATGACCGGCATCGGGGTGATCATCCTCTGCCTGCAAGTCGGCCCCTTGCTGGGAATCGCCAGCCGCGGCGGCGTGTTGCAATCGCTGCAGATGGTGCTCACAGAGTTCAGCCCCCAGCCGGCGGCGCTGTTGGTGGGTGCCGCCACCCTGCTGGTGGTGTTCGGCTGTCCGCGACGGCTCAGCCAGGTGATCCCGTCGCCTCTGCTAGCTCTTGTGCTGATCACGCCGCTCTCGCTGTGGCTGTTTCCGGAGCAGCTGCCGCGCATCGGCACCATCCCGGAGGGGGGACTGACCTTCACCTTGCCGAATTGGCAGGAGCATCTGCCGGTTCTGCTTCGGGCTGGATTGGTGATGGCCCTTCTTGGAGCGATCGATTCGTTGCTCACCTCCTTGGTTGCCGACAACATCAGCCACACACGGCATCGATCCGATCGCGAACTGGTCGGCCAGGGCATCGCCAACAGCGTGGCCGGACTCTTCGGCGGGCTGCCAGGTGCAGGGGCCACGATGCGCACGGTGATCAACATCCAATCCGGAGGACGCACCCCCCTCTCGGGGATGACCCACTCGATCGTGTTGCTGGTGCTGCTTCTGGGCGCCGGACCTCTGGCCGAAGGGATCCCCACGGCCCTGTTGGCGGGAATCCTGATCAAGGTGGGCGTCGACATCATCGACTGGGGGTTCCTGCGCCGCGCCCACCGCCTCTCCTTCAAGACAGCTTTGGTGATGTGGGGTGTTCTGCTGATGACAGTGTTTTGGGACCTGATCGGCGCCGTGCTGGTGGGAATGTTCGTGGCCAACCTGCTCACGATCGAGTCCCTCACCGCCCATCAGCTCGGCACCATGAACCAGCACCAGGAACCGCTGAACGCTGAAGAGCAAACCCTGCTAAAACGCTGCGGCGATGATCTGATGCTGTTCAGACTGCAAGGGCCTCTGAGTTTTGGTGCAGCCAAAGGCATCAGTGAGCGAATGATGTTGGTACGGCAATACCGAATCCTTCTGCTGGACATCACGGATGTCCCCCATCTCGGGGTCACGGCCAGCCTGGCGATCGAGCGCATGGTGCAGGAGGCGGCGCAACACGATCGACAGGTGCTCGTAGCCGGTGCAGCCGGCAAGGTGAAACACCGGCTTGAGCTCTTCGGCATTCCATCTCTCGTTGATACGCGCCTCGAGGCTTTACGTGAAGCCGATCAGCGCCTCAACAGTTGAAGCATCCGCCTCATTGGCCTTCGGTGATGGCAGCGATGCCCATGCGCTGCTCAAGCATCTGCGCCGTCTCCTCACGCTCACTGAAACGATCCGCCAGCAAGCGCTGATTGGAACGGATCAGAACGGTGAAACGAATCAATTCCTCGCACACATCAATTAAACGCTCGCGATACGAGGAGTGCAGTGCTTCATCGTGCAGTCGTCGTTGAATTCAGCTGTGGAGCGAGGAACACTGCTCTGATTCGGGATGCAGATCATGCGCATCCAGCGACCAAGAATTCGAAGACTATTCACGGTATTAAACGACTGAGACCCGCCCGATACCTGCGCGAGAGCAAGAGTTTTCCCTTGCGTGGGTCTGGAGGCGCCACTCTGAAGCGGGATCCAGTCGATCTGATTTTTGAAAACACCACTGAGATTTCCGTGCAGTTCTGGTGAACACCAGAACTGCCCCTCCGACCAAGCCACCAAGTCCCTGAGCTCCTTCACCTTCGGATGATCCGACAACTCAGAGTCAAAAGGGGGAAGATCATGGGGATCAAACACCCTGACCTCAGCCCCCATGGCCTCAAGGATGCGCTGGGCCTCCAGGGTGAGGCAGCGCGAGCAGGAGTTGACACGCAACGAGCCATACAGGGCAAGGATTCTTGGCCGGTGAGTGATCGCTTGAACGGGCTGGAACTGCTCGAAGGAAGGAACGGGTGGGTAGGAAACCATTGATTCATCAACCAAACTTGATGAATTCAGCCTTACCGGTCTTGGCTTGTATCGCCATGAGGGTGCCCGAACCCCATGGGCGTGGAACCGCACTCGAGCTCAGAAGCCGCAGCAGTTAGAGAACAAGAACCATCGCAACAGCCTGAGGCCGACCTCGGGCTTCCGATCTAAACCACACAAAGGTGCATTCACCCATGATCAATTCTCTTTTGATCGCCCAGCTATTTATCGCAAGCGATTACCAAGGCTGGGTCGACAGCCAGACCCCTGCAGAACTGTGCCAGGAGTACCAGGACGGAATGATTCAGCAACAGTATCTACCGGGAGGGCGTTCGCAAACGCCCTGCGGTGAGGGAACCTTTGACGACCCTCTGGATTACATCCCTCAATAAAAGAATCAACGCCAATGGCGATTGGGGGATGATCAGGCATCGAGGTAGGAACTGATCACCGTGCTTTCGATCACGTGGCCTGCGCCACGGATCATCTCCTTGTTGTCTTCAAAGATCTTGTGCGCGACTCCAACAGGCCCCTGCTGAACCGCGCAGACTTGGCTGGGGTCGTCTTTGCTGACACCACGAAACAGTGATTTCAAACCCACAGCGGCGTGCATCTTGGCAACGTCGTCGCTGTCGTAAATCGCAGCCCATTCAGCGAAGGGAACACTGAGGTTGAACGTCCAGACCGTGGTTTCCATTGAACTGTTGAGGATGATTGATTGAAGCACCGATTCAGCGATTGATCCATATTGGCCACAACGCCAAGCGTGCGGATCAGCCCTTAGAAGCGTTACAAGCCAATCAAGACTCATGATCCCTTACGATTGGGCTAGCAATTTCTCAAAGAAGCCATGGAGTTTTCGGTCGTGATTCTCAATCAGTTTGTTGACCACTATCCAACAATCGAGTGGATCGACTGGAAAGATGACAACAGCAAACAAATGAAAAGCGAAGGCGACCACTGGGCCAAGGCGACCCTTTCAGGAACAGACATCTGGAATTGCCTAGACACGCATCAGATCGATCCGAACCACCTCGTGCAATGGAGGCCTCTCAATGACACCCTGCACAAGGTGAGCCTTCCAAGCAGAGGACGATGAAAGCCGCCTCGGTGCAGGGCAAAACAGCATTGGTCACAGGATGTTCATCAGGCATTGGCCGAGCCATCGCATTCCACCTGCGACATCAAGGTTGGAATGTCTATCCAACCGCAAGATCGGAACACGATCTTGCTCATCTGCGCAGCCACGGCTTCCAGGCTCTCCAGCTTGATGTTTTGGATCCAAGCTCCATCAAAGACTGCGTCTCATCCCTCGCCAAGAGGTGTCCAAGCGGCATTGGCGCCCTGGTGAACAACGCCGGCATCGTGATCCCAGGCGCAGTGGAAGACCTCTCACGCGAGGACCTCAGTAAACAATTTGAGGTCAATGTTTTTGGCCTGCAGGAACTAACGAACACGATTATTCCGACATTCCGCCATCAGGGATGGGGGAGGATTGTGCACATCAGCTCAATTTTTGGAGTGCTCACAGCACCAATGGTTGGTGGCTACTGCGCATCCAAATATGCCCTCGAAGCACTGGCGAATGCCCAACGCATGGAACTGCGAGGCAGCGGCGTTGCCCTAAGCCTGATCGAGCCTGGGGCCATTCGCTCCAACCTGCGCAGCAATGCCATGAAGAATCTTCAAAGCAAGCTCTCAACAAAAGGCCATTTTCATTCCGAATACAAACAAACACTTGAAAAACAAACCGCATCAAACCATCACGCGGGGCAAAGGATGCAATCACCTGAAATCGTCGCCCGCAAGGTTCTCCACGCAATAACCAGCAACCACCCAAAGAGACGATATTTTGTGACCAGCGAGGCAAAAATTGGCGCCATAGCTAGCAGAGCACTGCCAGATTTCTTGATTGATTCCTTCATGCAAGCAATCACACCTTGACGAACTGCCAACCATTCAAGTCAAGGGAAAACAATATCAATCGCCGAATCATCACTGGCATTCACATAAGCGCTGTGGGTCGGCTGAGCAATATTCATCACGACAATGCGTTGATCTTTCGTCTCAATTGCATGAAGCGTCCCCACGCTTAGCGCATAGGTGTCCCCAGCCTTCAGTGGATGGACTTCACACGATGCCGGATCAGGAACTCCATCACGAATCTTGCTGAGATGAAGCAAGCCTTCACCGTCCTGAACTATAAAGATGTCGATAATCCCATGGCGGTGGTAATGAGGTTTTTGAGACGTATGGGCTGGAATTTCAAACACAACCAGTTCGTAATCACCCTGGCGATGCAAAGATCCCTGGAGGACATTGGTCGTCGTAAGCGTTTTGCCCCGAAGAATGTCGTTGGAGTTACGAATAACAGTGAGACCCATAGCTTCTGCAGGAATTGGTTCAAAGCATAAGGACGTGCCCAGGCCGATGCAGGAGCACGGGGCAATCCTGTGGCCATGCAGTGATCAACCCTTTGAACCGAGATCCGCCAGTGAGGCGGGGAATGGTTCTTTATCTGAAGCGAAAGCGTGGAGCATCCAGACGCGAACGATAGGGCTTCGCTTGGGTTGCTCTAGAAGGTTGCGCAGGCCGGTATCGACGCGTCGGCACCGGTGTGTAACGCTCCGATGGAACTGGTTGATAGCGACGAGCGGGCAAAGGGGCGGAGCGGACCTTGTAAGCCTGAACCGGTGAGGCAGGCATCAACAGAATCAATGCAGCGAGCAGAATCTTCGTCATGATGATTGAGTGAAATCAGTTGGGAGCGAACCCCCTCGACTCCTTCAAGATCACAGCCCTTCTGGTGAACGCTGCTCCACAGCCTTGGTGCAGTTGGGGTGCAGTTCTGGTGGATTTCCGGTGAACCGCTCGATGCCAGCGGAATACAGCGCTGCCATGGGTCGTGACAACCAAATTGATAGCATTCTGAACAATGAATCATGCACTTCACTTTGAAAAAGTTTCTCTTAGCCGTTATTACACTCATTCCCACCACCTTGGCATCCACCGCCCAAGCAGCCGAATACAAAGGCACCTGTTCGTTCAACTCACTAACGATGCCTTGTTCGGTCTCTCAGAATCCATTCACATTAACGATGCGCTGGGGTGACGGTGTCACAGAAACCTATGCGCATCAGGGCAATGGCGAGTTCACTGACAAGAATGGCGGCATTTGGACAAGTAGCACTCATAACAACAATGGAATCCTTTTAAAGCACAAAAACGGCAATTCGATCAGCTTTACAGAAAACCGCTAAAAGCGGACATCAAGTTGCCAACGTTGACGCCAGCTGCGAGAGGGGGGATATGGATCAGTGACCTGGAGCGACCTGCTGGGTGAAAGGTGAGTTGACAGCAGGCAACACATACCCCGCCATTGCTGACGCACTACTGTTACTTAATTGAAGAAAATTGTGCCAGGTATTGGAGGCTGAATGATGGCTCTTATTGGTCTATTGAAGAAATAAATGATCTATAATAGGATCATTGGGATTTCGTGAAAATCGATCAGCCTAGCGGCAGGGGGGTCAGCAACACGCACATCCCTTCTCTTTACGCTCTCAGTTAATGCCTTAATCGTTGGCTTCTCCCACGCTTTCTTCTGCTTCTCGCTTTGCGAAATTCCTGCTGTATTAAAACGCCACTTGATGTCAGCGGAGAAGCGAGTTTCAAAGGCTTCGTCGTAGGAGAGATTGGCACCAATGGATAGGTCATTGTTGATGGCATATGCCAAACGACCCAAGACGCCAGATCCATCTGCTTCCCCTGCATCGCCGTTTTGGTAGTAGTAACCAATAGATGCTTTTAGGGCTGGCGTGATGTTGTAACCAGCATCCAAGCCAAAGGTATCCAGTGCTCCAGCGTTGTAGAACCAGTTGACCTTCTGCTCGGTATCACCCGTTGGGATGAGCGCATAAGCATTGAATGCCCACTTATCGCTCACCGCTTCTGCATTCACAGCAGCCTGCTGGAAGAAAACAGTTTTCTCAGTACCAAATAGTGGGACACCTGTGTCGGCATCACCCGTGCTCATTGGTCGGGTGTCATAGCCCGCATTCAGTCCATACATCCAACTGCGGTCGCCATTGAGCCAGCGATAGCCCAGACGGGATGAGGTGGAGATGGTGGTGCCAGCAACGGTGGTGTTGATGATGCTGCTGTAGTTGTTGAAATCAGCGAAGTTGGCGTTGGCGAGCACGTCAGCAAAGAAGACGCTGTTGTCTCGAACGACGAGGGGAAGGAAGCCACCAATCCCTGCCTGGTTGGGGGTGCCAGCAGCTTGGGTCTGCCCTTGGATGCCAACGCGTGGCTTGATGACGTCTTTGAGGCTGATGCTCATGACGCCAAGGTCGCCTGCACTGCCCTCTTGGGCATTGAGAGGCAGAGGCGCCATTGCAACAGCAAAAGCCAGAAGACCAATGGTGAGGCGGCGGAGCATCAAGCGGAGGCGGAGACAAAGTTTTATCCTTCCCATGCAGTCAAGCCACCGCTGCGCCCATCTGCCAGTCCTTTAGGCGGTCATCTTCCGCAACCATCAACATCTTCGGCACGAAGGGATAGGAGCAGCTCCTGCAGCAACGCGATGGTCATCTGCGTGTCGAGGGTCATTGGTCTGGCGCAACTGCTGAAAGCATTCCCCGCTGGAGCAGCTGATGGAGGGCGGCTGGGGTGCTGTCGGAACTGGATCAGATGGAGACCGACTGGATGGGCTGCATGGAGAGCCGTGATCCAGAGGCAGTTGCCGCGGCCTATCGATTGCTGGGGCATCACATGCAGCTGACGATTCAGCAGCTCGGGCCGGTTCTGGTGATCACCGAAGCGGAGCTGGAGCTGGGATGCCCACAACACGAGCAACAGGTCGGGATGCCCACGGGGATGCCCACGGACGGCCAAGCAACATAAAAGTGGACCCTTGAGATCCGCTGCACTGGAATAATTAAGGGGGCCTTCCAGCCCCCATGAGTCATTTGGGTGATAAGGCTGACTTCACCCCATCTCCCCTAAGGGTCAGGCAGCAACAGGGGCTGCTTGACGGGAGAAACGAACGATGTTGTTCGCAGTTACGGGTTTGCTCTCACCGAGCAGGCTTCAGTCACCCTCCTCATGCCCCGTCGAAACCATTGCAGCCCCGGAAAGGGAGAAATGGAGCTGAGCGGAATCGAACCGCTGTCCGAAACACTGGTGTGGATCACCTAGTCCGGAAGATCCGGACACTGCCATTCTGACAGCAGTGGTGACGTGGAGCACAGCAGCGTGGGGAGGGAACACCGCCATCCACACAGACGGCTGCCCTGCATCGCCGTGCTGCCCCAGGGCCTGGAGGCCATCGGTGCTGCCGAACTCAGTGCCCTTGGCGCCAAAGAGGTGAAGCCCTTGCGCCGTGCGGCGTCTTTTGAAGCCGAGATGGCCTGCCTCTACAGGCTGCATCTACAGGCGCGCTTGCCGTTTCGCCTGCTGCGCGAGATGAGCCATTTCCGCTGCAATGGGCGTGATGATCTTTACGACGGCATCCAGCAGGCCCTCGACTGGGAACGCTGGTTGCATCCCTCCATGAGCTTCCGGGTGGATGTCACCGGCACTGCCCCGGGCCTGAATCACAGCCATTTCACGGCCCTTCAGGTGAAAAATGCGGTGATCGATCGGCAGCGGGACCTTTGGGGAGAACGCTCGTCCATCGACCTGGAAGAACCCGATCTGAACCTGCACCTGCATCTGCACCGCGGCGAAGCCACACTCAGCCTCGATGGCTCCGGCGGCAGCCTGCACCGGCGCGGTTACCGCGCGGCCATGGGCGCGGCGCCCTTGAAGGAAAATCTGGCCGCAGGTCTGATCCAGCTTTCAGGCTGGGACGGCAGCAGCCCATTGGTGGATCCTCTCTGCGGTTCCGGCACCCTGCTGATCGAAGCAGCAGCGATGGCTCTGCAGCTTCCACCAGGACTCGATCGTGTCTTCGCTCTTGAAAGCTGGGCTGATTTCAATCTGGATCAATGGGAAGCCGAGAGACAACGCGCTAAAGCACGGGCATGCCGGGAGCGGAACCTTCCCCTGATTCAGGGGTTTGAAGCCGATCCAAGCATCGCCGATCAAGCCCGAGCCAACGTCCAGGCCGCAGGCCTGGAGCACGTCGTTGAGATCAAGACAGGATCGTTCCACCACTTCGCCCTGCCTCAGGAACCTGGAACGCTGGTGTGCAATCCGCCCTACGGCGAACGCATCGGCGCGGAAAGCGATCTGGAGAGTCTCTATTCCGATTTGGGCCGCTACGCCAAAGAACACGGATCGGGGTGGGCGCTGTGGGTGCTCAGTGGCAACCCCCAGCTCACTGGAGCTCTGCGCATGAAGGCCACCCGCAGGATTCCGATCAGCAATGGCGGCATCGACTGCCGCTGGTTGCACTACGACGTGCGCTGAAGTTCAACGGCCTAGAACAGCGCGGGTCGTGCGCGACAGTCCCTCAAGGGTCTGGGGCAGGTAAGGGCCCTTGGCCAGCATCCCGCCCACGCGCAGGCTGATGCCCGCCACCACCAGGTTGAGCACAGCCAAACCGAGCAACGCCTGAAGCAGGGACCACTCCCATGCCTCGAGCACCCAAACCAACAGGGCGGCTTCTCCGGCCACCAAGGCCAGGAGCATCAAGGTGCCGCCCATGGCCAGAAACACGCCACCACTAATCAAGCGGCGTTTTTCACGATCCACTTCTTGGAGTGCAATGCGCACGTGCAGATCCATCACGGAGCCTGCCAAGGCCGTCACCCTGGCGGCTGCACCAAGCCCGCGCGGACGGGGCTCTTGTGAACGAGGCAATTCGCTCATGAGGACCGCCGGCCACCGCTGAGCAAAGCACCCACCAACACCCCAACTCCGGCGGCAACAGCCACAGAGAGGAGAGGCCGCTCACGCAGGGGCTTCTCGATTTTCGGCCGCAGGGTGCGGTTGAGATCATCCAGCAACTGCTCAAGCTGCTCTTCGAGGGGCTCAAGGCTGTCAGCCAGATGGCGAGTTCGGTCTCCGGCCTGATGCATCAGCTCCTCAAGCTGATGGCGCACCGTCATCGAAGCGCGGTCCGTGTGTGTGGCAATCAGGTGCACCACATCATCAAGGCTTCCGCGGGTCGCTTCCAGCGCCTGATGCGTCACTTCCGGCCAGCGCCGCTGAATCTCAGGCAGGAGCGTTTCAAAGCGATCTCGGAATCGATGCGCCAGATCCTGGGGTTCTGCAGTCGACTCGGCAGGGGATGGAGCTGAATCCATGGCGATCCTGGTGGCCACCTGCAGGGTAGGGGTGGTGTCCTGCGGATGAAACCCATGCCCGTCGATCCACACCGATACGTGCTGCTTGAGCATTTCGGGGCTCCTGATGATCCCCGGGGTTGCCATCTCGACCTTCTATTGGAAGACGGTGACAGTTGCCGCAGCTGGCGGCTTGAAGCGATTCCGCTCCTGAACGGCCCTGGCCAGAGCGCCACGCCGCTCCCCCCCCACCGGCTGGTGTGGCTCGATCGAGAGGCCGCAGCGGTGTCCGGAGGACGGGGTTGGGCGCGACGGGTCGTGGGGGGGCAGTACCGCGGCACTCTTCCAGCCACGGTGGATGCGCCGTTCAGCCTGGACCTTGAAGGGATGGCGGCGATCGGGATGCCGGATCCCGTCTGTCTTTCCATGATCGAGGGTCTGTGCTGCCTCAGCCAGCCTCGAGATCAACAAACTGAACGCAACGCTTGAGCTTTTCAGGGGCTTCGCTAATTTCAGAGCGCTGACAGCCGTGGCCCCTGTTGGTTCATATCAATCAAGTTGGGCTCACGCACTTCAAGTCCTTCGGCGGGGCGATGAGCATCCCCCTGGAGCCGGGCTTCACGGTGGTGACCGGTCCGAACGGATCTGGCAAAAGCAACATTCTTGATGGCGTGCTGTTCTGCCTCGGGCTCGCGAACAGCCGTGGCATGCGGGCCGATCGCTTGCCGGATCTTGTAAACAGCGGGGTTCTCAAGGCTGGCAAGTCAGCCGAGACCACGGTGAGCGTGCGCTTCGACCTCTCGGACTGGCAACCCGATGCCGCCGAAGAGGGCATCGAGGCTCCAGAGGAAGGTCCCTGGATCCGTCCGGATCAAACCGAGTGGACGGTGACCCGCAAATTACGGGTGATGCCGGGCGGCTCCTACAGCAGCAGCTACAGCGCCGACGGAATCCCTTGCAACCTGCAGCAGCTCCAAACCCAGCTGCGACGGCTCCGCATCGATCCTGAAGGAAGCAACGTGGTGATGCAGGGCGATGTGACCCGCATCGTGTCGATGAGCAACCGGGACCGCCGCGGCCTCATTGATGAATTGGCCGGAGTGGCCCTGTTCGACACCCGCATCGAACAGACCCGCAGAAAACTGGACGATGTGCAGGAACGGCAGGAACGCTGCCGGATCGTGGAACAGGAACTTCTGGCGGCGCGTCAGCGGCTTGAGAAGGATTGCGCCAAGGCCCGCGCCTATCAGGAGCTGCGCGAGCAGCTCCAGCTGGGTCGCCGGCAGGAACTGGTTCTGGCTTACGAAGCAGCTCAGGCCGAACGCCGACGCCTGCAGCAGCGGCATCAAGACCTGGGAGATCAGGATGCCCGCGACTCCCGAGCCCTTGAAGAGCGGGAAACGACACTGCAGGACGCGGCCAGCAAGCTGAAAACACTTCAGGACAACGTCAAGGCTCTGGGAGAAGACCAGTTGCTAGGCGTGCAGGCTGAACTGGCAGGCCTCGATCCCCAAAGCCGCGAACTGGATCGGCAGGCCGCCCAGCACCAGCAGGAGGGCGAACGGCTTCAGGCCGTGCGCCATGACCTCCAGGGACGCAGAGGACAGATTCAATCCGAATCGGAGTCGCTTCGGCTCAGCGCTGATCCGGACGGGCTCGCGCGCGCGGAACAGGCTTGCCGGGATGCGGAGGCCGCCGTGGAACGCTCCCGCCGGCAGCTGGGCGAGGTGGCGGGCCGCTCAGGCACCTGGATTGAGGAGCAACGCCAGCGCAGCTCCCGCCGCCAGCAGCTGCAGGCCTCCCTGGCCCCTCTTCAGGATGAGCGTCAGCAACTCAAAGAGCGGCTGCGCCAAGCGGAGGAACGCAAGCTCGACCTGGAGCAGGAGCGAGATCAAGACGGTGCGGAAGACCACAAGGTGCAGAGGCTGCTGGAGCAACTGGAACAGGAGTGGCAGACCCTGCTCAACGCAATCCGTACGGGACAGGAGCAGCTGCAGCAGTTGGCGGAGTCCTTGGCGATTCAGCAGCGCACCCGCGCCCGCCTGGAGCAGGAACAGACGCGACTGGAACGGGACATTGCGCGACAGGACAGTCGGCGTGAAGCCCTTCAGGAGAGCCGCGGCACTGGAGCCCTGCGCCTCCTACTCGAATCCGGACTGGAAGGAATCCATGGACCGGTCGCCCAGCTTGGGGAGGTGGAGGAGCGCCATCGCATGGCTCTCGAGGTGGCGGCCGGTGCACGTATGGGACAGGTGGTGGTGGACGACGACCGCATCGCTGCACGGGCCATCGATCTACTGAAAAGCCGTAGAGCCGGACGTCTCACCTTTCTGCCACTGAACAAGATCCGGGCCCCTGGCGGTGGTGGCGGCTCCGCCATGGCCCGCGGACGCAGACCGGACGGTGGCAACGCCGATGGCCTCATCGGCAGAGCCGTCGACCTGATCCGGTACGAACCGATTTACGGCGAGGTGTTCGCCTATGTGTTCGGGGACACCCAGGTCTTCACAGACCTGGGCAGTGCCCGACGCGTCCTGGGCCGCTCCCGGGCCGTCACCCTCGAAGGCGAGCTTCTGGAAAAGAGCGGAGCCATGACCGGCGGAAGCCTGAGCCAGCGCAGCGGCAGCCTGAGCTTCGGCGTGAGCAACGACGGTGACGAAGCGGCTCCCCTGCGCCAACGCCTCCTGGAGCTGGGGGAAACCCTGGCTGCCTGCTGCCGTGAAGAGCAACGCCTGACGGCACAGATTGAGGAGCAACGCCCGGGATTGCGCCAGCTTGAGCAACGCCAAGCAGCCCTGGAGGCGGAACGCCAGGCAGCGCGCCGCTCCCACGGCCCCCTGCTGGAACGCCTGCAGCAACGTCAGCGCAGGCTTCAGGAGCTGCAGGAGACAGGCAGCCAGGAGAACCGTCGCCTCCAGGACATCGAGACGGCGCTGACACCTCTGCAAACCGAGCTCCAGCAACTGGATCAGCAGGACGCCAAGGTGGAACCCAACGGTGACGCCGAACGCTGGCAAGCCCTCCAACAAACCCTTGAACAGGCTGACGGAGCCTTAGAGGCGGCCCGCCGTCAGCGCGACACCCTGCTGCAGCAAGACCGGGAGCGGCAGATGTCGGGTCAGCGCTTGGCGGATCAGCTGCAGGCTCTCGAACGCGAGGAACAATCTCTCCAAGAGGCTGTGAAAGCCCTTGCCGAAACCCATGGCCGTTGGCGGCAGCAGCAGCAGGATCTGAAAACCCGGCGCGATGCCCTCAACGTTCAGCAACAGGAGCTGCAGACACGTTTCGGCGAGGAACGTCGCGCCCGCGATGAAGCAGAGGCCACCGTTGCGGAGCAACGACAGGGGCTGCAGCAGGCGCGCTGGGAATTGGAACGGTTGCGCGAGGAACGGGCGGGCCTGGAGGAGCAGTTGCGCAGCGGCAGCATTCGCCTGGAGGAGCTGAAATCGTCTCTGCCAGACCCACTGCCGGAGATCAGCGATGGCGTTCGTGACGGTGGTCTTGAGGCTCTGCAGGAGCAGCTTCAGCAGCTTCAACGGCGCATGGAGGCCCTGGAGCCTGTGAACATGCTGGCGCTGGAAGAGCTGCAAGAGCTCGAACAACGCCTTGGCGATCTCGGCGAACGCCTTGCTGTTCTTAGTCAGGAACGGGAGGAACTGCTGTTGCGGATCGGAACAGTGGCCACGCTCCGCCAGGAGGCCTTCATGGAGGCCTTCGAAGCAGTGGATGGTCATTTCCGCGAAATCTTCGCGAGCCTCTCCGATGGCGACGGCAAGCTCCAACTCGACAATGCCGATGACCCCCTTGAGGGAGGCCTGACCCTGGTCGCCCACCCCAAGGGCAAGGCAGTGCGTCGTTTGGCGGCGATGTCAGGCGGGGAGAAATCTCTCACCGCTCTGAGCTTCCTGTTTGCGCTGCAGCGTTTCAGACCTTCGCCCTTCTATGCCCTCGATGAGGTGGACAGTTTTCTGGACGGCGTGAATGTGGAGCGTCTGGCGGCGCTGATCGCCCGACAGGCCGAGCAGGCCCAGTTCCTTGTCGTGAGCCACCGCAGACCCATGATCGGTGCCTCGACCAGAACCATCGGCGTGACCCAGGCTCGGGGCGCCCACACCCAGGTGGTTGGCCTTCCAGATGCAGCCTGACGAGCCGGTGTCTGCTCCTTGCGTCAAAATGGCGCAAATCCCTCCGGCTGAGGCCTGCGGTTGAGTTTGTCGTCGTCTTCTAATGATCCTCTGGCCAACGTGCCCAGTGATCGCCTCTGGCTGAGATCAGAGCTCATGGGCACCCAGGTGATCACCCGCGATACCGGACGTCGCCTCGGTGTGGTGGGTGAGGTGATCGTGGACATTGACGGCCGCGAAGTCGTGGCCCTTGGTTTGCGCGATAACCCTCTCACCCGATTCCTTCCGGGGCTTCCCCGCTGGATGCCCCTCGATCGCATCCGTCAGGTGGGCGACGTGATCCTCGTGGATTCCGCCGATTCACTGAGTGAAGCCTTTTCACCCGAGCGCTACAGCCGCGTGATCAACTGCCAGGTGATCACCGAATCGGGCCAGCAACTCGGCAGGGTGCTTGGCTTCTCTTTCGATATCGAAACCGGAGAACTCACCACACTCGTGATGGGGGCCGTGGGCGTGCCCCTCTTAGGTGAAGGAGTTCTCAGCACCTGGGAGATCCCAGTCGACGAAATCGTGAGCAGCGGGGCTGACCGGATCATTGTGTACGAGGGGGCTGAGGAGAAACTCAAGCAGCTCAACAGTGGTTTTCTCGAAAAGCTGGGCGTTGGTGGCCCCAGCTGGGAAGAGCAAGAACGCGAGCGCTACAGGGTGAACGTGGTGCCTGTGGAGAACCAGTTGAGCTCTGGCCAGAGCACTGAAGACACCCCCCGGCAGCTGGAAGCTTCCTCCTCCCAGAGGTTTGACGTGGACCAGGCCGAGCTGGAGTACGTGGAACTCGAGCAACCCCGCCAGGACGAGGCCCGCCGCAGGCGTTATCTCGATGAACTGCCACTCGAGGAAGACCCTGAACGCTACCCATCTCAGGAGAGCTATCAGTCCCGCAATCGCTATCAGCCTCAAGAGCGCTATCAGCCACCCAGCAACGATCTGCCCCGAGACCTTGATCAGGATCGGGACTTTGACGCCGAGCCGCCTCTCTACGACGAAGCCCCAGCGCAGCCCCGCAGCGATCAACGACCGCGGCCGGCATCGCGGCGGCCGATCGAGCGACCAGGCGAACCTTTGGATGTAGAGCCCCTGGATCAGGATCCCCAGCCCAGATCACCCAGGGAACCGATGGATGACCCCTGGTAAATCCAGTGGTTAAAAAGCTGGGCTGGGGTCCTACCCCTTGAACTGGAGGGACGCGCTGTTCACGCAGTAACGCTGCCCTGTGGGCGCAGGACCATCTGGGAACACATGTCCCAGATGGGCATCGCAGCGGGCACAGAGAATTTCGGTACGCACCATGCCATGGGCGCGGTCCTCCTTAGTGCGAATCGCCCCTGAGCTCACCCCATCCCAGAAACTCGGCCAGCCTGTCCCGGACTCGAACTTGGTGCTCGAACTGAACAGCGGCGCATCGCAGCAGATGCAGTGATACGTGCCGTCGTCCTTGTGATTCCAATAAGCCCCTGTGAAAGCGCGTTCAGTTCCCCCCTGACGGGCAACCTGAAACTGCTCAGGGGTGAGCTGCTCTCTCCATTCGTCAGGAGAACGCTCCATGCGGTCGCCTTCGGTTGGTAAAGAGCTGGACATCATCTTGAGGCAATTGGCGCGGACCCTAATCGGAAAGCGCTCTCGGGAGCAGCTCCCTCACTTCCTCGGCCAGAGCCGCCACGGCACCGGGCTGGCCGCGCAATCGGCGCAGATCCTCACGCTGACCATCCAGACGTTGCGGGGCCTGAAGCCACTCCATGGCCTCTCCGGCGATCTCCTCAGGCGTGATCGGCCCGACACGCTCAGGAACCACCATCCGTCCGGCAGCAATATTCGGCCAAGCCAGCAGGCCATGGTTTCGCATGCGCCAGGCGCTGAGGAGAAGTCCGATGAGCCGTCGCAGTCCTGGAAGCCTGGCGAGCAGACCCAGCCAGCCATCCCAGGCCTGCATCACGCCCAGATGTTGCGTTGGCACCAGCACGATCATCGGCACCCCAAGGGCCCCGAGCTCAGCGGTATTGGCTCCCACGGTGGTGAGAGCAAGCGCACACTGACTGAGTGCAGCGTGCGCAGGCGGGTCTTCCTGCAGGTGAATCACCGTGCCGGCATGGGTCAGCAGGCGTCGCCATGGCCAGTGCTCATCGGCGGGCAACAGGGAGTGAATACCACCGCGGTAGTTGGAGGCAATCGCATTGGTTGCACCAGAGAAGCGCATGAGCTCGTCTGGATTGGTGGTGGGTGCCACCGGCAACAGGAATTGGCAGTTGGGCAGCTGGGCGGCCAAACGATCGGCAGTCTCCAGCAGGAACGGCATGCCCACACACAACTTGGCAGGTTTTGACCCGGGCATCAACGCCACCCAGAGCCCTTCAGGCAATGGGTCCCTGCCTTTGGCGTCATCGGACAGATCCGCCATCAAGTCCCCAACAACACGGCACCGCGGCCGGAAACGCCTGGGCAGCTGTTCAAGCACCGCTGGAGCCATGGCGGCGATCCGATCGTTCCAACGGGGCCAACGTGCCACCCACTCGGCATAGGTGATGTGGCGATACCCAAGCCGAGCGGACAACAACACAGTCCAAAACTGATCACCACCCAGAAACACCACCACACCGCGAGATGGCCAGGGGCCGTAGCGAGCGGGATTCAGCAAGAGACGCCAGAAACGTCGCGCCGGAACAATGCGATCAAACTGCCCCCAGCGCGCAGCTGCTTCAGCCTCTGTGCCCGTGGCATTCGGGCAGGGAACCAACACCAGACGAAGGCTGATCTGAGAACCAGGAGCCCTGGGCCGCATCAAGAGGCGACGATGCAGCTGTTCTGCCAAGGGCCGAACCCACGTAGCGAGCTCTCCAGGCCCGTTGGAAACAAAAATGATGGAGAGCGTCTGATCTGTGAGTCTCGTCGTCACGCGCGACAGATCAGAGAGGAAAGAAGTGCGGATGGCGAGACTTGAACTCGCAAGGCCGAAGCCACACGCCCCTCAAACGTGCGTGTCTACCAATTCCACCACATCCGCGTGGTCGACGCAGCCGCTCGGGCCTTGTCGAGGATCGATCATACCGGCTCATGGTGCAGCCCTCTCCTGAAGCCCCTGTCAGGCAGGGTGAAAAAGGATGCGTAGAACGGACGCTGATACGATCCGCCCTGGCCTGGAAACTGCGGGATGTCCATCGGCAAGGTGCTGATCGCCAACCGCGGCGAAATCGCTCTGAGGATCCTGAGGAGCTGCCGTGAGATGGGAATCGCCACGGTCGCTGTCTACAGCACCGTTGATCGCAATGCCCTACACGTGCAACTGGCAGACGAAGCAGTGTGCGTTGGTGAGGGCCCCAGCAACCGCAGCTACCTAGATATCCCCAACATCCTGGCCGCGGCCACCTCACGTGGGGCTGATGCCATCCATCCCGGCTACGGCTTTCTCGCGGAGAACGACCGTTTTGCGGAGATCTGCAGAGATCACGGGATCACGTTCGTAGGCCCATCCCCCCACGCGATCCGCTCCATGGGGGATAAGTCCACGGCCAAAACCACCATGCAGGCCGTGGGGGTTCCCACCGTGCCGGGCAGCGAAGGCCTTCTGTCTGGACCAGACGAAGCGGCCGACCTGGCCATGGCCATGGGATATCCCGTGATGATCAAGGCCACAGCCGGCGGTGGTGGCCGGGGCATGCGTCTCGTTCAGTCAGCGGATCAACTGGAGAATTTGTTCAAGGCCGCCCAGGGGGAGGCCGAAGCAGCGTTCGGCAACCCTGGGCTCTATATGGAGAAATTCATCGACAGGCCCCGCCACGTTGAGGTTCAGGTGCTCGCTGACCGCCACGGCCATGTGGTGCACCTCGGTGAGCGCGACTGCTCGATTCAGCGACGGCACCAGAAGCTACTGGAGGAAGCGCCCAGCCCTGCTCTGGATGAGGACCTGCGCTTGCGCATGGGCGAAGCGGCCGTCGCGGCAGCACGCAGCATCAACTACGAGGGTGCAGGCACCGTTGAATTCCTGCTCGATCGCAGCGGCGGCTTCTATTTCATGGAGATGAACACCCGCATCCAGGTGGAACATCCCGTCACAGAAATGGTGACAGGCATCGACCTGATCGCGGAGCAGCTGCGCATCGCTGGGGGTGAGCCCATCAGCGTCTCTCAGGACCAGATCGAACTGCGCGGGCATGCCATCGAGTGCCGGATCAACGCCGAAGATGCAACCCACAATTTCCGGCCTGCTCCCGGGCGGATCACCGGATGGCTTCCTCCAGGAGGCCCAGGTGTCCGCGTCGACAGCCACGTGTATACCGGCTACGACATCCCACCCTTCTACGACTCACTGATCGGAAAGTTGATTGTTTGGGGACCTGATCGGGAAGCGGCCATCAGCCGCATGCGCAGAGCCTTGAACGAATGCGCCATCACGGGAATTCCCACCACTGTGGATTTTCACCTGCGCATGCTGGAGCGGCCAGAGTTCCTGCAGGGTGACGTCCACACCAAATTCGTGGAACAGGAGATGCTCTGAACACAGCGGGCCGCAAGCAGTCTCAAGCGATCGTCTGAGCGCGCTGCAACACCATCGTGAACAGCCCCTGCTGCCCCACCAGCAACTCACGGATCAAACTCACGATCCCAACCCAGATCACAGGGGTCACATCAACCCCACCGATGGGGGACACCACGCGACGGGTCAGCGCAAGCACCGGTTCAGTGGGCAAGGCGATCACCGCCCAGGGTGCGGCCTTCAAATCCACCTGGGGATACCAGGTGAGCACGATGCGCAGAAGGAACATCAGACTCCAGGCTGCCAGCAGCAATCCCAACAGCGGATTCAAAAGAGACAGCACCTGGAGCAAGGTGGGCGTCACAAACCTCAAAGCAATCGAAGCGACATCGTAGAAACATGCCAGCGATCCCTAGGATCGTTGCGTTTCCGTCCAGATCGTCAGCCCCGGCGCGCTCGCTATGACCCCCTCCCTCGCCAATTTCCTCAGCAGCCTGGTCTGGGGTGCCGTCATCGTTGTTGTCCCGGCCTCCATCGGTCTCTTTTTCTTGAGCCAGACCGACCGCGTCGATCGCAAACTCTGATCGCTCTGGCGCGCTTCGTAGACTTATTAGGTCAGTGCTTGTTTGATCGAGAGCTGACAACCGTTTCCCGGGGGCCTCAACGTGGTTAACGCCAGTCTTAATTGGGCCAGCATTGTTGGAATCGTGCTGGCCGTTGGCGGCGCAATGCTGTATTTCATGCGCAGCTTCAAGCCAGCGCTGGCTCGCGATTACGACGTCTTTTTTGCGGCCATCGGTCTTCTCTGTGGAGGAATTCTGTTCTTCCAGGGATGGCGTCTGGACCCAATCCTCCAGTTCGGTCAGTTCCTCCTCGCTGGCACCACGGTCTTTTTCGCCTACGAAAGCGTGCGCCTCCGTGGTATTTCCGCAGAGCAGGCCAAACGCTCGGCCTATTTCGATGACGAGCCCCCGACCCGCGCTCCCGCCGGTGGCCTGCGCGGGGGATACGACGATGCTTATGACCGCTTCGACGAACCTCAACCCCTGAGGCGCCGCTTCGCCGGCAGAGAGTTCGACGAGGCTGAGCCGGAAGACCAAGACTTCTACAGACCGCGGCGGAACCCCCGCGCTGCCATCCCTGAAGAGGCTGCAAGCCGCAGGCGAGGCCGCAGCGAGGCCTCCAGTGGCTGGAACGGTGATTCAGAGCAGGATCGACGCATGGCGCGATTCGGCAATCGTGAGGATGAGCCCCTTCGCTCTGGCCCCAGCTTCGGCGACCGACGCAGCCAAAGGGAAGATCAGCGCCGCGGCAGCCGACCCAATCCCGCAGCCAGTCGTTCAGCCAATCCGACCCCAACAGCGGAACGGAGCAGTGCTCCAACCCAACAGCCCCAAGGCAGCAGGCCTGTGGGCCGTTCCCAAGCCGGCGTCCCCCAAGGCACTCCTCTGCGCCAAAAGGCCGAGGACGCTTCCTTCACCCCGAGTGAGCGCACGACGCCCACACCAGCGCGCAGGCCTTCAGGACCCACTGCTGCCAGAACTGATAGCGCTGATCGCACGCCACCACGCAGTTCCCGTCCACGGGACAACAGTTCCCGTTTCGACGACTGAAGCGTCTGATCCTGGTGCTCTTGCTGGCTGGTCTTACCCAAGCTGGCTGCAGCGGCAGAAGCCGCCGAGCTCCGAGTGGACTGGCACCAACCCAACAGCAGCAACCCAGCCTGAGTGGGGATGGCAGCAAACTGGCCGTAATCGTCGATCAACGCGGGCGACCAACCGTGCAACTGAGGGATCTCAAGAGCGGGCAGCTTCTGCAACTCCGCCACTTTTCTCACCACCAGCCTCACAGCTCACCGTCGCTGAGTTGGAACGGTCGCTACCTCGCCGCTGTGATTCAGCGGGGCAACCGCCGACTTGTGCTGATCGAAGACCGTCTCACAGGCCGGGCCCATCCACTGAGGCTTCCTGCAGGACGTGATCCTGTGAACCTCAGCCTGGCACCGAATGGACGCGAACTGGCTGTTCAAACGGCTGAGCAGGGGCGTTGGCAGGTTGAGGTGTTCGACCTCAGCGAACTGCTTGAACCCGATCGTCCTGGAGGGCGTCGCGAAACAACAACCCCGCAGGAACCTTGAAGGGGTGGTGGGGACCAGTGATCCTGGCTTCAGTGCTGGGCATCAGCATCGCGGGGTGCTCCGGTTCCGGCATGCGTCCGCAACCGGGCTTGAATTCCGCACTGCGGCGCAGTGCAGACAGTCGCCGGCAACCAGCCCTAGGGCAGCGGTGGCTGGTGTCGATCGCAAACCGAAACGGACGGGAACGCATTGAGCTGGTGGATTTGCGCACGCGCCAACCGGTGCCTCTGCCTGGACTCAATCAAGCCGGAAGCCAACCGGTGAGCGTGAGCGTGAGCGCCAATGGCCAGCGCATTGCTCTCGTTCGCACCCGGGAGGGACGCACAGAGCTGATGCTCTACCGACGAAGCGCCGGAGCTCTTCAGCGACTGCCAGTCGAACCGTCAGGAGTTCCGAGGGAGGTGAGCCTTGATGGCGAAGGCAAGCGTCTGGCCGTCCAGGTGAGTCGCCAGGGGCGCTGGGACGTGGATGTGATCCGACTCCCCTGATCAGCGCAGGAAACCAGCCCAGTGCAAAAAGGTGTCGTGGCTGATGGCTTCGACCGCCAGCACAGCGACAAAACCAATCATTGCGAAGCGTCCATTGACCCGTTCGGCGTATGCACTCCAGCCAAAGGCCGGAATATCACTCGTCGTCGCACTGGTGGTAGGAGTCGACTCGGACTCAGGCCCCTTAACACTCGCGTCGGCACTGCTGGTCGTCATGCGTAGGGATCAGGAATGTCCAAAGTCATAGCTGGCGGCGGGGAGAAGCTGCCATCCACCCAGGCCATCCAGAGCCAAAACAGTGTCGTGGTACGACTTGAGTGTGGGCCTGTGACCAATGCTGATCACGGATAGCTCGCGCTGGCGCAGGAGCTTGTACAGACGATCTTCCGTGGCCACATCGAGAGCACTTGTGGCTTCGTCCAGCACCACGAAACGCGGTGCATTGAGAAGCAAGCGACCGAAGGCGAGGCGCTGCTGCTCACCCAGCGACAAAATTCTCGGCCAGTCTTGCTTCACATCCAGATCCGGATAGCGGCTGACCAACCCCCCGAGATTGACCTCCTCGAGCACATGGCGCAGCTGGTCATCGCTGTAGCGACTTTCATCGGTGGGATAACACAGTTGCTCTCGCAACGATCCCAGCAGCATGTAGGGCTTCTGAGGGATAAAAAGGAGATCTCCCGTGGCGGGACGCTCCACTTCCCCATGGCTCGGCGACCAAAGACCGCTGATCATGCGCAAGAGCGATGTCTTGCCACAACCGGAGGGGCCAACAACCAGCAAACGGTCAGCCTCGCCAACGCTGAGGCTGAGATCACGCAAGATCGGCAAGTCACTCCCTGGAGGCGTGAGATCGGCATGACGAACCACAATTGCATTGGACGCCTGCTGGACGACAGACGCATCAATGGAGTCGCGACTGACTTGCTCAACCTGACTCTGGAATCCTTCAAGACGTGTCACACCCGCTGTGAACTTGGCGAGCTCATCAATGCGGTTGACAACAAACAACAGCGACCCTTCAACCATGTTGAAAGCAAAGCCAGCTTGCACAAAACGTCCATAGTCAATCTCTCCTGCGAAATATGGTCCAGCCATAATCAGATATGGGAAAAAGACACCGGCATATCCCACGGATCGCTGCATGGCACTGATGATCACCTGCCAGACAATCAGAAGATTGAAGTTGCTAACGACCGTGCCCAGTCTTCGCGTGGTTTCCTGCCTCTCCGGCTCCTCTCCTGAATAAAAGGCAATGGATTCAGCATTATTGCGGATGTGCACCAGTCCATAGCGGAAATTCGCCTCATATCGCAGCTGGTCGAAGTTGATGCGAACCAGACGGCGACCCGCGTAAACAAGCAATGCAGTCGTAAAGAGAGCATAGGCAAAAAGCGAAAAAGTCAGCCTTTGGCTTATACTCCAAAGGATAATAATATTCAAAGAAAATGTCAGAACGGCATCAAAGATTCCAAGCGTGAAAAGAAGACTTTGCTCCGTGAAAGCCTTCACATCGTCTGTGATTCGCTGGTCAGGATTGTCAAGACCCGTCGCCTGCTCATCATTGGGGTTCAAGATGTAATAAGCCCTATTGCTCAAATATTCATCGATCAATCCACTCGACAACCACTCGCGCCAAATCAGGCCCAACTTGGCCGTAAAGTAAATCTGAGCCGTGCGGATCGGCAACGCAACAACAAAACAAGTTGCGTAAATCGCAAGGATCCGATTAAAACCAGCTTCCTGCTTGGCCACCAAGGCATTGGTGATATCACGCGCAATAAATCCAATACCAGCATTAATTCCATTCACCGTCAGCAGCATCAAAACAATGGCGCCAAGCAGCAGCCAGTGCAGCCAACGCCTGTTGCGCAGCTGCTGACGCATCAACAGGAATGAGCCTGCCCCGAGCAGGAACAATGCTGAAAAAACAATGCCCCACCAGCCGCTCCAGATGCCATCAATCGTTGTGCTGATGCCACCGAAATATTTCTCTGTTAGCGCTGGGAGCAGCTGCTCAGAAAGATTGATCAGGCCGGTCAGAGCGACCAGCACAAGCCCACCAACGCAGAAGAGAAGTGACAGCAGCAGCCCAGAGAACTGCCAGCCCGTGGCCTGATCGAGGGGGAGAAAAAATGGCTGCGCGAGGTTACGGAGCCTTCGCAGCTGGCCTGACAAGCCAGACACAGGAGCCATGGAGGGAGTGATCATGACGGCATTCTGACCAGCTCAGCTCTAGCCGGGTGGCCATGCGAGCTCACGACCACCGATCACATGCACATGCAGGTGAAACACGGTCTGGCCAGCGCCCGCTCCGGTGTTGACCACGGTGCGCCAATCCTCCAGTCCCTCCTGCTGGGCAACCCGTGCAGCTACCAGCAAGAGATGACCAAGCAGGGAGGCGTGCTGGTCTTGCGCCTCACGCAGACTTGGAATCGGCTCACGGGGAATCACCAACACGTGAACCGGAGCCTGGGGGGCAACATCCCGGAAGGCAAGACAGTGATCGTCGCTGTAGACCTCATCACAGGGAATCTCACCCCGCAGGATGCGGGCAAAAATCGTGTCCTCGGCCATGGCGCTGGGCTCGTTGGAGAAAGGCATGCGACGGACTGGGCATTGGATCCCTGAACCGTTTCAACCATGAATGCTTGCACGTTGCCTCAGCGCTTCGCTCCTTGGAATCGACGCCAGACCGGTCACCGTGGAGGTGGATCTGGCCCCTGGCCTGCCAGGCCTGCAATTGGTGGGACTGGCTGATACGGCCATCCAGGAATCGAGAGAACGGGTGCGCGCGGCCCTGCGCAACAGCGGCTTCCGTGGTCCCCTCGTGAAGGTGGTGGTGAATCTGGCGCCAGCCGATCTGCGCAAGGAGGGGCCTTGCTTCGATCTGCCCATTGCCCTCGGCCTGCTGATCGCAAGCGGTCAACTGGATTCACCCTGCCTGCAAAACCTCTGGAGCGCAGGAGAGCTGGGCCTGGACGGTCGCCTACGGCCCTGTCGGGGCATTCTCGCCATTGCCTGCCTGGCCAAATCCCAGGGAGCCCGCGGCCTGCTGGTCGCCGCCGAAGATGCAGCAGAGGCTTCCCTGGTGAAGGGCCTGAAGGTGACGGCGGCGGCATCGCTGAAGGATCTGGTGAACCTCCTCCGCGCAGGCGACCTGGTGCAGACCGCGGCACGGCCCCAACACCAAGCCCCGAGGGATCAGTGCGCTGGTGGAGAGCGATCCGCGGCACCAGCACCCCTGAATCTGCCGGCCCAGCATCTGGCCCGTCAGGGACTGGCCCTCGCGGCTGCAGGCAGCCATCACCTTTTGATGGTGGGTCCTCCGGGGTGCGGCAAGACACTGCTGGCGCAGCAATTACCAGCTCTGCTGCCTCCTCTCGACGATGCTGAGGCTCTCGAAATCACCCGGCTGCATTCGATCGCCGGGTTGCCTGGCAGGAGGGAGGGCTTAATGCGCCAACGGCCGTTCCGGGCTCCGCACCACAGCGCCTCAGCCGCCGCATTGCTGGGTGGAGGCGCGAATCCCAAACCCGGTGAGCTGAGCCTCGCCCATGGAGGCGTGCTGTTTCTCGATGAGCTGGGAGAGTTTCCACGCGCAGTGCTTGATCAGTTGCGGCAACCGCTCGAAGAAGGCGTGCTGATGCTGAGCCGCGCCCGGGTGCGTTGTGCCTTCCCCTGCAGAGTCACTCTGGTGGCGGCCACCAATCCATGCCCCTGTGGCTGGCATGGCGATCCTCGCTGCCGCTGCAGCGAGTCCCAGGTGAAACGCTATTGGCAGAGGATGTCGGGTCCCTTGCTCGATCGGATGGATCTGCAGCTGCGACTCGAAGCTCCGGCAGCGGACTCGCTGCGCCAGGTGATCGAAGAGCACCACGGATCGATCGACAAGGCCCCCCTGCCCGAGACGATCGAAGCGGCACGCCATCAGATGCATCAACGCAACCCGAACGGATGCAGCAATCGTGACCTCACTACCGCTGACCTCAAGCGGCACGGAGCGTTCAAGCCAGAAACCCTCGCGTCCTGGGAGCAGGTGCTCAAGGCGCGTCGGCTCAGCCTGCGCAGCGGCTTGAAGCTTCTGAAAGTGTCGCGCACCATTGCGGACTTAGCGGGTCAAGGAAACGTGACCGTGGAACACCTTGCAACAGCGCTGTGTTTTCGCAGCTTCGACGCACAGATCAAGGGGTGATCGACACCCGTGTCTCACCGAGCAGTGTGAGGACGATCTCGATAAGGCTGGGTTCCAATGGTTGGAGGCTGCGTCAACCTCTCTTCGCTGGGATTGCCCATGGCATGGACAAGGGTTTCTGCGACCCAGCAACGGAACTGTTCAAGCTTTTGGCCCATGGTTCTTACCTCACGTTCTCACTTCAGTCTCAAGGCAACGTGAGGGTGTGCCAACGGGTTGAAATACCGGTTTCCCGGACAGCGAGCTCAGCGACGGCGGCGGCGCTGCTGGGCCTTGCGCTTGTACTTCTCGATGGGCGTTTCGTGGTGACGCAGACGCTTGAGATCAGCGAAGATACCGGCCTTGGAGACCTGGCGCTTGAAGCGACGCAGGGCTGATTCAATGCCTTCGTTTTCTCCGACCGTGACCTGAGTCATGCAACCTGCAGGGATATCCAGCTGATCAACTTAGCAAGCCGAGGTCAGGGGGCTTCCTCTGCAGGGGCAGCGTCCCTGTACACATACAAATGGCCCAGGGTGCGTTTGCCGTACTGGCGACGCATCAGACGCCAGCCGGGCTCCAAAACCAACTGAATGAAGCCATTGCCCGCTCCCCCTGCTTTGGCGATCAGATAGCTGGGTTGGGAGGGATCCCTGGTTGGCACGGCCATGAGCTGCACATCGTTCGCCGACTTGATCACCGACAGCCGGTAACGGGTGCCCAGGTCATCGCCTCCAATCCGCAGGGAGTAACCATTGCCATCGATATAGCGATTACAGATCCCGGTGAAATCAAAGGTGGCGAGCATCGGATTCACCACAGCCGGAGCACTTCCCGACATCTCAAAACAAGGTCTGGCGTTGGTGCGCTGCTCATAGATATTCAGCTGGGCACTGGATCCACTGCCGATCGGTGCCGCCACCATCACAAACTTCGTCTGATCCACTTCAGACGTGGTGAACAGGGAACCCTGAGCCCTGACCGGAGAAGTCAGGCCGGAAGCCACCGCGGCGGTGAGAACGGCAGCAACGATCCGGAAACGGGCCATTCGGAACAAGGTGATGTTCCTGGATGGTAAAAGTCCTGAGCGGGTTCAGCTGCCCTACTCAGGCCGGTTTGTTGAGCCGAATCGCAACCAGAAGTGACCCGATGGTGGCCGGCAGGCTCAGCCCAAGAATTAGACGCGTGAGGCGGACACCGAGGTCTGGATCGCCGTAGGCCAGTTCGAACACACAACCGGTGGCAGCAATGCCAAGCACACAGGCCAGGGCCAGGAACAGGCCTGAGAGGGGTTTCATCGGCATGGCGTCAGGCCAGAGAGCGAACGTCATTGGGCCGGAAGCCATGGTCCTTAAGTTCCTTACTCAGACCTCCGGCATCGGTCACCCGGTCAACGAACAACACACCGGTGAGATGGTCCATTTCGTGCTGAATGCATCGGGCCATCAAGCCATCGGCCTTCATCGTTCTCGGCCGCCCCATCTCATCGCGGAAACTCACCTGCACGGCGCTGGGGCGCACCACATCCAGATAGACCCCTGGAATACTCAGACAACCTTCCTCATAGGTGTCGAGGGTTGCACTGGCAGAGATGATCTCCGGATTGATGAGCACCAGCGGTGGCGAGCTGGCTGTTTCTGGATCCAGATCAATCACCAGCAGCTGCTGATGAACGCCTACCTGAGGAGCCGCCAGACCGATGCCTCGGGCCGTGTACATGCTGCGCAGCATGTCGCGCGCCAGCTCACGCACGGTTTCATCCACCTTGCCGATGCGCCGGGCATCAAGCCGCAGCACGTCGTCTCCGAGGGTATGGATCTGCAGAGGCGCGGTCTCCAGAGGCTCTTTCGGAACGGCCACCGGAGAACCCGCCTTCTCAGCCGATCGTGCCAATTGGGCAAAGCTCCTGGCCAAGACCTTTCCTGCAATCTGCTGTGCTGATCTTAGGCAGTCCCCTCAACCGTCGGATCGCGCGCCATGGCCACCCGCCAGCCCCTCTCCGCCCGTCAAGCACTCGGGAGGCAACCCTCCCTAAAAGCACCCAGGATTCTCGGCGACTGGCTGCTGTGGCTCGAGCAGCGCCCGCAGGAGAAAGGCCGCACAACGGCCCTGCTGCGGCGATGGGGACAGCCTGATCAGCCGCCACTGGAATTAACGCCGGCCCCCTGCAACCTGCGTTGCCGGATCCACGAATACGGCGGCGGCGCCAGTGCGGCGGCCCTCCTCAATCATGGGCTCCTTTTCACCTGGGTCGATGGCAGCGATGGCTGTCTGTGGGCCCGATCCTGGAGCGGACTGTCTGGCGCAGACCCTCGATCGGTGGTGGCGGAAGGACCTGCCAGGCGCCTGACGGCCCCGGGAGATGGGCTGCTGGGCGGTGGGGTGATTGATCCGAAGCGGCACCGCTGGATCGGCGTGATGGAGCGGGGCGGGCGGGACGACCTGGTGCATGTGGCGCTCGACGGCCTGGATCAGACGCCAGTGATCCTGCACCCCGCGGCGGATTTTGCGGGATACCCCGCCATCAGCCCTGATGGAGACCAGCTCGCTTGGGTGGAGTGGGAACAACCCGCCATGCCCTGGGATGCCGCTGCACTGCGCTGGGCATCCATCGACGCCAATGGTGATCTCGGCACCGTTGACATGCTGGCCGGGAGCACACCAGGGGCTGCGCGTCCAACCTCCGTCTTCCAGCCGCTTTGGCTTCCTGATGGCCAGTTGGTCGTGGCGGAAGACGGCAGTGGCTGGTGGAATCTGATGCGGCACCAGAATCCCTGCGACCCCTCGCAGAGCTGGGACCGACGCTGGCCCATGCAGGCGGAGACGGCGATGCCGCAATGGGTGTTCGGCATGAGCACCACAGCCTGGGATGGTGAGCAGCTGCTCGCCGCAGTGTGCGCTGACGGCCGTTGGCAGTTGAAGCGGCTCAGCGCCGATGGCTCGGTCAGCGTGGTGGACCAACCTTTCGACGACCTTGCGGAGCTGGATGCCGACGCAGGCCGTGCCGTGGCGATCGCCAGCAACAGCGCGACCGGGCAGGGGCTGTTGGAACTACACATGGCCAGTGGACGCTGGAGCCATACGCCGGCTTCAGACGCGGTGTTGGAGCCCGAGCACGTCAGCATCGCCGAACCCCTCTGGTTCGAGGGAGCGGCCGGCCGGCGCACCCACGCCTGGTACTACCCGCCCAGCGGGGGCATCTCGCCGAACACGCCCCTGCTAGTGAAGAGCCACAGCGGTCCTACCGCCATGGCTCGCCGCGGCCTCAGCCTCGGCATTCAGTTTTGGACCACCCGCGGCTGGGGCGTGGTGGATGTGAATTACGGGGGCTCCACTGGGTTCGGGCGGGATTACCGCGAACGACTCAACGGTGAATGGGGCGTGGTGGATGTGCAGGACTGCGCCGCGGCGGCGCAAGCCGTGATCGCCAGCGGACGCGCCCACCCGCAGCGGGTGGCCATCGAAGGGGGCAGCGCCGGCGGCTTCACAACCCTGGCCTGCCTCTGCTTCACGGATGTCTTTCAGGTGGGGGCCTGCCGTTATGCGGTCAGCGACCTCATGGCGCTGGCCTCTGAAACCCATCGCTTCGAGGCCCGCTATCTCGACGGTCTGGTAGGCGCATGGCCCCAGGAACGCGCTCGTTATCAGGAGCGTTCACCCCTGCACCATGCCGACCGCATCCGCTGTCCGGTGATCTTTTTCCAGGGTCTGCAGGACAAGGTGGTGGTGCCGGAGCAAACGGAGCGGATGGCAGCGGCCCTACGCAGCAACGGGGTTCCCGTGGAGGTGCGCACCTACGCCGAAGAAGGGCATGGCTTCCGAGACAGTGCCGTGCAGGTGGATGTGCTCGAGGCAACGGAAGCCTTCTTCCGCCATCACCTCAGGCTCGATCAACCTGAAGGGATGACCTAAGGCAAAGCCTGCAGATCTTTAGCGGGCTCGTAGGCACAAACCTGATCCTGCTCAGGAACCCTGGCCGTCAACAAATAGTCGGTGACAGCGCTCTCCACACAATTCGACTGAGCGTTGAGATAGATGCCGTGTTCATTCCCGACAACCTGCAACGTCCTCATTGAAGGGAACGCTCGGGCCATCTCCGTCGACCATTGCCAGGGAGTTGCCCCATCCCAGCTCGATCCAGTGATCAATCCGGAAACATTGAGGCCATTGAATGGAGCACGTGGAATGGACGCGCTGGCCGGCAGCTCCTCATAGCCACTGCAGATGGCAAGAAAATTCACAGCCAGCGATCCCCCGTAAACAGGAGCGCGACGCGTCAGTTCCGACAGACCACGGCGTTGAGATTGCATGTCAGGACGCTGCGGAAAGTCCTGACAGACAACAGCAGCGAATCCTGCTGCAGCGTTCCCATCCACGGGCTCACTCCGAAAAACAGGTTGCTGAAGATCCGCCAGCGCTTCCGCCCGTTGCGTTCCGCTGCTGAACAGGGCCTGATCCACGGTCACGATCAGCGTGCGTCCATAACTTCCTGCCAAGCGTGAAATTGGGAGGAACTGAATGAGGCGATCCAAAAAATCCCAGCGCGTGTAAATCGAGCCATCGGGCAGCCGCAACGACTGGCGCTCGAGCGACTTCAACGCGCGATGAAATTTGAACGACAGGTCTGGGTTGGACTGCAAGAAAAAACGGAGACTGTCATCCGGGGCGAGACTGGACTGACTCAGGCCGACTAAATCCAGCCAAGGGCTCACGTTGCCATCAAGCACAAGAGCTCTGACCCGGTTTGGGAACAGCGCGGCATAGGTCGAGCCGATGACGGTTCCGTAGGAAACACCCCAGAACGTGAGTGTCGGGTCACCGACCGATGCCCGCAAGGCTTCAAGGTCATGGACTGTCTCCACAGTCCCCATGCCCTGAATGAGCTCCCGATGTCTCACGATGCAGTCCCGGTTGGCCTCAGCCAACTGCTGCTGTCGGGTCATCAGCACCTGATCCCAGGTGACCCTGCCAATGGCCGGTCGCTGGGGCATGCCCACCGAGCAATTCTCAAGTGCGGGCGAAGACTGACCAATGCCACGCGGGTCCCAGGTGATGAAATCAAACGAGCGACGGATGGCATCAGGTAGCAACAGCCCTTTCCAGGCACTGCCGTGGCCCGATTGTCCGGGGCCTCCGGGATTGAAAAACAACGTTCCAATTTTCTGATCAGCAGGCCCGGTAGCCGGCAACCGGAACACAGCCAGGTCAACCTGAGGCCCGTTTGGATTCCTATGGCGAAGCGGTCGCTTCAAGGTGGAGCAATCAAAGCCCTGCTTGGCAAGCCTCTCCAGCCGACATGGCCCCCACTGCAACCCCTCCACATCGCCTGCTACTGCCTGAACAGACGATGTCAATCCCGCCAACACAAGCAACGGGAGTAAATCCTGCAGAGTCCGCATGTGCACTCTGTTCAGCAGCATCCCCGTCAACCTTCTCTCAACAGTGGTTAGCAGGAATCAATCACTGGGACAGTCCATGCGACTGGCCGTAATGGAGTCCACGGAACTGGGCATGAACCGCCTCCATCTGTTCCGAGCTCAGCAAAGGCGGTTCCCCGAGCTGAAGAGCCTGCAGGTACATCCGAGCCAAAGTCTCCACCTCCACTGCGATGCTCAAGGCCTGATCAAGGCTTTCACCGGCAGTCACAAGACCATGCCTGGCCAAGAGGCAGGCCTTCCGATCGGCCATTGCCTCCACCGTGAACCGCGAGAGATCCTTCGTACCGAAGGTGGCGTAGGGCGCACAGCGGATGTCGTCGCCGCCGGCAACCGCAGTCATGTAGTGGAACGGGGGAATGCCCCGATCGTGACAGGCAAGCGCAGTTCCATGGATCGGATGGCAATGCAACACCGCCTGAAGCTCTGGCCGAGCCGCAAGCACATCCGCGTGCAGGCGCCATTCGGACGAAGGGCGCCGACGACTCTCGGCCGAAAGCGATCCATTGAAATCGATCGCCACCAAATCATCAGACTCCATCTGCTCGTAAGGCAACGAGCTGGGTGTGATCAGCAAGCCACCGGGAATGCGGGCGGAAAGATTGCCGGAGGTGCCCTGGTTAAGCCCCGAGGCATTCATACGCCTTGCCAACACCACCATCTGCTCACGCAGCGCCTGTTCAGGCATTCGCATACAACCTTCTAAGGCCGGCCTCACTGGCCTCTGCTAAACCCCGTTCCGTGATGAGGCCAGTCACAAGACGGGCTGGGGTGACGTCAAAGGCGGGATTAAACCCCTTGCTGCCATCGGGTGTGAGCTGAACACGGGTGACGCCTCCGTCAGTGCCGCTCCCCTGGATGTGGGTCACCTCCTCAGCAGACCGAGCTTCAATCGGGATGTCAGCCACACCGTCATCCAAGCTCCAGTCGATCGTGGAAGCGGGCAGTGCCACGTAAAACGGCACACCGTTGTCGTGGGCGGCCAGGGCCTTGAGGTAAGTGCCGATCTTGTTGCAGACATCGCCGCGGCGCGTGGTGCGGTCGGTGCCGACGATCACCGCATCCACCTCACCGTGCTGCATCAGATGGCCACCGGCGTTGTCGACGATCACCGTATGCGGCACCCCTTCCCGCCCCAGCTCATAGGCGGTGAGTGAAGCTCCCTGGTTGCGAGGACGGGTCTCATCCACCCACACGTGGATGTTGAGCCCGGCGCGATGGGCCTTGTAGATGGGAGCCAGAGCAGTGCCCCAGTCCACGGTGGCCAGCCAGCCAGCGTTGCAGTGGGTCAGAACATTGAAGGGTTGGTCTTTGCGTTCAGGAGGACGGGCTTCCGCAAGCCGCTGGACAATCTCAAGGCCGTGATCGCCAATGGCCGCACACATCGCCACGTCCTCCTCGGCGATCAGACCCGCCTCCTGCCTGGCGGCGCCAGCCCGTTGCTCCGGCGGCAGGAGACGCACCCGATCGCGCACGCGCTCCAGGGCCCAGCGCAGATTCACCGCTGTGGGTCTGGTGGCGTTGAGCTGGTCAAAAGCCGCTGTCAGTGCAGCATCCGCGGGATCATCCTGCAGAGCCAGCATCAGCCCATAGGCACCGGTCACGCCGATGAGCGGAGCGCCACGAACCACCATCGTGCGGATGGCCTCGGCCGCCTCTGCACAGGTGCGGAGGGTGAGGGTTCGGAACTGATGGGGGAGCTGGGTTTGGTCGATCACCCACACCGAGCGACCGCCTGGTTCTAGCCCGATGGTGCGCCAGGCCTGGCCATCAATGTTCATTTGATGCGCAATGGGTGACCCAGCCAATCTGCCTGGCCGGTCACCCCCGCGAACCAACGGCGCCACCGGGATGGCAACCTGCCGGCACACACGCAACCTTTATGGGGCTCAAGCTGTTCGACGTGCTGGTGGCCTTTGCCGGCCTGAGTCTGCTGCTGCTGGCAGGGATGACCCTGCGCCAGAGGCTGCGCTGGCTGCGGGCACTGGGCATTCCCGAAGCCCTGGTCGCAGGCCTTCTGGGCTTGCTGGTCGGTCCTTTCGGACCCTGGTCGATCTTCCCTGATGCGGTCTACAGGGTGTGGAGCCAGACCCCAGGCGTGCTGATCTCCCTGGTGTTTGCCACCTTGTTCCTAGGACAACAACTGCCCAGTCCAAGGGTGATCTGGAACCGGGCTGCCGGGCAGACGGCGTTTGGCATGGTGCTGGGGTTCGGCCAGTACCTGGTGGGGGCGTTGCTGGTGCTGGCTGTGCTCCAGCCTCTGTTTGGCACTGACCCGCTGATGGCCGCCCTGATTGAAGTGGGCTTCGAGGGGGGCCATGGCACCGCCGCCGGCATGGGTCCCACCTTCACGGAGCTGGGGCTGCCCTCTGGAGAAACCCTTGGTCTCGCCATGGCCACGGTGGGAGTTCTGACCGCCGTTCTGCTCGGCAGCACCCTGGTGGTGATCGGTCGCAGTCGCCGCTGGTTGTCGCAGGGTGGAAGCGAAGCCGGCAGCAGCGCCTCTGCCACCCCGCTGATGCGGACAGGCGACGGCGATCCGATGTCGGCGGATGAACGACTCGCCATGGAAACGGCTGCTGGAACCGTGGAGTCCGGCCAAGCGGAGTCGATGACCATCGATGCGCTCACGGTGAACGTCGCTCTGGCTGGCGGTGCTGTCGGCCTGGGAATCCTGCTCAAAGCTGGACTCACCCAGATGGGTGGACTGACTGGAGGCGAGGGCACAGCGAGGCTGTTGGCCGCGATTCCCGTCTTTCCCCTGGCGATGGTGGGGGGATTGATCGTTCAGGTTCTTCTGCAGCGCAGTCGCCAGACCCGCCTGGTGTCTCCCGTAGCCCAGGCCAGCATCGGCTCCCTGGCGATGGATTTGCTGATCACCGCCGCCATGGCCAGCCTCAACTTGCCGCTTCTGGAGGAAAACTGGCTTCCCTTTGCGCTGCTCGCTGCAGCTGGTCTCACCTGGAATGTCTGCGCATTCCTCTGGTTGGCCCCTCGCATTTTCGGCGACCACTGGTTTGAGCGGGGCATTGCCGACTTCGGCCAGGGCACAGGCGTGACGGCCACGGGGTTGCTGCTGCTGCGCATGGCCGACCCCTTCGGACGCAGCCGCGCCATGGAGGCGTTTTCTTTCAAACAGTTGCTGTTCGAGCCCTTCCTCGGTGGCGGGCTGGTGACGGCCCTCTCCCCTTTGCTGATCGTGAGTTGGGGGTTGCCTCGCTTCAGCATGGTTGCCCTGCTGCTCACCCTGGCTTCGCTGCTGCTGGGTCTGCGTCTCGGGCGACAGCGCCAACGCAGCTGACGGTCGGGATCCCCTACACCTGCCAATGGAGACCGCTGTCAGCCTGAAGGGAACGGGAGACAGGAATGAAGAGCCTGTTTGAACAGCAGTGGCAGACCTACCGCACCGTGCTGGAGCACGACGCCATGGAGCACCGGGCGGTGGCTGCCGCCACAGGCAAGGAACTGCAGGCATGGCTGGCCCAACGCCCTGCCCACCGGCCCCCACCAACACTCGTGGATCTTGGCTGCGGCGACCTAGCCCGCATGGCCGACCTCTTCAGGACCTTGCCCCTCGGCGCTTACACAGGCCTGGACCTGGCAGCGTCGGTGCTGCCCCTGGCCGCCAGAGCAATGGGTGAGGCGCCATTCCCTTGCCGATGGCAGCAGGGTGATCTCCTCGCCTGGGCTGAACGGCCCAACCCTCTGGCCGATGGCAACCAACCGGAACGCGTGGATGTGATTCATTCCGCTTTCGCCATTCATCACCTCAGCGACAGCCAGAAAATTCAGTTTCTGCGGGGCGCCCGGCAACGGATCGAGACGAACGGTTTGCTGCTGCGGGTGGACGTGTTTAAAAACGAAGACGACACCCGGGAGACCTACCTCGATCGTTACATCGATCGGGTGCACCATTGGCCCGCACTCAACACCCTGCAGATCCAGGCCATTGTTGAGCACATGAAGGACTGCGACTGGCCTGCCCAACGCGGCACGGTTGAGACGATCGCCGCCCAAGAAGGGTGGAGCTGGCGCTGGGCCTGGCGCGGCACCTCTGGGAGCGAGGCTCTTGCTGTGCTTCAGCCGTGCTCCCGAAAGAACGCAATCACGCCCTGAAGCTCGGCGGCAAACCGATCGATCTCTTCAAACGTTGTGGTGAAGCTGAGGCTGGCCCGGGCCGAGCCAGTCACATTGAAGTGCCGATGCAGGGGCTGGCAGCAGTGGTGCCCGCTGCGGATGCAGATGCCGGCGAGATCCAGCATGGAGGCAATGTCGTTGGCGTGGACGCCATCAACGAGAAAGGTGGCGAGGGCTCCTCGTCCCGGTTGCTGCTCAGGTGTAGGGCCAAGAATGCGCAGTCCCTCGATGCTGTCGAGCTGCTGGAAGAGATGGCGGGTGAGCTGGGCTTCCCAGGCCGCGATCTGCTCAAGGCCAAGGTCTTCCAGGTAAGCGATCGCCGCGCCCATGCCCACCGCTTCACCAATGGCAGGGGTGCCAGCCTCGAATTTGTGGGGCAGGGCAGCCCAGGTGCTGTGATCAAGGAAGACATCTTGGATCATCTCGCCTCCTCCCAGGAACGGAGGCATGGCCTCGAGCAGATCGTTCCGTGCCCAAAGAAAGCCCATGCCGGTGGGTCCGCACAGCTTGTGGGAGGACCCCACAAGAAAATCAGCTCCCAGCCTCTGCACATCAGTGGATTGGTGGGCCAGGCTCTGACAAGCGTCCACGAGCATCAGCGCACCAACCTCATGGGCCAAGGCCGCGATCTCCTCAACGGGATTGCGGCAGCCAAGGGTGTTGCTGATGTGCACAAGGCTCACCAAACGGGTGCGCTTGTTGAGCTGCCGGCGCAGATCATTGAGGTCGAGCTCTCCGGTCTCGGTGATCCCCACATGGCGCAGCACGCAACCCGTGCGCTGGGCGAGTTGCTGCCAGGGCACGAGATTGCTGTGGTGCTCCATCACGCTGAGCAGCACCTCATCGCCGGGCTGAAGGTTGGCATCTCCCCAGGTGCGCGCCACCAGATTGATGGCCTCCGTGGCATTGCGGGTAAACACCACTTCATTGGGCCCTGCAGCTCCCACGAATCGGGCCACGGCAGCGCGGGCTCCCTCGAAGGCATCGGTGGCACGGGCGCTGAGCTGATGCGCCCCCCGGTGCACATTGGCGTTATCGCAGCTGTAGTAGCCGCGCAAGGCATCGAGCACCACCTGGGGCTTCTGGCTGGTGGCCGCGTGGTCGAGATAGATCAAGGGATCACCTTGAGCACCCGCCAGAGCCAAGATCGGAAAATCGGAACGCGTACGTTCCGCAAGCGTTACGCCAACGTCGCGAGAAAGTGTGGTCATAGGGGGCGAGCGGGATCGTTGACGGCAGCGGATTTCAGCCAAGAGGGCGCCGCTAAAGGAAGACGATCCACGACTTCGCAGCAGTAGCCCTTCAAGAGCAGAGCAGCAGCTTCATCGGCGGCCACGCCCCGGCTGCGCAAGTAAAAAAGTTGATCCTGCTGCAATTGGGTGACCGTGGCTCCGTGGGCACAACGCACATCGTCGGCCACGATCTCCAGCTCAGGCTTGGCATCCACGCGGGCCCGGCTGGACAGCAGCAGATTGCGGCTGAGCTGGGATGCATCGGTGCGCTGTGCAGCTCGGGGCACCTGAATCGCGCCATTGAAGATGCTGTGAGAGCGATCAGCCGCCACAGCTTTTTGCAGCTGATCGAGGGATCCATCCGGTCCTTGGAAGCAAACGCCCGTATGGGTGGCAAATTGTTCATCCCCACCGGTCATCGCCAGACCGTTGAGCCGGGTGATGGCCTGACCATCCACCTGCAGCACCCGGGGCTCCAGCCGCCCGAAGCGCCAACCACGGCACACACTCACGAAGTCGTAGCTGCTGCGGGGTTCCTGCTCCACCGCTAGATGGGCAAGGAGGGAGGTGTCGCCACTCGCACTCGCCAGAAAACCATGGCGTAGATGCGCCTCTTGCCCCAGATGCACCTCAATCACGTGGCTGTGGGCCAAAGGTGCAGCTGTGTTGTCACGCTCGGCTGGGATCACCTGAAGCAGGTCCAGCTCCGCTTTTTCCTCTAGAAGCAGGAGCACACGCGTAGCAATCAGACCATCGCCTGCGGCCAGCACGATCTCAAGGGGGGCCACCGAGCCACGCACACGCAAGGCCAAAACACGCCGGCTGCGGGCATGGTTGAGCTCCACAGGCCAGACCTCAGCACAACCGCAACGATCCAGAGTGTGTCCAAGAGCCTGCTCAAGCTCAGCCTCGCTCAGAGGCGACACGCCTTCGGGAAGCTGAATCCCCTCCAGGGGATCGGCATCTGAGCCGATCACCAGGCGGGTGACACCCTGATCGACCGCAGGCCAGGAGCTCTGATCAGCGCCTTCAACAGGTGGCAGGGAGGCCATGGCCTCCAGCCGCTTGAGATCCGTGAGCCGCCAAGCTTCCTGCCGCCGGGTCGGCAAACCGAGCTTCTCGAGGTTGGCTTGCCCCCGCTTCTGAACCGGTGCCAACACGGTGTTCACCATGATCAGGCCACTCCCTCGGCAGCCAGCTGCGCATCCACCCAGTCGTAACCGATCTGCTCCAGTTCCAATGCCAGTTCCTTGCCTCCTGTCCGCAGGATCCGACCCGCAGCCATCACGTGGACATAATCCGGGGTGATTTCGTCCAGCAAACGCTGGTAATGGGTGATCAGGATTGACGCGGTGTCTGGGCTTGAAAGCTGATTCACCCCACTGGCAACAATGCGAAGGGCATCGATATCAAGCCCGGAATCGGTTTCATCGAGAATGGAAATCACGGGCTCGAGCAGAGCCATCTGCAGGATTTCATTGCGCTTTTTCTCTCCCCCCGAGAATCCCTGATTGACGCTGCGGTCAAGGAAGGCAGGGTCCATCTGCACAACCTTGAGCTTCTCGCGCACGTGGTCTTCGAAGTCGAAGGTGTCGAGCTCTTCTTGGCCCTGGGTCTCCCGACGGGCGTTGGTGGCCACCCTCAGAAACTCAAGGTTGCTGACGCCGGGGATCTCGACCGGATACTGAAATCCAAGGAACACGCCGAGGCGTGCCCGTTCCTCGGGTTCGAGCGCGAAGAGGTCGTCACCGCGATAACGCACGGACCCTCCAGTGACGCGATAAGCGGGGTGACCAGCGAGGATCTTGGACAAAGTGCTCTTGCCACTGCCGTTCCGTCCCATCACGGCATGAATTTCACCGGCACGGACCTGCAGATTCACGCCTTTAAGGATCGGCTGATCCTCAACGGACGCATGCAGGTCTGAAATGTCGAGAAGCAGCTCGGCGTCGGGGCGGATCACGGTGGAAGAGAGGGCGGAATGAAAGAAATGAAACTCGTTCAGGAGCGCTGCGGACGTCAGCCCACGGAGCCCTCGAGCTTGAGAGCCAGGAGCTTGTCAGCTTCGGCAGCGAATTCCATCGGCAACTGATTGAACACATCGCGGCAGAAGCCACTCACCATCATGGAGACGGCTTCTTCGAAACCGATTCCTCGGCTTTGCAGATAGAAGAGCTGGTCCTCGGAAATTCGGCAGGTGCTGGCTTCGTGCTCCACAGCTGAATCTGGCTGCTGGGAGCGGATGTAGGGATACGTGTTGGCACCGGCCTGATCACCGATCAACATCGAATCGCATTGGCTGTAGTTCCTGGCGCCTGACGCACCCGGGCCGATCTGCACCAGGCCGCGATAGCTGTTGCTGGAGTGACCCGCACTGATGCCTTTGCTCACGATCGTGGAGCGGGTGCGAGGGCCAACGTGAACCATTTTGGTTCCTGTGTCGGCCTGCTGGCGGTTGTTAGTGAGAGCCACGGAATAGAACTCACCAACCGAGTCAGCTCCTTGGAGAACGCAGCTTGGATATTTCCAGGTGATCGCCGAGCCTGTTTCCACCTGGGTCCAGCTGATGCGGCTCCGCGCGCCTCGGCACTGGCCTCGCTTGGTCACGAAGTTGTAAATCCCTCCCACTCCGTTCTCATCGCCGGCATACCAGTTCTGAACGGTGGAATATTTGATCGAAGCGTCATCTAGAACCACAAGCTCGACCACAGCCGCATGCAGCTGGTTGGTGTCAAACATCGGCGCCGTACACCCCTCGAGATAACTCACTGACGCTCCTTCCTCGGCAACGATCAGCGTGCGCTCGAACTGCCCTGTATCTCCCGAGTTAATACGGAAATACGTGGAGAGTTCCATCGGGCACTCCACACCTTTGGGGATGAACACGAAGGATCCATCACTAAACACAGCGGAATTGAGAGCCGCGAAATAGTTGTCGTTGCTGGCCACCACAGTGCCCAGGTAGCGCTCGATCAGGGCGGGATGTTCCTTGACCGCCTCACTGAATGAACAGAACACCACACCGTGCTCTGCAAGCTTCTCTTTGTAAGTCGTGGCGATGGACACACTGTCAAAGACAGCATCCACGGCCACATTGCTCAGGCGCTTTTGCTCGCTAAGAGGAATTCCGAGCTTGTCAAAGGTCTCCAGGAGCTTGGGATCGACCTCGTCAAGACTCGCCTTCTTGTCCTGCTGTTTCGGGGCTGCGTAATAAATGATGTCCTGGTAGTCGATCGGCGGATACCCGAGCGCAGCCCAATCGGGTTCCTCGAGGGTGAGCCAATGACGGAAAGCCTTGAGACGAAACTGAAGCAGAAAATCGGGTTCATCTTTCTTCCCCGAAATCAAACGCACCACGTCCTCACTGAGACCCTTGGCGATCTTGTCGGTCTCGATCTCGGTCACGAAGCCGTATTTGTACGGCTGACTCACAAGATCTCGTGTGGAGGTGGAGGTCATAGCAATCAGCCGGCGGTGGCGTGAATCGTTTCGGTGCTGATCGTCTGATCGTCACCCCTGAACGGGTTGTCTTCTGTGAGGAACAGCATGCAATGGCATTCCTTGCGCTCACGCATCGGCACGCAGGGACAGTTCCAGAACGCCTGAGACACTTCGGCTTCCTTGTCCTCGTAATGGCGACAGGGACAGAGAGCCCCGCCGAGGTCGTCCTTGTGACGCGCCAGACCCTTCAGCACGACAGCGGTCACACCTGGATCACTACAGAAATAGGTTCCTGTGCGCTGGGCGTAGGTCTCAGCAAATTTACGGATGACCTCAAGGCTCTCAGCAGTCGGTTCTGAAGTGCCGGCAGGGGCGTCTGTCATGGCGCGGAACGGGGCTTGGGGGAACGGAACCGGGGGAGATACGAAACAGATTGGTTTCGTTTTTGGAGCCTAGAGCACGGATCCATCACCCGACGGATCCGCCCATTGTGAATGACGCCAGATCACCATCTCGTTGGGGCGATGTCGCCCATGCACTGACGGATCCGTGGGCTGTCATTACCTTCGGCGCAACACCCCCTGTTGCCGCCATGGCCATTGCCAACCGTCCGATCAGCGACTGGCTTGGAGCCGAAGCTGAATTGATCCTGAACACCCAGCCACGGGTGAGCAGAGAGCGCCTCCACTTACCCAACGCCCACGTGGTGGATCGATTCAGCCTTTCGGACCGCAATCCGCAGGTGTTGCGAAGCATTCAGCAGATGTATGGGAGTGGTCGCTTGGCCAACACCGGATACCTGTCCATCCTTCCGGTCGATCAGGGCATCGAGCACTCTGCGGCCCATTCCTTCGCTCCCAACCCCGACTATTTCGATAGCGAGGCGATTGTCGAGCTGGCTGTCGAGGCCGGCTGCAATGCCGTGTGCTCCACTCTCGGCGTTCTGGGATCCGTGGCCCGGAAGTGGGCACACCGCATTCCATTCATGGTGAAGGTGAACCACAACCAGCTGCTCACGGCACCAAACGTGCACGAGCAGATCTTGTTCGCATCGGTGGATCAGGCTTGGGACATGGGTGCCGTGGCCATCGGTGCCACCATCTACTTCGGAAGCGACGACTGCAACAGGGAACTGCAGCAGATTGCGGCCCTGTTTGAACATGCCCACGATCGCGGCCTGGCCACGGTGCTGTGGTGCTACCTGCGCAATCCGATCTTCAAACAACCCGAAGCCGACTACCACCTCTCCGCCGACCTCACCGGTCAAGCGGTCCACCTCGGGGTCACCATTGGCGCTGACATCATCAAGCAAAAGCTGCCGGCCAACAACGGGGGCTACCCCGCTGTGGCCAAAGCTCTCGGCCAGTCTTTTGGCATGACGGACGATCGCATCTACAGCGAGCTGTCCAGTGATAATCCGGTTGATCTCTGTCGCTACCAGGTTCTCAATTGCTATTCAGGCCGGATCGGCCTGATCAACAGCGGCGGCGCCTCAGGCAGCGACGACATGCATGAAGCGATCCGTACAGCCGTCATCAACAAACGGGCCGGTGGCAGCGGTCTGATCATGGGTCGCAAAGCGTTCCAAAAACCACGTCAGGAAGGGGTGGATCTGATTCACGCCGTTCAGGACGTGTACCTGAGTCCCGAGGTCACCATCGCTTGAGCCCAGATCCCGTGGCATGGTGAGGAGACCATCCTGATGTCATGGGCGCTCCATCCCAGGCACCCACCCGCGAAGCGACGCTTACCCTGCTGTTAAGGCAGGGTGAGATTGACGCGGCCGGACTGGCCAGCCAACTGGGCATCTCCGTGCAGGCCATGCGGCGTCATCTGCGCACCCTCGAAGACGAGGGACTGGTGGAATCCACAGCGGTCACCGTGGGGCCAGGGCGCCCTTCCAATCTCTGGCGCCTCACCTCTCGCGGCCATCAGCACTTTCCCGACGGCAGCGAGACCTTCGCCCTCGGCTTGCTGGACTCCTTGGCCCACAGCCTTCCCCCCGAGATGCTGGGTGCCCTGCTCAAGCAGCAGGCGCATGACAAGGCCGATCAATACAGGCGACATCTCGGCGATGCTCCACTCGAGCAACGGGTGCGTGCCCTCATTGATCTGCGCAGTCGTGAGGGGTACGTGAGCGACATGGCGCCTGCTGAGGATGGCCGAGGGTGGTGCATCAGTGAATTTCACTGCTCCGTGCAGCGCATTGCCGAGGAATTCCCGGCCATCTGCGATCAAGAGCTTCAGCTGATCAGGCTGACGTTCCCCGACTGCCAGGTGGAACGGGTGCACTGGCGTCTGGAATCGGGCCACTCCTGTGGCTTTCAGATCAGCCCCCTCGACAGCCTGTCAAAGACGCAGACCCTGTCGTAATGGAGCCTTCAACACCCACAGGCCCCCTCACCCGCAAGGACGCCGAGCGGATCGAAGCCACACTCCTTCCAACCTTGGATCGCCATCATTTGCGCTTGCAGGCGCACTGCTTGGCAACCTTGAAGTCCATTGCAGCGCCGCGTTGCCATGGACCGCTCCCCAGCGACGAGGAGATTCAGGCCTGGTGCGGACAGCAACCTGCACTTCGCGACGATTCCGCTTTCCAGGGCGAGCTTCTCAGACAGTTTCAGGTGATTTCTGATCAGCTCAACACCCTGGCGGAGGCCTGCGGACGCACCCCCCTCGAGCTCACCCTTGAGGCACTGATCGACCATGCCGAAACCGCGAGTCGCCGACGCCTCGCCCAGAACGGCTGAATCGACAGGGCACGATCGCTGCAGACCTCCTGCAATCATCAGTGAAGCTCTGCTTCCACCATGACTCTGGAGATTCCCGACGCTCTGAGTTTCTTCCAGCTCAGTTGCGGGCAATGGCGATCCCAGCGCAGCGTCCACCATCTTCTGCACCGGCGCGCGGAATCCGGAGGGTCACTCATTGTTGTTGAAGACCTAGCGGCGAGCGATGACCGCCTGGTGGCCATGGCCCGGCAGCATGGACAGGATCCAGCAAGGATCATCGGCGGAAGCCATGTGCGCTGGAGCGCCAACATGGCCTGGGACCGCGATGGCGATGCTCACGACGGTGAAACCTGCTTCGCCCTGATGGCTGACGCTGAGGCTGACCGCAGTGGCACCTTGCTCAGAGATCAGGGTTATGCCGAGAAAGCTCCTGCGACATCGACCTTCGAAATGGATGACCGCGACGGCCTGATTCTGCGCACCAGCTACGAAATGATGACGGTGTGGGAGCGCTTTAGCTTCTGCGGACCCGATGTGAGAGTGCGCTCGAGCACCGTTGAAGGCTTGTCGAACAATGCCTCCTTCTGCATCGAGACACGCCTCTCGGGAGCAGGAGCCACAGGCGTTGCCGCCAGCTCTGGAACCGTGAGCTCACCGTTCGGCTGGTGAGATTCACTGTTACGGACTGTGAGGCGCAGGAGGGCTGTCGAGGAGTGCGTTGACTCACACTTCTACGATCACGCCAGTGGATTCCAAAACGCGTGGCACTCCCCCTTCTGCAGTACGCCCCGACCACGCAGAACAACCGAGTCGCTGCCATCAGGGTTGCTTCTGACGAGAACCAGCGTTCGCGCCAGATGGATATCTCCATGGATGCGGAGAACCTCAAGACGGTGATCGAGTCGGCCTATCGCCAGATCTTTTTTCACGCGTTTAAGAGCGATCGCGAAACCTTTCTTGAGTCCCAGCTGCGTAACGGCCAGATCACGGTCAGGGATTTCATCCGGGGACTCTGTCTTTCCGACACCTTCAAACGCAGCTTTTACAACCTCAACTCCAATTACAAGGTGGTCCGCCACCTGGTTGAGAAGGTGCTTGGCCGCAAGACCCATGGAAAGTCCGAAGAGATTGCCTGGTCGATCGTGATCGCGACCAAGGGCGTCGAAGGCATGGTGGATGCCCTTCTCGACAGCGAGGAATACCTCAACGCCTTTGGATATGACACGGTCCCTTATCAGCGCAACCGGGTCCTTCCAGGGCGCGAACTCGGTGAGACCCCCTTCAACATCACCACGCCCCGTTACGACGAGTACTACCGAAGCATCCTGGGCTTCCCTCAGGTCGTTTACACCGGCACAGCCAAGGCTCTGCCGCCGAGAGCCAAGCGCATCCGCGGTGGCTTCCCGGAGGATTACCTTCCCTGGGTGCGTGGCCTGTCCAGGGCAACTGGGGCGTCACCCAGTGGATCAGCCGACATCGACTATCTCTCCAAGGTTCCTTACCGCAGCGTCGGACGCTGAAATCCTCCAGCCATCACGCTGTTCAACGGGGCCTGTGCCCCGTTTTTTTTTAGGCCTAGACCAGCTGCAGTCAGAGGATCCTGACCCCAGGGACTCCGTTTGTTTGAAAAAAGGAATTTGCCTGCAGACTGATCCCAAAGAAACTCGGGAGACCGCTCAGTGACGCAAGCCATTACGAATCTTGCCCGTCTGACACTACGTCAGCTGCGTCAGATGGCGAGTGATCTGGGTGTGACTCTCTACAGCCGCAAGAGCAAAGAAGATCTGGTTTCAGCCATCGCCGAGAGGCAAGAGCGCCGTGGCGGCGACCTCAAGGCGATTGAAGCTGAACTCAATGCGCCGGCCCGTCCTCAGTCGAATACACGGGTTGTCTTCCTGCCACGCGATCCCCAATGGGCTTACGTGTTTTGGGAAATCTCCGATGCAGACCGCCGGCAGGCCCAAAGCGAAGGTGCCTCTCACCTCAGCTTGCGCCTCGCTGATGTCACCGGGCTGCAGGATGGTTCCTCCCATCCTCATACCCTTCAGGAAGTTCCGGTCGATAGCCACAGCACCGAGTGGTATCTGCCTGTTCCACTTTGCGACCGCGATTACCGAGTAGAGCTTGGATTCCGTGCCGGCAGCAACTGGATTTCCTTGGCCTTCTCATCGGTTGCCAGGGTGCCAGCTCTCCATCCCAGCGATCAGATCCTCGATCAGTTCGTACCTTTCAGCCTCGACGCCAGTGTGCCGGCTCCTCAGCCGATCACCACTCCGATCGAAACCAGTGACAGTGGCCTGCATGAGCGTCTCTACCAAAGTGCCACCACCCACTTCCGCAGTCGCCGGGTGGGTTCCGAAGTCCTGCATGAGCTCGACTCCCAATCGAGTGATCAGCGTGGGCTCAGCGATTCCGGCGCAGGACTCTGGGCCAGCGGACGCAATGAGTCAGGCCTCGGCGGTGTCGCACCCCGTCAGCGCAGCTTCTGGTTGGTCGCTGATGCTGAACTGATTGTGTACGGCGCAACTGACCCCTCCGCCCGCCTCACCATCGGGGGCGAAGAGGTACCTCTTTCCAGCGACGGCACCTTCCGCATTCAGGTGCCGTTCCGCGACGGCGAGCAGGCCTACCCCATCGAAGCGACAGCTGCCGATGGAGAGCAGAAGCGCAACATCACGCTCAACTTCGAACGGGTGACTCCAGAAGACAACAGCAACCCCGCCAGCGAAGCCAAAGCTGAGTGGTTCTGATTGGGTGGGGATGACCAATCGCCCGCTGCGCTGGTTCGTAGCCATCACCCCTCTAGCAGGGGCCATGATTTTCCCGGTGGCCGTTCCACTCACGATGGCCAAGGTTGGGATTGGAGCTGGTGTCGGCCTCGCCTTAGTGCTGAGCAGTCTTTGGTTCGTCACCATGCTGCGTACCTCTGAAATGCCCCACTGAGCCAGCGAGGGGGAACCCTGCTGTCATCCGCTCCAGCGTGATGAACCACGGCCCAATCGCGTTACTGGCCTTCACACTGCTTGGCTGCAGCCAGCCCGGAGTTGTGATCGGCAGGGTTCCAAGCGAGCTGCCGCTGCCAGCTGCAATCGAGGTTCGCTTCAACCATCGCGACAACAGCCGCTACCGCTCACCTTTGCAGGACCAGTGGCGCAATGGCGATGATTTTGAACGGCACCTGATCGAACAGATCGATGGCGCCAGCAAGGAATTGCTGGTGGCTATTCAGGAGCTCACGCTTCCGCAAATAGCCTCCGCACTGGTGAGAGCCCACCAGCGCGGCGTGATCGTGAGAGTGGTGCTTGAAAACAGCTACAGCGCACCCTGGGCAGACCTGCATGAATCAGATCTGCCAGCCCACGCTCGTCAGAGACTGCGACGTTTGGAAGCCCTTGCCGACCTTGACGGCGATGGCGTGGTGACAGCACCGGAGCGTCGCGCTGGTGATGCCGTGGGGCTGCTTCTTCAGGGAGGAGTGCCCGTCATCGACGACACCGAGGACGGCAGCCGCGGCAGTGGACTGATGCACCACAAGTTCATGGTGATCGACAAGCGCCAGGTGATCACCGGCAGTGCCAACTTCACAAGCTCTGGCGTCCACGGTGATGGTGGAGCACCGCGTACCCGCGGGAATGTGAATCATCTGCTGAGCATCACAAGCACCGAGCTGGCTGCTGTGTTCAAAGAGGAATTTCAGATCCTGTGGGGGGATGGTCCGGGAGGCCTGCAGAACAGTCGCTTTGGCAGAGGAAAACCGAGCCGGCCTGTCAAAAGCGTGATGGTCGATGGAACACGGATGGATGTGCTGTTCGCTCCCCACAACAAGCGCTCGGAAGACCATGGCCTCCAACTGATCGCACAACACCTGAGCGCAGCAAAGCGCAGCATTGATCTGGCCTTGTTCGTGTTCTCAGCCCAGTCGCTGACGGATGTGTTGGCCCAACGTGTTCAATCCGGAGTGGCGATCCGGCTGCTGGCGGACCCGGGCTTCGCCAGTCGCTCTTTTTCGGAGGTGCTCGACTTACTCGGGGTGGCACTCCCTGATCGTTTCTGCAAGTTGGAAAAGGGCAACCGCCCCTTGGCAAAGCCCCTGAGGGGAGTCGGCAGCCCGCGCCTCGCCCGCGGCGACAAGCTGCACCACAAGTTCGCGGTGATCGACCAGCGCAAAGTGATCACAGGATCCTTCAATTGGTCACCGTCGGCTGCCCATCAGAACGACGAAACGTTGCTGGTGATTCACTCACCCGAACTGGCAGCCCATTTCACCCGAGAGATCGATCGCATGTGGCGCGGTGCAGACCTGGGCATCACCGAACGCATGCGCCGCAAGCTCGAACGGCAGCAAAGCAAGTGCGGGAGTGGTGAAGAAAGAAGCTAAAAACAGCAGAGGAGATCGCGACCAACATCCCGAACAATCCAATCTTGAGGTCAGGGAAGCCGCGTGAACAACTAGCGCACAAGAAAGTCGAACAATGTCAACAGAATGGAGCAGATCGCAGCCGACAAAAATGTGCTTCGGGCCAAGCGGCCATCAAAGGCAAAATTGAATTTTTAATTGACCAAACGCACCTTGCCGAGGACTCGAAGCAGACTAAAGGCTCTCCCCAAGCCTGACGATGACCTCATTCACCCATGGGACCATCAGCAAAAGAACATTATTCGCCCTACTGGGCACCCTGAGGCTGTTCCTAGCCGTGGCAGCCATCACGGTCATCACCGTCGAAATTATTGAGGTCTACATGCAAAAAGAGGTCATGCACCTCGCCCTATTTGCGATGTTTTTCCTGATCTGCAATTTTCAAATCAATCTCAGCAGGCACACATCTGTCCTCAAAAAAGAAGAGCGAATCAGTCGACTATTCATCCTGGCTCTTTTCAGCCTTGCCGCTGCCTTCTTTGAACTTGTCGATCTTGGATTTGACCAGGTCACGCAAAACCTCAAAAGCAATCCCCTACTCACAGCTGGCTACCAAAGCATCTGCATACTAGAGACCGCGGTAGGCATTTTAGCCATCCTCTTAATCACCTATTCAATTGATCGAATGCTGGTCACTCTGCGCTCAACAGCGCATGATTACAGAACGGTCAATCTATGAATCAACAACCCAACGATCCCCCCCCCCCACCGCCGACCCAGAAAGCACCTCAAAGCAAACCAGAAAAACAATATCGACCACTTAAGATTAAATTTAGCCCCCAAGAATAACGGCCTAAACCTTTGTCGAATTAAACCTTTGATTTAACAACGTCTCGCGGAAAACCCCAGGCCACAGGGACCCTAAACAGCAACACAATTTACCGAAGCAATCAATCGGACATGGCTGGGAGCAGAAATGGCCACCACCAAGCGCATAGGCCGCAAAATAGAACGGCAGCAGAGCAAGTTGGGGAGTGGTGAAGAAAGAGTCTGAGCGAACGTTCGCCGGCAAGGTCCGACGGGCCCTTTGGCTTTTAATTCGGCGCAACTTCAGCGCCCGCGGTCTCTATCTCCGCTTTCTGGCAGGACGCATCAGCTTCGTCGACGGCAACAACAACGAAACCAGAGCGATCGTCCTGCAGATTCCAGGTCAGACCGACCCCTGTTACAGCCCATTCAACAAAGGAGTCGCCCGCAGGCTTTGCGCTGAGAAATTCACGGTGATCCGCTGCGATTTCAGCGGTCAGAAGATCAACCAAATGAAACGCGAGCTGACGGACCACCAAGTCGATGCTTTCTGTGAACAGCTGATCCAGCGATGCGATCGCTTACGGCGGCGTTATGACCAACCTCTGATTCTGGTGGGGAAGTCACTGGGAGGAGCCATCGTGACCAAAGCGCTCGATAGAACAGAAGCAGCTGGCTGCGTGGTTCTCGGCTATCCATTTCAGAAGGAGGGCAGCCACTGGGACCGGCTTCGCCACCTCCAACACGTCCGCAAGCCCGTGTTCATCATTCAGGGTGAGGACGACCGCTACGGCGGCAAGAACCTGGTCGCAGGGCTGGCACTGTCCGAATCCATCAACATGGTGTGGATCGCTCAAGCCGAACATGGCTTCAAACACCACATACCGGCTCTCAAGGACGCATTGGCAGGCGCTTGCCAGACGATCCTCGAAGGATCCAATTTTCTGACATCAGAGGCAGAATGACAGCCTCGGCCTGCTCTCAACCTTGCGCTTCCTGACTCTTCTGCTCAGCCTCGCGGTGTTGAGGGTTCCCGCCGCTCAAGCAAATGTTGACTACGTGCCGTTTCCCACGAAAGACGAGCTGCGCTCGCTTCAACTGCAGGCCTACGCCTGTTCCCGGGAGAACGATGCTGAACTCTGCGATGCAACCCGGCAGACAGCAGACCCCTTGATGGACCACCCCCGACTGCCCGCGGCCTGCAAGGACGCTGTATGGGAGCTCATTCAGGCATCAACCCCTGCGACTCCGAACTCCTTCCAGCGGCGCGACAGCATCGACAGGCCAGCACGTCGCCTCACAGTGGTCTGCGCCAAACCGGTCAAGCCCAAGAAACAAGCCGCCCCATCGCCTGGAAAGGCCTGAAGTCTCTTAAGACCAGTCGAAACTGAAACGCTGGCCAGGAAGAAGCCGAGAAACTTCTGAACGCGCTTCGTCCAGCAACTGCGCACTAATCAGAGGGTGGCTTTTCAGATCTCGGATCAATTCGTTCATGTCCTCACTGGTCAGACCATGGCTGGACACCATGGATTCCAGGCGCTTGCGGAATTGATCAAGCACTGCCTTTTGCTCCTCCGACAGAGGTTCGGCATTCGGGTGATCGATTTGCATACGACGCCACTGTCCCTGATGAATCAAAGGTAGCTGCAACAACTGGTTGTGCCGAACACCCCTTACGGCTTCAGACGTGTTTAGGTTCCCGGTGAACCGCTGCCTGATGGGATGACCGCATCCGCCTCGGCCGAACCGACGCACACCCTTGTTCGTCTGGACGCTCCCTTCACTGATCAGAAACCCGGCACGTCCGGACTGCGCAAAAGCAGCCGCCAGTTCGAGCAACCGCATTATCTGGAAAGCTTCGTTGAGGCCGTGTTCCGCACCCTGCCAGGGGTTCAGGGCGGCACCTTGGTCCTTGGGGGCGACGGTCGCTACGGCAATACCCGGGCGATCGACGTGATTCTGCGCATGGGCGCAGCTCACGGTCTCAGCAAGGTGATCGTCACCACCGCTGGCATCCTCTCCACTCCAGCGGCATCCAACCTGATCCGAAAGCGTCAGGCCATCGGCGGCATCATCCTCTCGGCCAGTCACAACCCGGGTGGTGCCGATGGGGATTTCGGAGTGAAGGTGAACGGTGCCAACGGAGGCCCGACCCCTGCCTCCTTCACGGATGCCGTCTTCGAGTGCACCAAGACTCTCGAGCAATACGCCATCGTTGAGACCCAAACCCCCAGCCTTGAGGCCCCCGGGAAGCATTCCATCGGCGCCATGGACGTGGAGGTGATCGATGGCGTTGATGATTTCGTGGAGCTGATGCAGCAGCTTTTCGATTTCGATCGGATCAGCGACCTCATCCGCGGCGATTTTCCCCTGGCCTTCGATGCCATGCATGCCGTGACCGGCCCCTATGCCCGTCGCCTGCTGGAAGGACTGCTCGGTGCACCGGCTGGAAGCGTGCGCCATGGCACACCCCTCGAGGACTTCGGCGGTGGACACCCCGACCCCAACCTCACCTACGCCCATGAACTGGCGGATCTCTTACTGAATGGCGATGGCTTCCGTTTCGGTGCGGCCTGCGACGGCGACGGTGATCGCAACATGATCCTGGGCCAGCGCTGCTTTGTGAATCCAAGCGACAGCCTGGCTGTGCTCACCGCCAACGCCACGGTGGCACCGGCCTATGCCGGCGGACTCGCCGGTGTGGCGCGCTCCATGCCCACAAGTGCTGCGGTGGACGTGGTGGCGAAGGATCTCAACATCGACTGCTACGAAACTCCCACGGGCTGGAAGTTCTTCGGCAATCTTCTCGATGCCGGCAAGATCACGCTCTGCGGTGAAGAAAGCTTCGGCACCGGCAGCAACCATGTGCGCGAGAAAGATGGCCTCTGGGCCGTGCTGTTCTGGCTGCAGATCCTGGCCGAACGCCGCTGCAGCGTGGCCGAGATCATGAACAACCACTGGAGTCGTTTTGGGCGGCACTATTACTCCCGCCATGATTACGAAGCCGTTCCCAGCGACGCGGCCCATGGTCTTTACGACCGATTGGAAACCATGCTGCCCTCGCTCGCGGGACAGTCCTTTGCAGGTCGCAGCATCAGCAGCGCTGACAATTTCAGCTATTGCGATCCGATCGACAAGTCCGTGACGAAAGGGCAAGGACTGCGCATCCTTCTCGAAGACGGCAGCCGGGTGGTGGTGCGTCTCTCGGGTACCGGCACCAAGGGGGCCACGATCCGTGTGTATCTAGAGAGCTATGTCGCGAGTGGCGGCAACCTCAACCAGGATCCTCAGATCGCCCTTGCGGACATGATCAGCGGCATCAATGCTCTGGCTGAGATCAAGACGCGCACCGGCATGGACAAGCCCACGGTGATCACCTGATCGAGGCATCTGCGCGCAACCAACCCAGCCTCCCGCCAGGGGGGCTTTTTTTATTTGCGACGACCGCGCTGCTTGTGGTGATACTCCTTTTCAGGTGATGCTTCCTGAAGTTGGCGCATGCTCTCGATGGATGAGCCGAACAGGGCCGCCGATGCCACCACGACGCCGTAGAGATAGGTGAGGCGATTGTTGGACAGATCCGCAGGGGTGTTGCGAATGAAGGTTTCGAGGAAAAACGCGAGCACAAGGCCGATTCCTGCACCGATAAACGCCGACCAAAGCACTTTGAAGCCATTGAATTCTGGAGGCTGGCTCATGAGCTGACCTCCGCTTCTGCCTGGCCCTCCGCCTGACCCAAGAGGGTCTTCATCACCACGTAAAAGACCGGAACAACGAAGAGAGACAGCACAGTGGCAATCAGCAAACCGCCGAACACCACCGCACCGAGCGATGTCTGACTGCGAGCGCCAGCACCACTGGCAAACACCAAAGGGATAAAACCAAATAACGATGAAATCGCCGTCATCAGAATCGGTCTGAGCCTGGATCCTGCGGCAAAGCGTGCAGCGTCCAGAGCATTGGCGCCGGCCTGCATGCGCTGATTGGCCATGTCCACGATCAGGATGCCGTTACCCGCAGCAAGCCCGATCAGCATCACCAGGCCCACCTGCGCGTACACATTCAGCACCTCACCCCGCAGCGCCAGAAACACCAGGGCCCCGAGCATTGCCGTCGGTACCGTCATCAGGATGATCAACGGATCTGAATAGCTTTCGTATTGAGCCGAGAGCACCAGGTACACCGCCAGGATGCCCAGGGCAAAAATCACGACCGCCAGAGCTCCCGCTTTGACCTCTTCACGGGAAATACCCGTCCAATCGAAACTGAGCCCTTGGGGATTCAACGTTTCGAACGTGCCCTTCATGGCGGTGATCGCCTGGCCGGAACTCTTACCAGCGGCTGGCGTGCCCTCGATCTTGATCGCCCGGTAAAGGTTGAAATGTGGAACAACCGTTGGCCCGAGAGTTTCGCGAACGGTGAAGAACTCGGACAACGGAATCTGCTCACCGGCCTGATCCTTCACGTAAATCGATGAGAGTTTCTCCGGTGTGGCCCTGCTCTCCGCATCAGCTTGCACATAAACGCGTCGCACCTTGCCTTCCTGGAAGGTGTCGTTCACATACAGGCCGCCAAAATTGACGCTGAAGGTCTGCATCGCAGAGCCAAAATCCACATCGACGGCCGCCATGCGCTCACGGTCAACCTTGATCTCGATCTGGGGAGACTCAGGAGAGAAAAGGGTGTAGACCCTGTTGAGATCAGGATCAGCATTGCCTGCCTGCACAAGGCGTCCAGCCGTGGCATAGAGATCAGCAAGGTTGTAGGCACCCCCGCTTTGATCCAACAGCTGGAATTCAAAGCCGCCTCCGGTTCCGTAACCAGGGATGGCAGGTGGCTCAACCACGATGACCCGTGCACCATCAATCGAAGCAGCCAGTTTCTGATTGAGTCGCTCAACGATGGCGCCCACGTTCTGATCTCTTTCCTTGCGATCAGACCAATTCTTCGTACCAAAGAAAAACAGACCCTTGTTCGGGCTGTTTCCATCGAGGCTGGCTCCGCTGAACACCGATGCGGCTGTGATGTCTTTCTCGGTTCTCAAGACAGCGGCCACCTTCTGGTTGATGGCTTCAGTGATTTGGGTGGAGACACCTTCAGGAGCCTGGACAACACCGATGGCATAGCCCTGGTCCTCAATCGGGACGAAGCCCCCGGGGATCGCGCGGAACGCAACAGCGGTGAGGAGGATGCCGACGCCCAGAATCCCCATCACAAGCCGGCGTGATTCCAGGGCCCAATTCAGAGCAGAGGAATAGCGGGTTTCCATCGCCGCATAAAAGCGATTGAAGTTGCTAAAGATCACCGGAGTGAACCAACCGAGAGTGAGGCCCAAGGCGGGGTAGAAAATCACCGGAAGAATCCGGCTCACACCCACGAGCACCAACCCGGCAATAGCTCCACCGATGGTGAAGGGGAGAACAGCTGGACGTTGAAGAAAGCGAGAGAGGAGCAACCCGATCAGGGCGCCAACGATGGTCGGTACCAACACCAGCGCCGCACCATCACCCACCACCAGAAGTCCGTAGGTGAAACCGATCACGGCTCCGGCGATGGCATAAACCTTGCGACCTGGGTCCTTCGATTCCCGCGCCAGCAACAGTGCCGAGAGCATCGGCGAGAAGGTGAGGGCGTTGAAGGTGGAAATGGCGATCGAGAAAATCACCGTGGCTGCGAATTGCTTGTAAATCGTTCCTGTCGCACCTGGGAAGAAGAGCACCGGCAAGAACACGGCGAACTTCACAAGAGAGGTGGCGATGATGGCTGAGAACAACTCGTCCATCGTGGATTTGGCAGCTTCAAGTGCGCTCAGTCCCTCCGACTTTTTGGTGGACGTGTCTTCAATCACCGTGATCGCATCGTCAACGACGAGACCTGTGGCCAAAACAAGGCCGAAGAGAGTGAGCTGATTCAGGGAGAAACCAAAGGCCAAAACAAGCCCGAAGGTTCCAATCAATGCGACCGGAATTGCAATTCCAGGAACCAGGGTGGCCTTCCAGTTCTGCAGAAACAGAAAAAGAATCAGCACCACCAGAATCACAGCATCCCGAAGGGAATTCACGACTCCTTTGATCGATGCCGTGATGAAGTCGGTGTTGTCGTAGATCTTCTCCATCTTCATGCCAATCGGCATGGTCTTCTCGAATTCAGCCAGCACCTTCTTGACACCGTCTGACACCTCCAGAGCATTACTACCTGTGAGCTGATAAACAGCGAGGCCCACCGATGGCACTCCCTGGAGATCCGTAGCGCTAACCGCATAGGACTCACCACCAAGCTGCACGCTGCCCACATCGCGCAACCGCACCAAACCACCTTCATCGGCCGTCCGGACAATCATGTTTTCAAATTCTTCAACGCTGCGCAGACGCCCCTGAAGCTGAACGGTGAATGTGAATTCCTGCCCCTTCGGCGACGGTTCACCGCCCACCTGCCCAGCTGGAACCAGTCGGTTCTGACTGCTGAGCTGGTTCACCACATCCGTGGAGGTGAGGCCAAATGTGGACAACTTGTTTGGATCGAGCCAAAGACGGAAGGCCAGTTTGCGATTGCCGAAGTAAGTGAGGTCACCCACACCGGTGACCCGTTTGATCGAGTCAGTGAGCTTGAGATCGAGAAGACCACTGATTGTTTCCGCGCTGTAGAGAATCTGGTCGGGATCAGCGCTTCCGAAGTTGTAAACCAGCAGGATGGAATTGGATGCCTTGTTAACGGTGACTCCAGCCTTTCGCACCTCCTCGGGAAGCTGCGGTTCTGCCAGCGACACCCTGTTCTGAACGTTCACCTGGTTGATGTCGCCATCGGTGCCACTGGCAAAGGCAACATCGATCGCACTCACACCATCGGAAGAACTGTTGGATTTGATGAAATCCATGTTCTCCACACCGTTGATCTGCTGCTCCAGAACGGTGGTCACACCTTCTTCTACCGACACCGCATCGGCACCGGTGTAAGTCGCTCTCACCTTCACCGTGGGAGGTGCAATATCCGGGAGGTTCTCAATCGGCAGGATTGGGATGGCAATCAAGCCAACAATCACAATGAGAATGCTGCAGACCGTTGTGAGAACAGGTCGCGTAATGAAATTATTGGATGCAGACATGATTTAGATCCTCAGCCCTTCACCTTGACGGGCACACCGTGACGCAAACTCAGCAAATTGCTGGTGATGACCTTCTGGCCAAGTTTGAGTCCCTTGGTGACGGGATAACGGTTGTTCTGGAGGGACCCAAGGGTGACCGGAGTCTGCAAAGCAAACAGTGTTGTAGAGGGAATCTTGCCGACCTCGATTCCCTTTTTGATGCGGGCAAGATCAGCTTTTCCAGGCTGGGCCTCGAGTTCCTTGAAGGTGCCGAGCCGGAACACAAAACTCTGCCCGGAGGATTGGGTCACAGCGGAAAACGGCACGGAAGGTTCCTTGCGTTCCTCGAGCTGCAAACGCGTTCGCAGACGCTGACCATTGCGCAGTTTCCCGTCAGGGTTGGGGAACACGGCGAGGGCCAGCAACGCCTGAGTGTCCGAGGCGATGTTGGGATCCACCGAAAGCACAGTGCTCTTGGCGATCACCTCATCGGTGCCGGGAAGACTGAGCAGCACGGGCAAACCGACCTTCACGCGGGTTGCTGAGGTGGAGGGAATTTCCACACGCGCTTCCAGTGTGTTGTTGCGGATCAACTTGGTGAATGGGTCTCCTGAACGCACCACATCGCCCACCTTCACGGAGACGTCTGCCACCGTGCCGCCAATCGGTGATTTCAAATTGCTGTAGGCAAGGGTGGCTTCCTGTGCCTGCACCTGCGCGCGGGAGGCGATGTAGATGGCTCGGCGCTGATCACGTTCAGACGCCTCGGCTGCTCCCAGGGGGACAAGAAACTCGTAGCGCTTCAGCTCAAGCAGATCTTTCTGTTCCTGAGCCCTAGCCGAAGCCAGTCGCGCCTGCTCCTGGGCCTGGTCCAGAACCATCAGCAGTTGCCCCGGCTCGACTTTGTCGCCTTGCGCGATCTTCAGTTCCAGAACCCTTCCCGTGGCCTGCGCTGCAAGCTGAACCAGATCGTTGGCCTCCAGCGTGCTCACCGTGTCGATGTCGTCGGTGAAAGACGCTTCGGTTACTGCAGCCTGCTGCACTTCGGGCAGTGGTCTCTGCGCCCCACCCTTTCCGCCACAGGCACTGAGTGCAGCGGTGGTCAGTGCCAAGGCCAGGCAGGAAGATAGCGCTCGCACGATTTATTCACGGTCGGGCGCATTATGACCGCGATTCAAGAGCTGGCTGGGCCGTTTAGGGCAAGAATCGGCTCATGCACATCAAACGGTCTTGAGCGGATCGCAGCATTCCGATCTATTCAGTCATCAACGGGAGGCCTTGCTGCGGCGACAGGCTCCCCTCGCGGATCGCTTGCGCCCGCGCAATCTCGATGAATTCGTCGGCCAGGGAGCGATCCTTGCGGAGGGCCGATTACTACGCCGTGCCATCGCTGCAGATCGTGTCGGCAATTTGATCCTGCATGGCCCACCGGGTGTCGGGAAGACGACCCTGGCCCGAATCATTGCCAATCACACCAGGGCCCATTTCAGCTCCCTCAATGCCGTTCTCGCCGGGGTGAAGGACTTGCGTACCGAGGTGAGCGAAGCCGGACAGCGACTGGAACGCCATGGTCTGCGCACCATCCTGTTCATCGATGAAGTGCATCGCTTCAACAGTGCGCAACAGGATGCGCTGCTCCCCTGGGTGGAAAACGGCACGCTCACCCTGATCGGTGCCACCACTGAAAACCCCTATTTCGAAGTCAACAAGGCTCTTGTCAGCCGCTCCCGTCTGTTCCGTCTTCAGGCGCTCACGCCCGACGACCTCACCAAGCTCCTCGAGAGCGCCTTGAAGGATCCCGAGCGTGGCTACGGCGGTCGCAAGATCAAACTCGAGCCGGAGGCCGCGGCCCATCTCGTGGATGTGGCATCCGGTGATGCGCGCAGTCTTCTGAATGCCCTGGAACTGGCGGTGGACAGCACCCCAGCAGATGACAACGGCGTGATCCGCATCGACCTGGGAATTGCCGAGGAATCCATTCAGCAGAGGGCTGTTCTCTATGACAAGCAGGGGGATGCCCACTTCGACACGATCAGCGCATTCATCAAGTCGATCCGGGGCTCCGATGCTGATGCGGCTCTGTTCTGGCTAGCTCGAATGATCGAGGCGGGAGAGAACCCCCGGTTCATTTTCAGGCGCATGCTGATCTCTGCTGGTGAGGATGTCGGCCTGGCCGATCCTCAGGCCGTGGTGGTTGTGGAAGCCTGTGCCGCGGCCTTTGAACGCATTGGCCTGCCCGAAGGCCTCTACCCCTTGGCCCAGGCAGCTCTCTACCTGGCCTGCACCGATAAGAGCAACAGCACCAGTGGCTTCTTCGAGGCTCTTCGACAGGTTCGGAGCGCCCAGCGCCAAGACGTCCCCACCCACTTAAGGGATGCCAATCGTGATGGGGACGCCTTCGGCGATGGCCAGGGATACCGCTATCCCCATGCCTTCCGGGAGCATTGGGTCGCCCAGCAATACCTACCCGATGCACTTCAGGGAGAAGCGTTCTGGGGACCAAGCCACCAAGGATGGGAAGGTCAGCGACGGGAACGGATCCTCGAGCGCCGAGCAGCCCAGTTCGCCGCCGCAGTGGAAGCCGACGATGCCCATCCACTTCTGGTGAGCAGCGGCCCCGACCAACCCCAGCTCGAACGTTGGCTTCAACGGCAACTGGCTGTTGATGGTGAACGGCTCCAGACCCTCCGCAAACGACTCTGGGCTGATTTGAACTGGCGTCGCACCGATCGTGTCTTGATGCTCGGTGGCCGGTCGCTGCTCTGGAGCTTGGACCCCTTGGCCGCTGTGGCAGAAGGGGGAGTGATGATTCTGTGCGGTTCAGCAACAGATCAGCCGCGGTTGGAAGCTCAGCTCAACCTGCTGGATCCCCTGCAGAGGCCAACCCTGATGGGCAAACCGAGCGATCTCGATGCTCTCAGCCAGAACCACAACTTTGAGATCATCGGCGGACGCCTCAATCAGGACGATCTCAAGTCGTCAACACTGATGGAGCTGTGGCCCAGCATCGCCAAACGGACATCAACAGGAGCTCAGCTTCGCCTTCTGCTGAGTGAATCTGAACTTGGCCCTGCTTCGGCTCTCTTGGAGCACAGCCAGGGTGCTTTAGCCCCCGAGATCGTCAACGCGCTGAATCGCTTGCAAGAACTGGAAGCCCAATGGCTCAGCCAGACATCGGAGCGTGAAGCCCTAAGGCAACGCCTTGAAGCCAGCGGCTGGAGCCTTGAAAGCACCAACTGGCAGGAATCCTCCACCCTTCGTCTGGACCAATCCTTGATGAACCGCTGGCTGGGTGAAGGCCGGCCTTACCGCTTGGCCGTTGAAGGCCAGACCAGTGGCCATTCCTCGGCTCTCGTCACTTTGAACAATGAACTGATGAAATGTCACGGTCAACAGCTGCCCATGCGGCTGAAGCACTGGCGGATCAATGGTCGCCGTCGCTGAGAGACATAAAAAAACCCCGGCGAAGCCGGGGTTTATGCGATGCAGTGAAATCAAAAGATTTCAGTGGATCACCAGAGGCCGCGAACGGGAGCTGCGGAGCGAGGAGCAGGAGCTGCGGGGAGGATCTGGTTGGCCTGCACACAAGCGGGCAGGAACACATACCAGGACAGCAGTGAGGTGGCCTGAGCGCCGTCAAGGCCGTCCTTGCAGACGTTCTGGGAACCATCGGAGGAGCCGTTGTCGTTCAGACGGAAGGCAACGGGCAGCTGCTTCATGATGCCGGCAGAGGAGATCTTGCCGTCAGCAGCGTCGAGGATGATGGCGGAGCGAAGAGCCACAACAGCGGTCTTCTTCTTCTGCCAGTAGGGGAAGTAGGAGCGGGTCTGGTCCTTCAGGAACTTGACACCATCCTTGGAGTAGAGGAAGCGGGACACGCCCACCAGATCAACTTCATAGGTCTTGGTCATGCCCTCTTGGATCTCATCGGCAGTCCAACCGGAGTTGTTGATGCCGGCTTCAAGAGCGCGATCGGTGATTTCACCGTTCTTGAAGAACTTTTTGAAGGCTTTGGACTTGGTGGTCCAGACAGCACCACCGGACACCCAGCGCACAGGGCGCTTGGTGCCAGCTTCAGCGGCGACAGCCAGAGTGGAAATGGAAGCGGCGGCGAGAGCGCCAGCAGCGAATCGGGTGAGCACGGACGGCGAGAAAAGACGTCCTTTTAAACCTAGCCGCAAGAAATACGAATGCCAACATCTATCCCAGGATCAGCACGGGAAGTCGCGAAAACTCGCGCAAACAGGATCAGGCATCTTGGGGCTCGCGAATCTCGCGAGACTTGCGAATCTCTTCTTGAAACTCTTAAAGGGCTGGCTCTTTTAGGGGTTTCCACCCAGGGGGACATTGATCTGCTTTTGGTTCAACTTCACCCCCTGAAGTCCCCCTGCAATGAAGTCGTTCAAGCTTTTCGCCGTTGAAGTTGACTTGAGCCAGATAGGCCTCGGAACCCCGCCGAGGAGTCAGCCAGAGCCGGGTTGCACCCTCAACATTCTCAACGCGAACCCCAAGAGACGAATCAGCCGTGAGGCCGAGATCGGCAAGCGTGGGCGCGAAATGTCCCCAGTAATGGCGTGTGAGCTGTCCTTTGGTGAATGCCGCGAGCAGATCTTCCACTCCCCTGCGTTGATGCAACGTGGCGTCCCTTTCATCCAAGCGGCTGTAGTTGGGGTCTGCACCATTCCAAGCACTCTCCAAACCCTGACTGGATGGAGAGCTCACCATCGCCGCGAATCCGAAGCCGGCCAGCACCACTGCACTGGCCAGGATCGGAAGGCTGGACAAGCCGGCGGCAGGCACTGAACTCGAGGCAAAAACGCTTGGCTTCAGGCTAGGCAGAGGGCGATGGATTGCAGAACTTGTTGATCTGCCGCCACGACGGCGAACTCCCAGGATTCATAGCCATGCAGCACAGCGGCAAGCTTTTGATGGCTGCGTTGATGAACCACGCTGCTCATCCCAGGACAGACCTCCCAAAAGCGCAAATCACGGGCAATCGACCCCTTCTGCCACTTGATCGAGGCCTCCTTGATCAACCAGTGCTTCAACACAGCCTGTCGGAGGTCTTCAACACATAGGTGTTGCAGCCGTTTCCGCTCCTCGTGGCCATACGACCGTTGCAGAATCGAGGCCGCAGGAATCATCCGGTCGCGGCGCTCGAGATCCAAACCAATTGGATGCTCAGAACAGCCCAGCAGGAGGGCATCACGGCAATGACTCAGGCTCAGGAAACCCCAGCCGCTCGGCAGAGAAGGGGGTTCACCAGGTGGCGCCTGCAAAGGCACCGCCTTGGGAGACAGGCTGAAGCGATCAGCTAGACACGCTCGCATCCAGACCCGCGAATGGATGAAGACATCGGAGCGACCTTTTGGCAGGCGCGACGACCACTGCTGTTCCTGCATCGATAAACAGCTTGCATCGCAGGGCAGCGGAGCGGACATCCGCCGAAACCAAAGGGCCGTTACGCTTCCGCCACTCCATCCCTGATCCATGACCCTGCAGATCGGTGATCCAGCCCCGGACTTCACGCTTCCGAACGAGAAAGAAGAGCCTGTGACCTTGTCATCACTCAAAGGCCAGAGGGTCGTGATCTATTTCTACCCGAAGGACGCCACGCCAGGGTGCACCAAGGAAGCCTGCAATTTCCGCGATCGATGGGACCAATTCGAGGCCCATGGCATTCGGGTGCTGGGTATCAGCAAAGACAATGCCGCATCGCACACTCGTTTCATCAGCAAACAGGAGCTGCCCTTCACCCTGCTCACTGACGTCGAGCCCTGCGTCGTCGCCAGCGCCTATGAAAGCTATGGGCTCAAGAAGTTCATGGGCCGCGAGTACATGGGCATGATGCGCCACACGTTCGTGGTGGATGCTCAGGGGAATCTTGAGCTGATTTACCGCAAAGTGAAAGCAGAAGTCATGGCGGACCAGATCCTTAAAGACCTTGGCCTCAGCTAGCTGACGAGGTCGACAAAGGTTTCCATCACAAGATCCGGGGTGTGCTGGACATCAACACCCCGGGCTACCAGCTCGGGCAAAAGAAGCGGGGCGTCGCCTCCGCAAAGCCAGACAGTGCTAGGGCAACGGCGATGAGCACCTTGGATCAAACCCAACAGGCTTTGAAGAACACCTTGGGTCATGGCACTCGCTGTGTCAGCCGGGAGGTTCGGGCTTACATCGATGCTGGGCACATCAGGCTCCACCACGGGCAGGGCGACAGTCCCCTCACTCATGGCCTGCAGTTGAAGACGCAACCCCGCGCAGAGCCATCCTCCGCCAAAGCATCCAGCGGAGGTGACGCGCGTCAGGCTGAGCACCGTTCCTGCATCAACCACCATCAAATCGTCACCGCCGCCGGATCGAAGCCAGGCCCCCCATCCGGCGAGAGCACGGTCGATGCCCAGCCAGGGCGGCACATCGTTCAGAGGCACCTGATCAAGCTGAAGTTGCTGGTCACCATGGCGTGAGAATGCAGCAGGGACCTTTCCGACGGCAGCCCACCGATCAGGGACTGAAGCATCCAGCAGTGGTTCAACGATCGGATCGGTGTGGCGAAAACTCCATGGAGATGATTCAGCGCGTTCGGCCCAATGCCAGCGTGAATTACCGATCAGCAGGCATCGCTGGGGACTCACCTCCTCAAATGCCGTCACCCATCACCCCAGGCACGTGAATGCCGCACTCCTGTCTCTGGCCACCAAACCGGGTGCTGCGTCCCTCGGCATCCACACCGTCTGGAGCACTGGAATGCCAATCACCAACGGTGGAATAGCCCTGATCAAAGAGAGGATGCTGGGGCAACTCGTGCTCCTGCATGTAATAGAAGATGTCTCTGTTGGTCCAATGCAGGAGCGGCCTCAGGGAGAGGCGACCACGAATCGGATCAAGCACCGTCATCGTGCTTCTCAGGTCGGTCTGTCCGCTGCGCACCCCACTCCCCCAGCAGCGCACAGCGTGGCGATCGAGAGCGCTCTCGAGGGGATCAACTTTGCGTAGGCGCAAGTAGAGATCAAGGTCACTGTCGCTTCCTGTTTCCCAAAGTCGCCCGTGAAGGGCCTCCATCCTTGCTGGGGAAAGAGACGACTGAACAACGACGGGTTCGAGGCCGAGACGGTCGCAGAGGGTTTCGGCGTAGCGATAGGTCTCTGGGGGTAAATAGCCGGTATCCACCCAGATCACCGGCACCGATTCAGCGCCTGGCAAGCCTGCCAGCATGTGTAAGAGCACGGACGACTGGATCCCGAAGCTCGTGGTCATTGCGAATCCCGACCCGAATTGCTCCCGCGCCCACTGCAACCGCTGCGCAGGCTCCAGTGCCTCAAGCGCCTCCCTCTGAAGCGTCAGCTGGGCGGATTCACCGCCGGAGTCCAAGCCGGCGGCAGCGCTAGTCATCGGAATGATGCCGTTCCTCATCAGTGCATTCTCATACGCCGGGGTGACCGGGGGCCTGCCTAAGGTCGGAGCAAGAACATGCGGATCCATTGACGCAAGCACCCAATCCGCAGGAGCACCCGATCCTCGTGGTTGGCGGAGGATTCGCAGGGCTATCCACCCTGCAAGCGTTCAGCAGGGTGCATCCCCGCCCACCCCTCGTCTTGATCGAACCCCGATCAAGGTTCGTCTTTGTCCCCCTCCTCTACGAACTGTTCAGCGGGGAGCTGCAGGGATGGGAAGTCGCCCCCGACTACGGGCAACTCTTGCAAGGGCGGGGGATCAGCCACATTCAGGACTCGGTCTGCTCCGTCAACCTTGAAGATCACGTCGTCACAACAGCAGGTGGTCACCAGTTGCCCTACAGCCAACTGGTGCTGGCCACTGGAGCAGTGCCGGATGACTTCGGAATCCCTGGCGTCCGCGAGCACGCCTTGCGCTTCCATGCCTTGGAAGACCTTCCGCCACTTCATGCGCGCTTGAGAGACCTGCGCAACCGTCCCTCCGGAACAAGCACGCTCGTGATTGTTGGGGCTGGTCCCACGGGCGTCGAACTCGCGTGCAAACTCGTTGACCTGCTGGAAGGGGCAGCCCGCGTTCATCTCGTTGAACAGGGAGAGCAGATCCTGGCTCGCTCACGGGCCTTCAACCGAGAGCAAGCTGAGCGCGCCTTGCAAAAACGTGACATCACAGTTCATCTGAAGACACGCGTTCTCAATGTGGTTCCAAATGCTGTGCGATGGAGTGGCGTTGACGGCGAGATGGAGCAGCCCCACGACGGTCTGATCTGGACGGCAGGCAGTCGGCCCAACATCCCTGATTTGCTGCCTTCCGTTGCACCTCATCACAAGCGCCTGCCCGTGGATGGAAGCCTGCGACTTCTTGGCCAACCCGACGTTCTTGTCCTTGGAGACATTGCCAGACAGCACTCCATCGACGAAGGTCAATCTCCCTGGCCCTTATCGGCGCAGGTCGCTATCCAGCAAGGGCAAGCCGCGGCCCGCAGCCTCCAGGCACGTCGGGACGGCAACACTCCAGATCCCTTTGTTTTTCAGGATCTCGGTGAAATGCTCAGCCTGGGGATCGGCGACGCCACACTCACCGGTATGGGTGTCACCTTGGCAGGGCCCCTTGCCTTCAACTTGAGGCGCTTGGCGTACCTCACCCGCATGCCAGGACTTTCACTCGGACTCCGCTCTGCAGGGGCCTGGTTGTTCAGCTCTTGAAGCAGGCCCACCTAGCAGGACGCACGCGCGGCCTCAGGCCATCCCAGCTACGTCAGCTGGAAAGGCTCAGCCACCGGCGTCATCCGCAGAACGTTGGCGCCGATCTGTTCACCCTCGAGCGTCTGGCTGAACTCACCCTCGAACTCAAGCAGTCTCTGCATCTTCTGATCGATGCACGCGGCGTGAGCAGGCTGCTTTGGGTTGGCCCCCTAGGAGAGTCCGATCGGCTTGATGGCCATCTTTCCGGAGGAACGCGACGCCGCCAGCGTTGGCGTTTGGTGAGTGCATTGCCAGGCACACAAGGAGTGGATCTCAAACCGGAAGGACGCGAGGCCGTTGTCGCGTTGGATGTTGCCCCCAGCATCTGGCTTCGGCTCCAAGCAGCCGCCACCACTTCAGGAACGCGACCTGCAGCGATCTGGCGCACCGATGCCTCTGCCGCGATCGGCTGGCGATGTGATGCCATCAACGCGCTGTCTGCGCTCTGTGCAGCTGAAACGACGGAGCCCATTTCCGAGCTGTCCGGTGATGAGAAAACTATCGACCCGCCTGGTCAACAGGAGGAACGCGTCCTGCTGCTGACACTGATTGGCGCAGACCCTGACGTCAATGAGCGCGAGCTCGCTGAACTCGAGGGGCTGACACGCAGTGCCGGTGCCTGCCCCGTGGCGGTGTGTCGTCAGCGCCTCGGCCAGATCAATCCACAGACTCTCTGGGGAACGGGAAAACTCCAGGAGGCTGCCATTGATGTGCGCCGCCATACTGCGTCTCTCGTGATCACAGACAGAGAACTAACCCCCGTGCAATCCAGAAACCTCGAGCGGCTTCTGGATTGCCCTGTGATGGACCGCAGCGAACTCATTTTGGATATTTTCGCCCAGCGCGCAACGAGCGCGGCCGGCCGACTTCAGGTGGAGCTGGCCCAACTGCGCTACAGGCTTCCACGCCTGGCCGGCCGCGGTCTCAGCCTGTCGCGCCAAGGAGGTGGCATCGGCACCCGGGGACCGGGGGAAACCCAACTCGAGAAAGACCGCCGTGCCATCAGCCGCCGCATCGAGCATCTGGGCCGGGAATTGCGGCAGCTGGGGGCGCATCGCGCCCGGCTGCGGCAACAGCGCAGCACGCTTCCGAGAGTTGCGCTGGTGGGCTACACCAATGCTGGAAAGTCATCGCTTCTCAATGCGCTCTGCGCCCTTGATCAAGAGCGTGCTGTGGAAGCGAAAAACAGTCTCTTTGCAACGCTGGACCCCACCACCAGGCGGTTGTGTCTTCCGCAATCAGGCTCTGCCCCCAAAGAGCTTCTGATCACTGACACAGTCGGATTCATTCGAGAGCTGCCCGGACCATTGCTGCAAGCGTTCATGGCCACGCTTGAAGAAACCCGAGAAGCCGATCAGCTTCTTCTGGTGGTGGATCTCGGAGATCCGGACTGGCAAGGCCAACTGAGTGCCGTGCATTCCATTCTGGATGGGCTGAAGTGCCACCAACCGCGGCAGGTGATCGCCAATCAAATCGATCGCTGCGAAGCTTCGCAACTCGATTTGATCAGAACGCTTGAACCGCATGCCCTCTATCTGTCAGCAACCCAGGGGACAGGATTGAAAGGTCTGCGAGCATGGCTCGAGCAAACGTTCTGGGAGACCTCACCAGAACAAGTCTGCGAAGCCCCCTTCCACCAGACCAGCGCACGCGCCCATGGCTGAGCTCAGTGCCGCTCTTCAAAACGGGGATGCTCAGATCACCCTTGCGGTGCTTGTGCTGGCCGTTGCTCTCTTCATCAGCGGCGTCATTGCTCCCGAGCTAGTGGGGCTGCTCAGCTTGGCGCTGCTGATGATCGGGGGTGTCCTGACACCCCTTCAAGCGTTGGCCGGGTTTGGGAGCCCCGCCCTGATCACACTGATGGGTCTGTTTGCGGTCTCCGCGGCCCTTTTCCGCAGCGGAGCCCTCGATCGACTGCGAGAGCAAATCGCATCCGACCGGATCCGCTCCCCCCGCCGACTGATCGCGCTGCTCGGTCTGGTGGTGGCACCCGTGTCCGGGGTCGTGCCCAACACACCAGTTGTAGCCACTCTTCTCCCAGTCCTGGAGGCTTGGTGCCGGCGACGGCGGGTGGCGCCATCGAGGGTGCTGCTCCCCCTGTCCTTCGCCACCCTGCTGGGGGGGACCCTGACCCTGCTTGGCAGCTCGGTGAATCTGCTGGCAAGCGACATCAGTGAACAGCTTGGATATGGGCCGCTTCAACTCTTCAGCTTCACAAGCATCGGAATTCCTGTGTGGCTTACAGGAGTTGCCTACATGCTCCTGGCCCCCCGGGGACTCCTACCTGATCGCGGACTCGAGGCCAATTCGCTGACGCCCGATCAGAACCTTGAGGGTTACTTCACTGAAGTCACCATCCCGGGCAGCTCAAGCCTTGTGGGTCAAACACTCCGCCACAGCAGGCTGCAGAGGCGATTTGATGTGGATGTTCTCGAGCTGCAGCGGGAGGGAGAACGGCTGATGCCTCCCCTCGCTGATCGCCAACTGGAGGCGGGTGATCGACTCCTGCTGAGGATCACACGCCATGACCTCCTGCGGCTTCAGCAGGATGAAACAGTTTTGTTAGCCGCAGATTCCCTGGCCCATCCCCCTGAGGAAGGGGGACAGACGATGGTTGAAGTCCTGCTCCCCTCTGGCTCAACACTGGCAGGTGCCAGTTTGCGCGAACTGCGTTTTCGCCAGCGTTACAACGCAACAGTTTTGGCCCTGCGCCGCGGCCAGCAGACCGTCCAGGAGCGACTTGGACAAGCCGTTCTCAAAGAAGGCGATGTGCTCCTGATTCAAGCGCCAGTGGATGCCATTCGAGGCCTGCAGTCCAACCATGATCTCCTCGTTCTGGACGAGCTGGAAAACGACCTGCCAACGGTTCGCCGCAAGCCGCTGTCAATCGCAATTACTGCCGGCATGCTGTTGCTGCCAACACTGACATCCATTCCACTCGTGGCCTCAGTGCTTCTCGCTGTGGTGCTGATGGTGATTGGAGGTTGTCTGCGCTCTGGGGAGATGCTGCGATCGATCCGTCTGGATGTGATCCTGCTCTTGGGAGCGCTCCCAAGCTTCAGTGTGGCCATGCAGCGCACAGGCCTTGCCGATGGACTGGCCGCCTCCCTGCGTGTGCTTTTGGTGAACTGGCCTGATTACGGCGCCTTGCTTGTGATTTTCCTCAGCACCACGCTGCTCACGGAAGTCCTCAGCAACGCCGCATCCGTCGCCCTGCTGATTCCAGTGGCGACCCAACTGGCCGCCCCCCTCAACCTGCCGCCCCAAGCCCTTCTGCTCACTGTTCTCTTCGGAGCAAGCCAGTCCTTCCTCACACCGATGGGATATCAAACCAATCTGATGGTGTTCGGACCAGGGCGTTACCGCTTCTTTGACGTGGCCCGCTACGGACTGGGACTCACAGTTTTGATGACCCTGCTCGTGCCTTGGCTGATCCTCAACCAGATGGGGGGCGCATGAAGCCGATGCCTCTACCCAAGGCCATTCACCGAACCCAGGCCTGGTATCGACGCCTCTCCGTGCCTCAGTTCACGGTGGTGACGGGCCTGCTGGTGATCACCACCGGAACGTTTCTTCTGGCAAGCCCCGTTTGCTCAGCCACCACTGTGGGGCTCTGGGAAGCGCTTTTCACAGCAACGTCCGCCGTCACGGTGACTGGACTGACGGTGATCGACGTCGGTCGCGACTTAACACCCTTCGGCCAAGGGGTGTTGGCTTTCATGATTCTCGTGGGCGGACTGGGATTGATGGCCATCACCACCTTTCTGCAGGGATTCGTGGTGCGTGGGGCCTCCCTTCGCCGAAGACTGGATCGGGGGCAGACATTGGATCAATTCGGCGTCGGCGGCATCGGCAGCACCTTTAGAAGCATTGCGCTCACGGCAGCCGTGCTGATCCTGATGGGAGCTTTTGTGCTTTACACCTTCGGATTCTCAGATCTGCCTGCGGGAGGTTCCAGGGCCTGGGCGGCTCTCTTTCACAGCATTTCCGCCTACAACAATGCAGGCTTTGGCCTTTGGAGCGACAGCCTCGAGGGCTACCGGACCAATCGCGTGGTCAATGCGGTGATCATGCTTCTGATCGTGTTGGGAGGCTTGGGATGGCGAGTGACCAACGATCTCTGGAGCAACAGGCAACGGCTTAAACGTCGAAACCTGAGTCTTCACACCAGGCTTGTGCTCCGCACATCAGCGCTCCTGATCCTGATCGGCATGGTTGGACTGACGCTGACTGAATCCCTTTCCAAAGGCCACGCCCTCACCACCATGGGCTGGCAGGAGAGAGTGATGAGTACGTTGTTTAGCTCAGTGAGTGCCCGCACAGCAGGTTTCACAACAGTGCCTCTGTCGATCCAGAGCATTTCGGATTCAGGCCTGCTGCTCCTGATGACGCTGATGTTCATCGGTGCCAGTCCCGGAGGGACTGGCGGGGGCATCAAAACCACCACGGTGGCTGCATTAATGGCCACAACCCGCTCCACCCTCCGCGGCCACGATGATGTTGTGATCCGTCATCGCCAGATTCCCGACAAGGTGGTGCTGAGGGCTGTGAGCATCACGGTGGCCTCCCTGCTGTTCGTGCTGATGATGGCCCTGCTACTCGCTCTGATCAGTGACCCCACGGGCGAAGACCCGCTGTCGTTTCTGGAACTGATGTTCACATGCATCTCTGCCTTCGCCACGGTGGGCCTCGATCTCGGCGTGACCGAACAACTCGGTCACCTTGGGCAGCTGATCTTGGTCGTGGGTATGTTCGTAGGCCGGCTCGGCATCCTGCTCTTGCTCAGCGCCATCTGGGAAAGCTTCGAGCACAACCAAATCCAACGCCAAAATCGTGTTGGTTATCCCCGTGAGGATCTCTATGTCTGAGCGAGGTTCCTTGGAGAGGCCGTCATGAGGGACTGGTGGAATTGGTCACAGTCCATCGATAGCGACCCACAGAGCTTCGGGATTGTCGGCGTCGGGCGTTTCGGCAGCGCGGTCTGTCGTCAGCTGATGCAGAACGGCGCTGAAGTGCTGGCCGTCGATCGTTCCTCCAAGGCGATTGAGGAACTACGCCAGCTCGAACCCTCCATCGAAGCCCGGGTGGTGGATTGCACCGATGAGGAGTCACTGCGTGAAGCAGGCATCCTCGATATGGACACCGTGGTGGTGGCCATCAGTGAACCGATCGAGGCCAGCATTACGGCCACTCTGATCGCGAAGGACAGCGCAGGAACCCGGGTTCGACAGGTGATTGCAAGAGCCACAAGCGACCTGCACGAGAAGATGCTGAAGCGGGTTGGCGCTGATCGAGTGGTGTTCCCCTCACGGATGCAGGGTGAACGTTTGGGGATCGAGCTTGTTCGCCCCAATTTGATGGAGCGGCTGGAGCTCGATGAGCATCACTCGATTGAGGAGATCAAAGTTCCTGAACGCTTTGTGGGCCGGTCACTGCGCGATCTGAATTTACGCAAAAACCACAGGGTGAACGTTCTTGCTGCAGGCCCTGCAGGGGAACTGCTGGTGAATCCGCCCGCCTCGCACATTCTTCTGAACGGCCATGTGCTGGTCGTCATGGGCCTCACAGAAGACCTTCAGAATCTTCCCCGAACCTGAGCAGCTCTCGATCATGCGCGTGCTCGGCTTGATGAGCGGTACCAGTGCCGATGGGGTTGACGCAGCGCTCGCGCAGTTCAAGGGCAGACCTGCAGCCCCGCGCTGGGATCTGCTGAACACCGCATCGGTGCCCTACCCCTCAGCACTGAGAGAGCGACTGATTCGCATGGCCCAGGGTGAACCCACCAGCGCCTGCGATCTCTTGGAGATGTCCGAGGCCGTGACTGAGATGCAGGCGGCAGCCGCCCACCTCTGCGATCCTGAGCGCTCAGCATCCTTACTGGGCTGCCACGGCCAGACGATCTGGCACCGCCCCCCTGCTCCTTCAAGCAAGCAGTCGAAAGGGTCCGGCCGCAGAGGCGCCAGTTGGCAGATGCTTCAGGCTCCACTCCTGGCGCACCTGAGCGGTCAACCGGTGATTCATGACTTCCGAGCCGCCGATCTTGCCCTTGGAGGACAAGGCGCACCCTTGGTGCCCATGGCGGATGCCGCTCTGATAGGTCGCATCGATGGCTGGCGAGGGCTTCTGAATCTGGGTGGCATCGCCAACATCACGCTGATCCCACCAAACACCGGGCCAGATCGCCATCACCCCGTGCTGGGCTGGGATTGCGGTCCGGCCAATACCTTGATGGACCTGGCTATCACTCGTCTCAGCAAAGGGAAAGACACATTCGACCTGGATGGAGCACTGGCGGGCCGCGGGACCATTTCCGAGGAAAAGCTCGAGCGATGGCTTCAGGAGCCATATTTCCTGAGCTCCCCGCCGAAATCCACGGGACGGGAAGTCTTCGGGCAGGACGATCTCAACCGGCGACTCCAACAGCTGGAAACCCATGCACCCGCAGACCAGCTAGCCACCCTCACCGCCTTCAGCGCCGCTGTGGTGGCACAGGATCTGCGGCGGCTGGCATCAACAGGCCAGCCTTTACCCGTGGAGCTACTGGTTGCGGGCGGGGGCTGCCGGAATCGAACCTTGATGCGTCAGCTGAGGCAGCGGTGCCTTGGGGTACACATTCGCCCGAGCAGTGAATTGAATCTGCCGACCCAGTTCCGCGAAGCACTCGTCTTTGCGCTTCTGGCCTGGTGGCACCACTGCGGCCACCCCGGCAATGCTCCTGCGATTACTGGTGCATCGAAGGCGACTGTTCTCGGGCTTCGGGCCGACCCTGCCTGATCAGACGCCAGGACCATTGGGGCGATACAACCGAACCCTGCGAGGCGCCCCTCGCAGCCGTCTCGGCTGCTGAGCCTCAAGTGCTGAGCGCAGGCGATCGGTTGGGGATTGAAGAGGCGCAGCAGCAGTGGGGGCAGAGGCCGCTTCCCCCTGCTCCAAACGCTGAACCCCCTGCTGAATCAACACCTTGGCCATGTTGCTCACGGTGCGGGATTCCTGCTCGGCAAGGGCCGTTAGGCGCAGGCAGAGATCCTCCGGAAGCACCACCTGAATGCGTGGCGACTTCGGCTTCCCGCTGGATGACGTTTGGCGGGTTGCCACGACCGCAAAGGCAGAGCTACTTAAAAGTGTACAGAGATGCGCAAGGATAGTATCCAGCACTATGCTGATGTCATCGATCCGACCCCTGACGCGCGATTCATTCAACGGTTCATTTCAAAGGTTCATTTCAACGGCTCATTCATCCGCCCTCCCCTCTCGACGTTCAGCCAGGACTGCCATGCCCCGTTCCACCAGCCAGGCCACCAGCACCCGCCAGCCGACGCCTCGTACCAGGCGGACAGGCGGGGCACGCCGGACCCGTCGTGCCGCTGAAAACAGTGATGTCCTGGTCTCTGCAGTCATCAGCACCTACTTGCTGACCCATTTGCACCATGTTCTTCAACGCGCTGAATACGGCGCCGTTCAAGAAGGACGTGCATCCCAGGCCGCCAATTACGCCCAGTTGCGCAAAGTTCTCTGCATGGATGCGCGCAGCATGGAGGACGCGTCAGCCGCAGGGCTTAAGGAGGCGGATCTCGACCAAGCCGCTTAAACCGGGCCTGCGGTTTTTGGCTGATCCATGGGGTGTGAATACTCTGCGGTGAGACATGGATGTGCCATGGGCAACGCAGCCGCGCTCTACGAACGAATCGAAGGTGACCCTGATCTCACCCGTTCACTCTTCCGGCAGGCACTACAGAACCCTGCTGGAGCCATCGACGCCATCTGCGCGATCGGCGAACAGCTGAAGCTTCCGGTGACCGCGGACGAGGTAAAAGCTCACATCAGCAATCTTGATGATGACCTGAGCAAGCAGTGGCTGGTCAAAGCGAGAGGGGGGCTTTAACCGGCAAGGAGACCTGAGGTGCAGGCGAGGGATCCACACGACGCTCACGAGTGCCGCCGCCGCCTGCCCAGCTAAAGAACAGCCAATAACTCACCAGAGCCAACCCTGCAGCGACAACAAGAGCTGCCACCTGCTCCAGCCTCCGCATCACCGCCGCCTCGTCAATCCCCAGTCTGCCCTCACCCCGGCACGGGATGATGAGGGCATCTGCCTTCGCCCCTGTGCTGCGACTTGAGCGCGTCAGCAAGATCTATCCGACGGGGGAGGTGCTCCGGGATGTGACCTGGGAGGTGAAAAGCGGCGACCGCATTGGCCTTGTGGGCGTGAATGGCGCGGGGAAATCCACTCAGATGAAACTGATCGCTGGCCTGGAGGAGCCCAGTAGCGGCCAAGTCGTTCGTCAGGGAGAACCACGAATTGCTTTTCTTCAGCAGGAGTTCGACGTGGACCCCGAGCGAACGGTTCGCGAAGAGCTGTTCCAGGCGTTTGGCGAAGCAGCGAAGGTGCTGAGTGAACAAAAGCAGGTGGAGCTGGCCATGGCATCTGAGCAGGCTGCCTCCGACCCAGAGCATCTCGACCAGCTCATTCACCGCCTCGGGGCCCTCCAGACCCGATTTGAATCCCTGCACGGCTATGAGCTGGATGCTCGCATCGACAAACTGCTTCCCACCATCGGCTTCACAGCTGAAGCTGCAGAACGGCTGGTGAAGGACTATTCCGGGGGCTGGCAAATGCGTATCGCCCTCGGCAAGATCCTTCTCCAGGATCCGGATCTGCTGCTTCTCGACGAGCCGACCAATCACTTGGATGTGGAAACGATCCAATGGCTGGAGGATTACCTCAAGACGCAGACCGCGGCCTTGGTGGTGATCAGTCACGATCGAGCCTTTCTTGACCAGGTCTGCAATCAGATCGTGTCCACCGAGCGGGGAATCTCCCGCGCATACCTGGGGAACTACACAGCGCACCTCGAGCAGAAAGCGCTTGAGCAGGAAGCCACCCAAGCTGCTTTTGAGCGCCAGCAGAAGGACATCGCTGCCCAGCAGGCCTACATCGACCGATTCCGCGCCAGTGCCACCCGCAGTACCCAAGCAAAAAGCCGGGAAAAACAGCTCGAGAAGGTGGATCGCGTGGAAGCACCGATCGAATCAGTCGCAGGCCCGAGCTTCCGCTTTCCCCCGGCACCTCGGTCTGGAGCACAGGTGGCTCTGATCGACAACCTCACCCACAGCTACGGAGACAAAATCCTTTTCCTCGGCGCTGAACTTGAAGTGGAGCGAGGGGACCGGATTGCCTTCGTTGGGCCGAACGGTGCGGGCAAATCCACTCTGTTGCGCCTGGTGATGGGGCTGGAAACGCCGGACGAAGGGTCCGCCACCCTTGGCGAACACAACATCGTGGCGAGCTATTTCGAACAAAACCAGGCGGAGGCACTGGATCTCAGCAAAACGGTGATCGACACCATGTTCGAAGCCGTACCGGACTGGACACAGACCCAGGTGCGCTCTCTTCTCGGAAGCTTTTGCTTCAGCAACGACAGCGTCTTCAAAGAAGTGGGACAGCTCAGCGGCGGCGAGAAAGCACGCCTGGCCCTGGCTCTGATGCTCCTGAGCCCCTGCAATCTGCTGGTTCTCGATGAGCCGACCAACCACCTCGATATTCCGGCCAAGCAAATGCTGGAGGACGCACTTTGTGCTTACGAAGGGGCGGCCCTACTCGTGTCCCATGACCGCTATTTCATTTCCCGGGTCGCAAACCGGATCGTGGAACTCCGTGATGGAGAGCTTGTGCTGTACCGGGGGGATTACAACTATTACCTCGAAAAGAAAACAGAAGAGCGCCGAGCTGCTGACGAAGCGTTGCAAAAGGCGGAGCAGGAGGCCAAACGCCAAGCCAAACGCGACAAGCAAAAAGAGCGCGATAGCCGTCGCAAAAAAGCTGCATAACGCATCAATTCGACACGACAAGACGAAACTTCATGAACAGCTAGGAAGGAAGACTCATTTCCCTTTACCCACTCAAAACGTGTGCATAAGCTGACATCACTGATCCCGGCCGCTGATGACACACCTAGGAACCCAGCCCGCTGGCCTCCCCCAGAGCCGGGCCAATGGAGCGGACCATGAACAGACCTGGGATGCGGTGGAGACCTATTTCGAATGCATCACCACGTGCAATCTCGACGACGGCGAATGCATTACGCGCTGTGTTGAGCAGCTGCGGGATGCTGATGAAGATTGATCAGCGCATCTTCAAGGCGCGCATATCCACAGGCGTCACCGTGATGGGAACAGAACGGCCCTGACGCTCGACCCGGAGCTCCAGAGGTCGCCCCACCCCACTACGGTCAATCGCTGTGACCACCTCCGCAGGGCTCTTCACGGCAACACCTGCAACAGCCACGATCACATCATTGACCTGCAGCCCACCCCGAGCGGCAGGACCACCTGAAACGACTGAGCGAACAACGGCCCCGGGAGGCGTTCTGCCACCGGGAGTGGATGCTGGGATTGAGGAAAGACCAATTCCGACCATCGGATGGCTGGCACGCCCCTGCTCGACGAGCTGCATGGCGATGGTCTTGGCACGATTGATCGGGATCGCAAATCCCAGGCCAGCGCCCGGTCCTGATCGCACAAGCGTGTTGATGCCCACGACCTCTCCGCTGGCATTGAGAAGGGGGCCGCCTGAATTTCCTGGATTGATAGCTGCATCCGTTTGGATCAGATCCAGGCGTTTGCCCTGAATTCCCAGCTGGGACACATTGCGATTGAGATTGCTCACAATCCCCAAGGTGACCGTGTTCTCCAGCCCGAAAGGATTGCCAACAGCAATCGCCCAATCTCCAACACGGAGCTGATCGGAATTGCCGAGCGGCGCCGTTGGCCAGCTGCTTCCGCCCTCCAGCTTCACCACAGCCAGGTCCGTCACGGAATCCTGCCCTACCACCTGACCAGACACACGACGACCATCTGGCAGACCCACCATCACCTGGTCGGTGTTTTCCACGACGTGTGCATTGGTGAGCACGAGGCCCTGAGCATCAAAGATCACACCACTTCCCTGGCCCCGCTCAACACGAGAGCGGGGGGAAGGCTGAGGCTGCAGACCGAAAAACCGTTGAAAGAAGGGATCCATCAGCAGGCCCTGGGGCAGGCCATTGCCTGTTGATGTCCTCACCGTGCGCTGGGTCTCGAGTGTGACAACGGCAGGACCGCTGCGAGCCACTGCTCCGGCAACAAATGATTGAGAAGACAGCACCGATGAAGGCGCTGGGACGGCTTTCGCAGGCCTGGACGCCCATGGACCTACCAAGGGGCCAAACAGTGACGCCGTCACCATTAGAGAAATCAGGCCACGCCTATTGGGGACGCGTCGCGTCGAAATCCGATGCGCGGAGGGAACAGCCACGGCCATGGGTGGGGAGGCGTTGAATCTTGCATTTGACCGTAGGGAGCAATCCCGGGACAGGACAGAGGGAAGCCCGACCGTTTCATGACCGGATGCGACCGGCGGGATTGGAATGATGCCGCTTTCTGCTGTCTGCAGCGATGATGCGTAGGGAGGGCCGCCCCCGATTGCCGTTCAGGCTTCCGCCATGCTGAGTAGTCTTTTTCCACTGATTTATGGGCTGATCTTCCTGGCCCTGCTCTGGCAGGCGTTCAAGGTGATGGGTCGGGGTTTCAGTGCGGCAGGACGGCCGCTGAATGCGCCTCCAAGTCGCAATGATCGAACTGGAAAGGTGACCATCCACCCCGAGCTGCTTGATGGCGAAGGCCGCCTGACCGAGGAAAATCTTCTGACGGTTCGTTTCAGCGACGACGACGAAGGAGAACCTGCCGATCGCGCTGGTGAATAAGTTGGATGGATGAGCTGCAAGACGGCTCGTTTCGGACTCGTAGGGGGGAACTTCCTGGTGGACCAAAGAACACGGATCGTTGCTGCAGTGATCAAATCCGTGAAGTTGCCGCCGCGTTTCCGGCTTCGCCTTCTCAAAGAGGATCCCGTTCGCCTGGAACTGAGCCTGACACCGGCCTACGGCAAAGATCCCGTGCAGGTTGGCCTGGTTGAGTCTCTCGACCTCGTAGCCCGCAGAGATCGCGAAGGACGCATCCCAAGAGACCTTCAGGGGACATGGGACTGGACGGTGCGGCATGGGCAGGTGAGCACCGGTGGCTGGAACCCTTATCTGAAGGAAGCCCTCCAGACCATGTTTGAAACGGGGCTTCCAGCGATCGTTTATGAGGAGCTCACGGGCGAGGAGTATCACCCTGTGGATGGCGCCAGGCACGTGCGCTGATCATTGGCAGATCTGTGAAGCCCTGCAAAGCGGAGCTGGTGCAAATAGAGGAGTCGAACTAGAACAGAGTCACTTCGGCCTTTAAGGTTTTCTTCATGGCCACACTCCGTTTTCGTATCGCGCCTCTTGTGCGCCTTCTCGCTGCCATGGGAGCGCTCAGCAGCCTTCTCCTACTGGGAGTTCTCGAGCTATTCAGCTAACGGGAGAAGCCCCTGACGGGTCCCTTCCCCATTGATCCCCTGCTGCCGGAGCTGAAGTCCCTGCTGATACCAGGGGCCACCGTGATCCTGCAGGCTCCTCCAGGGGCTGGGAAAACCACCCGCGTCCCCCTGGCGCTGATCGGCGAGCTTGCCGATGGCGAATCCATGGAGGGCAAGGTCCTCCTCATTGAGCCCAGACGACTTGCAGCGAGGGCAGCAGCAGCTCGTCTTGCGGACTCACTCGGCGAACCCCTCGGCGAACGCGTTGGTTACTCGGTACGCAACGAACAAAGGCGTTCCTCCAAGACCCGCATTGAAGCCATCACCGATGGCTTATTTCTGCGCAGGCTTCAGGCACACCCCGACCTCTCCGGGGTGACCTGTGTGATCTTCGATGAGTTTCATGAGCGTCGTCGGGACAGCGACGTGGCCCTGGCACTGCTGCGCGAGGCGAGGGGCCTGCTCAGACCGGATTTGAGGGTTCTGCTGATGTCGGCGACGCTGCAGCTCGGCGACCTCAGTCGACAGCTGGATGGGGCCAGGACCCTGCGCAGCGAGGGACGGGCCTTTCCCGTCGACACCCTCCACTGTCCACCACGCAACCAGGAGTCCCTGGATCAGCATGTGCTCCGCGCGCTCGAGGCAGAGCTGCCCTTTCTCGAGAACGAACGGCGAACCAGCACCCATCCCCCGGTTGTGCTGGTGTTCCTGCCGGGTCTCAAGGAAATCGACCGCTGCATCCGGCGGATCAAGGCCTCGAACCGGCTGGAGGGCTGGGAGAGCGTTCCCCTTCACGGCCAGCTGTCTCTCAATCAGCAGGCTTACGCCCTTCGCCCCTGCAATCGCGAATGGGATGGCCGTGTGGTGCTCGCCACATCCATTGCTGAAAGCTCACTCACCCTCGACGGCGTTCGACTCGTCATCGACGCCGGCATGAGCCGTCACACGCGGTTTGATCCGGGCACGGGGATGGAGGGACTGGAGACGGTTCCTGCCAGTCAAGCCAGCGCTGATCAACGACGGGGGCGTGCAGGTCGACAGGCGCCTGGACGCTGCGTCCGCCTGTGGTCTCCTGCCGAACAGCAGCGACGCCCTCTGCAGGATCTACCCGAACTCCAACGGGCTGATCCACAGCCAACCCTGCTCGATCTCGCTCGCTGGGGAGCCGGATTAGGGGAGGACTTGGCATGGCTTGAACCGCCTCCGCAAGCCCTCTTTCTTGAAGGGCGTCAGCAGCTGCAGCAGCTCGGCCTGATTGATCCAGAAGGACAGATCACCAAGAAGGGTCGCCATGTGGCGACGTTCGGCGCTCATCCCAGGCTGGGGCTGATGATGGTTGAAGCCCGTCGCTGGGGGATCGAGCAGCTTGGCTGCGATCTCGCGGCCCTGCTGAGCGAGCGGAACCCTCCTGGCCTTCGCTCTGAAGGGTGCGATCTCCTGCGCGGGCTGCAGACGCTCCGGCAATCAAAGCGGCAGGGTGGAACAACAGCTCTTGCCGCCATCCTTCAGCAGAGCAAGCAATGGCAACGGGAGCTGGACAGGCTCACGGACATTCCCCGCGGCGTCCCCCCGCACGAGGCCTGGGACTGGATGGCTGGACTCCTGGTGGCCAAAGCTTTCCCCGAATGGCTGGCTCGTGCCCGCGACCAACGCCCAGGCAAGTTTCTTCTGAGGCAAGGACGAGGAGCCACCCTTCAAGACGACGATCCGTTGAGCCATGCCGAAGCGCTCGCCGTGGCTCAGCTCGATCTCAGTGGTCGTGACGCACGGATCCGCTTGGCCATCGCCATGCCCAAGAGCTGGCTTGAAAGTCTCGCGGAAGCCGAAGGGCAATGGCGGGAAGACGTCGAGTGGGACGACCGTCAACAGAAAATCCGCGCAGAACGGATTTTGTCCCTCGGCGCTCTTGAGCTGAAGCGTCAGCCTTGGCCCAACCCTTCAACCGAGGCCATCAGCGTTGTTTTACTCGAACGGCTCAGGCATGAGGGATTAGCGCTTTTGCCCTGGAGTCAACACAGCGAACAGCTTCGCCGACGGCTTCAGCTGGTCCACCAGCGCATCGGCACACCTTGGCCATGCCGCGAGAAGTCCTACCTCCAACAGCATCCAGAGCATTGGCTCAAGGGAGCAAGCCTGGAATGCCGCAGCTGGGGGGAGCTGGGTGAAGCGAGCCTGCTTGAGGCCCTCTGGGGAGACATTGCGTGGAGCTTTCGACGCAAACTTGACGCGCTACTGCCCACGACCATTCGCATCCCCAGCGGGCGCGATGCGGCACTGACCTACGAAGAGGATGGGGTCCTTCTCGCCGTGAAGCTTCAGGAGATGTTCGGCTGCACAGACAGTCCTCGCCTGCTGAATGGAGACCTTCCCATCACCCTGGAACTGCTCTCACCTGCGGGCCGCCCCCTGCAGCGCACGAGTGACCTGCGGGGATTCTGGGAAGGGAGCTATCACGACGTTCGCAAGGAGATGCGCGGTCGATACCCCAAACATCCATGGCCTGATTCCCCAGAGGATGCTGTTGCAACGCGCAAAACCAAAAAGACCTCCTGATGTCGCCGTAGCGACAGTCAATAAAAGTCAACTCTTTGTTACATTGGTCTCGTTAGGGACCTTCCACCATGTCTGACTCCGCACAACCCCGCTTCGGCTTCGTCAACTTCGCTGAGACCTGGAACGGCCGTCTGGCCATGCTCGGTTTCGTGATCGGCCTTGGCACCGAGCTGCTCACCGGCCAGGGCATCCTGACCCAGATCGGCCTCGGCTGATTTCAGCGTCCAACTGCATTTTCTCTTCAAGCCCACTGGACTTCCGGTGGGCTTTTTTATGACATCCGCTCTGCGAGAGAGTGAAGGCCGCTTGATGAGTCGATTGCTTCCATTTTTTGCCAAGAACCGACGCGATGGAGCGAGGTTGCTCAGCAGTGCACTGGTGATTCTTGCCATTGCGCTCACGCAACTGACCCAACCCTGGGGCCAGATCGTCAGTGTTCTGGCCAGTGCCCTCTGCCTGTATTGGTGGTTCGCTTACCGCCGTCTTGAACGCTGACAGCATTCCCAGCTACTCCGTGCAGGAGTTAAACGTTTCCGTCGGAGCCCTTCTCGAACGAGGTTTTGCTCCCAGGTTCCTAGTGCACGGCAGTGCCCTGCGTCCGCAAATCAAGAAAGGACATCTCTGGCTGACGCTCAGCGACGGGGACGCAAGCATCACTGTTGTTTGCTGGGCTTCAAGGCTGCAGCAACTGAACTTCGTCCCCGCTGAAGGCGAAGGCGTCACGGTGGTGGGAAAACTGAACTTCTGGGCCGCTCGGGCCAGCCTTGCCGTTCAGGCGATCGACTTGCGTCCAAGCAGGAGCACGATCGAGCGGCGCTTCGAGGCGGTGAAAGCGCTTCTCAGCAAGGAAGGACTGATTGATCCTGCAAGACAGAGGTCCCTTCCACTTGCACCCCAGCGGATCGCCCTGCTCACAAGCGTTCCGAGCTCAGCTCTCGCCGACATGTTGCGCACAGCGAAGGAACGCTGGCCTTTGACCGAGCTCCTCGTGATCCCAATCCCCGTACAAGGAGATGTTGCACCGAAGATCTGCTCTGTGCTGGAGCGCTTGGCTCAGCAAGTGGAGAGATTGCGGGTGAATGCAGTCGTCTTGGCGCGAGGGGGAGGAAGCCGAGAGGACCTGATGGTCTTCGACGATGAAGTCCTCTGCCGAACGTTGGCGCACTTCCCCGTCCCTGTAGTCACAGGCCTGGGCCATGAAGACGACCTCACCGTCGCCGATCTTGTCGCCGATTTTCGAGCGGCAACGCCGACTGCAGCCATTGTGAGCCTTCTGCCCACCCGAACCGCGGCATTGCAGTTCCTCAGCCAATGCCGAAGGCAACTGCTGCAGTCGCAAATCTGGAGACTGCGCAGAGAGGAAGAACGTTTGATCCAAAGACGAGACGTCCTGATTCAATCCTGTCCTGCGGCAGTCGCGGCGAGGAAACGTGAACGCTTGGAACAACGCCGACAGCTGCTGCAGGCCCTGTCTCCCCAACGATGGCTGGCCCGTGGTTTCGCCACCGTGACCCGCAGCGACGGACGCCTGCTTCAAACCGTCGCTGATGCCAGTCCGTCTCAGCCACTGGTCATTCACCTCAGCGACGGAGAGATCGATGTCAGCACAGTGGCCATCAGGAGCAATTCCTGAGGCTTCTCAAGCAGAAACCAACGAAACAACCTCAGCCAACCATTCCGATGCCACGCAAATCGAAGCAATCACAAGACGATGAACAAAGCCAGTGGAAAGAGGATGCCGCATCTCTGAGCTACGAGGAGTCTCTCCAAGCACTGGATCTGCTGCTGACGAAACTTCAGGATGATTCAATTCCATTGGCTGAACTGCAAGGAAGTCATCAGCGGGCCGAGATCTATCTGAGCCGATGCGAAGAACTGCTGAAAGAGGTGGAACAGAGCGTTGCCTTACTCAATCCCGATACGCTGGAACGCGAATCAAAGGATTGTCCACCTCGTGTCTAGAACGTTGCCCTGGATCTATCTAACGCTGGCAGTGCTCGGCGCCGTCCTTCCATGGCAAGCCAATCTTGAGTTCATGCAATCCAGCACAGCAACTGGTTTTGACATCGCAGGCTTTATCAGTGACGCCAATCTCACTGCCGCTTCACGTTCACTCAGCCGTGATCTCTTAATTGCAGCGAGCGCATTCTCAATCTGGATTGTCCTCGAAGGACGCCGCCTGGACGTGAAGGGCTGGCGGCTCACACTTCTTGCTTGTGTCACCATTTCCTTTGCTTGCGGAGGCCCCCTATTCCTTTACCTACGCGAGCGACGTCTGAACGAACTGGCAGCAGAAGGGTCTGCGGCTTCTCCTGAACAATCTTCTGTGTGATCGGACAAAGTTGGATCTTTAGGAATCCACATCCTCAGCAGTGATGTCGATCGTTGCCGAACTAGCTGGTGTGGCGTCGGCATCGAATGAATGATTCGCCGAGGATTGGGAACCAATCTCCAGAGACGCGCCACAGGCAACGCAGGCCGTCGCCGAACCAAGGTTGTTGGTACCACAAGCACCGCAAACCTTGAATTGGCTTTGCATCCGCTTCCAGCCCAACCAACCAAGGCCCCCCAAAACCAGAGAGAGGCTCAGCAGCAGAAGGACTGCTCCGCCAAAAACCCCAACCAAAGCGCGTCCGACTGTCGTAGGCAGCAACAGAAGCAGGGCTAATAGCCAGACGAGAGGAGGAACACGACCCATTCACAACCTCACACGAAACGAACAGAATTCATGATGACTTGATTCACTGATCAATGGATGCGAGAAGCGAGCGGATCTCCACACTGCTTCTGCCTCAGCAAAGCGAGTTCAACACTCCAACACTGACCAAAATAAATCACAACGCCAACCATATACACCCATAACGTAAGCACCAAAACGCCACCAATGACTCCATAAGCCTGAAAGCGGGCTCCAAGTGAAAGAACACTTCGACTCACGGCAAGATTTAAAACCGTCAACAAAAACCCAATCAGCAGCGACCCAGGGATCAAAGGAATGAAAGGCACACGACGACTTGGCAAGAGAGCCTGCAACAGCAGTGCCATGGCAGAAAATCCCGCAAAAGAAAACAACACGCGCCCAACCTGGATCAGTGGAAAACCATCAAGAAAATCAGCCAACCAAGGAAGAGATTGCTGCAAGTCTTCGAGGGCACCAGCGGGAATCATCCGCAAATTGGCACCAATCTGATCCGCAACAATCAAAAGACCAATCAGAATCACAATAAAAAAGGCTTCGATACGCACGCGCACAAACTGAAAAGCTTGAGCTCCCAGAGGGATTGAGTCCGGCAACGGCCGAAGAGCATCTCTCCAAATGCGATCCGCACCCCTCTGAAGCGTCAAATAGACATTCCCTGCAGTCACAAGCAGAACTGCAGCACCAAGAAGTCCGGCACCAAAGCCCTGCTGCACCAGCTGAATCAACGTCTGTCGCACAATTGCAACAGCAGGAGGCGGCAAAACGCCACTGGCATAACTAATAATTTCTTGATCGAGATTATCCTGCCTTCCCAACAAAAATGAAGCAAGGGACAAGGAAATCAGAAGGATCGGGAAAATCGACTGCAGTGTGTAATACGCAAAAGCAGCACTGAGATCCACACAGTCTGTTCCCGCCCAACGTTGATAAGCCAACCAGAGAGAACGCACGATTCGGCGCAGAAGTAGCCGTTTGGCCATCAGATCAAGATTGCACCGTACCTCCAAACTAGCGCGCATGAAAGAAGGCACAAAAAAAGCCACCCCTCGGGGTGGCTTTCTTCGTTTGGAATGTTTTACCTGGCATCGAGCTATTTTCTCAGGGGGCTACCCCCCAAATATCGTCGCCGCTGCTGCGTTTCACAACCGAGTTCGAGATGGATCGGAGTGGTTCCACAGCGCCATGGACACCAGGATAGTTTCATTCCCAAGGGGTGAACCCTGAGAACTGCATAGGTCATCACCTAAAGCTCTCGCTTTAGATCATGTGTCTGTCTGAATAAAACTTGCCTCAGACAAGAGCCAAATTAATGGTCAAGCCCTCGGTCTATTAGTACTCCTCCGCTGCATCCATTACTGGACTTCGACGTAGAGCCTATCAACGGGTGTTCTTCCCGTGACCTTACTGGGTTACCCCATGGGAATACTCATCTTGAGGTGGGCTTCCCACTTAGATGCTTTCAGCGGTTATCCACTCCGCACATGGCTACCCAGCGTTTACCGTTGGCACGATAACTGGTACACCAGAGGTGCGTTCCTCCCGGTCCTCTCGTACTAGGGAGAAATCCTCTCAATATTCCTACGCATACACCGGATATGGACCGAACTGTCTCACGACGTTCTGAACCCAGCTCGCGTACCGCTTTAATGGGCGAACAGCCCAACCCTTGGGACCGACTTCAGCCCCAGGTTGCGATGAGCCGACATCGAGGTGCCAAACCTCCCCGTCGATGTGAACTCTTGGGGGAGATCAGCCTGTTATCCCTAGAGTAACTTTTATCCGTTGAGCGACGGCCCTTCCACTCAGAACCGTCGGATCACTAAAGCCGACTTTCGTCCCTGTTCGACTTGTAGGTCTCACAGTCAAGCTTCCTTCTGCTTTTGCACTCGTCGGCTGATTTCCAACCAGCCTGAGGAAACCTTTGCGCGCCTCCGTTACCTTTTAGGAGGCGACCGCCCCAGTCAAACTGCCCACCTGATACTGTCCGCTCCCCGGATAACGGGTGAACGTTAGAACCCTAGCTCTGAAAGAGTGGTATCTCACCATTGACTCACCAGCACCCGCAAGCACTGGTTCAACGTCTCCCACCTATCCTGCGCATTCAGAGCCCGGGCACAATACCAAGCTACAGTAAAGCTTCATAGGGTCTTTCTGTCCGGGTGTATGTAGTCCGCATCTTCACAGACAATTCTATTTCGCCGAGCCTCTCTCCGAGACAGCGCCCTGATCGTTACGCCTTTCGTGCGGGTCGGAACTTACCCGACAAGGAATTTCGCTACCTTAGGACCGTTATAGTTACGGCCGCCGTTCACCGGGGCTTCAGTCGCCAGCTTCGCTTACGCTGACCGGCTTCCTTAACCTTCCGGCACTGGGCAGGCGTCAGCCCCCATACATCGTCTTGCGACTTAGCGGAGACCTGTGTTTTTGGTAAACAGTCGCCAGGGCCTCTTCACTGCGACCACCTTGCGGTGGCACCCCTTCTCCCGAAGTTACGGGGCCATTTTGCCGAGTTCCTTAGAGAGAGTTACCTCGCGCACCTCGGTATTCTCTACCACCCCACCTGTGTCGGTTTCGGGTACTGGCAGTTATGCCTTAACGGGTATAGAGCTTTTCTTGGAAGCATGACATCACCAACTTCGCTGCCGTAGCAGCTCGTACTCACGCCTCAGCTCGGAACGTTTTCTCCGCTCCTCAACGCCTCGAACGCTTGAACCAGTAACCAACATCTGGCTTGGCTAGCCTTCTCCGTCCCTCTTCCCAAAACATAACCGGTACAGGAATGTTGACCTGTTATCCATCGACTACGCCTTTCGGCCTCGCCTTAGGTCCAGACTAACCCTCCGCGGACGAGCCTGCCGGAGGAACCCTTAGGGTTTCGGTGCATGGGATTCTCACCCATGTTTTCGCTACTCAAGCCGACATTCTCACTTCTATGCAGTCCACGCCCGCTCACGCTAACGCTTCGCCCCACATAGAACGCTCCCCTACCATAAATCCGCAGCTTCGGTACAACACTTAGCCCCGTTCATTTTCGGCGCAGGATCGCTCGACCAGTGAGCTATTACGCACTCCTTTGAGGATGGCTGCTTCTAGGCAAACCTCCTGGTTGTCTGGGCAATCCCACCTCCTTTATCACTTAGTGTTGATTTGGGGACCTTAGCTGGCGGTCTGGGCTGTTTCCCTCTCGACCATGGAGCTTATCCCCCACAGTCTGACTGCCTCGCTACACACAGGGTATTCAGAGTTCATCTCGATTTGGTACCGCTCTCGCAGCCCGCACCGAAATGGTGGCTTTACCCCCCTGCTGGAGCACGAGACGCTACGCCTCAACGTATTTCGGGGAGAACCAGCTAGCTCCGGGTTCGATTGGCATTTCACCCCTAACCACAGCTCATCCGCTGATTTTTCAACATCAGTCGGTTCGGACCTCCACTTGGTATCACCCAAGCTTCATCCTGGCCATGGTTAGATCACCCGGGTTCGGGTCTATAAACACTGACAAACGCCCTATTCAGACTCGCTTTCGCTATGGCTCCACCATTTCCGGTTTAACCCGCCAGTGCCTATAAGTCGCCGGCTCATTCTTCAACAGGCACACGGTCACCCTATGAGTAGGGCTCCCATTGCTTGTAAGCTCACGGTTTCATGTTCTATTTCACTCCCCTCCCGGGGTTCTTTTCACCTTTCCCTCGCGGTACTGTTTCGCTATCGGTCACACAGGAGTACTTAGCCTTACGAGGTGGTCCTCGCTGATTCACACGGAATTTCACGTGCTCCGTGCTACTCGGGATACAGCTAGGTCAGTTCAGTTTTCGTGTACGGGGCTTTCACCCTCTGTGGCGTGTCTTTCAAACACTTCCACTAACATTCCTGATCCACATTGCTGTCCCACAACCCCGACAGTCGAAACTGTCGGTTTAGGCTCTTCCCCGTTCGCTCGCCGCTACTTAGGGAGTCGTTTTTACTTTCCTTTCCTCCAGCTACTAAGATGTTTCAGTTCGCTGGGTTGGCTCGCGCCAGCCTATGGATTCAGCTGGCCGTTCTAGGGGTTGCCCCATTCGGAAATTCCCGGATCAAAGCGTGTTTCCAGCTCCCCGAGACTTATCGCAGGTAACCACGTCCTTCATCGCCTCTGTGTGCCAAGGTATCCGCCGTGAGCCCTTTGTAGCTTGACCATATAATCTCCAACACGCTTGCTGTCGTTGAAACAGATTCTCCCTGATTCATTGCTGAATCAAGAATCAAACTCTTGATTGCTCGACACAATCAAAAGAACGTGATGGAGTCTCGGCTCTTGCTCTATAGAATTCGCAATCACTCCTCTTAATCATCCTTTCGGATCATTATTTAGAGTCATCGCATCATCCATGAGATGCTTTATTCTTTCCAGACTCACCTATGCAGTTGTCAAGGTTCTGCTAGAACTTCAAATCAAATCATCAATTGCTTGATCATTTGACTTGAGCCCAGCATCTTATCAACCAAATACATTCAGCAAAACCTTTTTTGCTTTCATTTGGAATGACAGGAAGCTGGGGTCATCCAGCGGACACGTCTAAAATCACACTCCAGTCGAACTCATACTCCAATATCCTTTTGGAGATGGGGATACAGTTTGGTCAGTGGAGGTTAGGAGACTCGAACTCCTGACATCCTGCTTGCAAAGCAGGCGCTCTACCAACTGAGCTAAACCCCCAACACCGAATGGGCCATCCTGGACTTGAACCAGGGACCTCACCCTTATCAGGGGTGCGCTCTAACCACCTGAGCTAATGGCCCAGGAGTCTCATCCCTTCAGGGGTGTGACCTAGACAAAGTTTAGGAACTAAAAATCTCCACCATCCTCATCTGCATCGCTGCAAATTTGATGGCTTCAAAGCTGAGGTACCGATCGACCTAAGGTGACAGGATTTCGGCCTAAGAATAAAATACTCAGACATCAAAATCGTTGTTTGTCTCCCTGTTAGGAGGTGATCCAGCCGCACCTTCCGGTACGGCTACCTTGTTACGACTTCACCCCAGTCATCAGCCCCACCTTCGACGTCCTCCTCCACAAGGGTTGGAGTAACGGCTTCGGGCGTGGCCAACTTCCATGGTGTGACGGGCGGTGTGTACAAGGCCCGGGAACGTATTCACCGCAGTATGCTGACCTGCGATTACTAGCGATTCCTCCTTCACGTAGGCGAGTTGCAGCCTACGATCTGAACTGAGCCACGGTTTATGAGATTTGCTTGTCCTCGCGAACTTGCTGCTCTTTGTCCGTAGCATTGTAGTACGTGTGTAGCCCAGGATGTAAGGGGCATGATGACTTGACGTCATCCACACCTTCCTCCGGTTTATCACCGGCGGTCTCTCTAGAGTGCCCAACTAAATGCTGGCAACTAAAGACGTGGGTTGCGCTCGTTGCGGGACTTAACCCAACATCTCACGACACGAGCTGACGACAGCCATGCACCACCTGTCACTGCGTTCCCGAAGGCACCCTCTCGTTTCCAAGAGGTTCGCAGGATGTCAAACCCTGGTAAGGTTCTTCGCGTTGCATCGAATTAAACCACATACTCCACCGCTTGTGCGGGCCCCCGTCAATTCCTTTGAGTTTCACACTTGCGTGCGTACTCCCCAGGCGGAACACTTAACGCGTTGGCTACGACACCGAGGGGGTCGATTCCCCCGACACCTAGTGTTCATCGTTTACGGCCAGGACTACAGGGGTATCTAATCCCTTTCGCTCCCCTGGCTTTCGTCCATGAGCGTCAGTTATGGCCCAGCAGAGCGCCTTCGCCACTGGTGTTCTTCCCGATATCTACGCATTTCACCGCTACACCGGGAATTCCCTCTGCCCCTACCACACTCAAGCCCAACAGTTTCCACTGCCATGATGGAGTTAAGCTCCACGTTTTAACAGCAGACTTGAAGGGCCGCCTGCGGACGCTTTACGCCCAATAATTCCGGATAACGCTTGCCACTCCCGTATTACCGCGGCTGCTGGCACGGAATTAGCCGTGGCTTATTCCTCAAGTACCGTCAGATCTTCTTCCTTGAGAAAAGAGGTTTACAGCCCAGAGGCCTTCATCCCTCACGCGGCGTTGCTCCGTCAGGCTTTCGCCCATTGCGGAAAATTCCCCACTGCTGCCTCCCGTAGGAGTCTGGGCCGTGTCTCAGTCCCAGTGTGGCTGATCATCCTCTCAGACCAGCTACTGATCGATGCCTTGGTGAGCTCTTACCTCACCAACTAGCTAATCAGACGCGGGCTCATCCTCAGGCGAAATTCATTTCACCTCTCGGCATATGGGGTATTAGCGGCCGTTTCCAGCCGTTATCCCCCTCCTGAGGGCAGATTCCCACGCGTTACTCACCCGTCCGCCACTAACCCGAAGGTTCGTTCGACTTGCATGTGTTAAGCACGCCGCCAGCGTTCATCCTGAGCCAGGATCAAACTCTCCGTTGTAGATCAAATCCTCTTAACGACTTTCACCGTCTCAATTTGATTTGCGTCACCCATTACTCAGACATTCTGGCAATAGTTGAGGCCTCCTTCCGCTGACACAGAAGTGTTCTTAAGAGTGCACATCTAGATTTCTCTATCTATGACTTTCCAGGATCTCAGATCCGGTTGTTGCTCCACACTGCGCACACCGACAACACAAGAGCTCGTGAAAACCCTCAAGTTGTAAGCGCAATGCTTCTTTGCAACGAATTTTTGTTGACGGGACCTCACACCTTCATCGCTCTTTCATTCATCACTCACTCCTCAACTTCGCAGTTGATTCATCAGCAACAAACGCGATGAAAGCGTCAGTTCCTAAACTTTTCAGTTGTCCAGGTTCTGCCGTCGCACTCCCTCTCAGGAGCGGTTGGCGGTGCGGTCTCGCGACCGCTTGAGAAACTTACAACACCGTGGGATCGCTCCCTCTTGGCTTGTAAGCACTCCTGAACACATCAAGCTCTCGCTCTCCTTGTTCAGAAGCTGCGCTTCGGGCTTCTGCCTCCCGCGCAGTCCATAACCATAACACCACACACACCCCCAAGCGCAACCCCTTCAAAGATCAGGGCAACAACAGAGACTCGCCCCAAGGCTTGAGCCGCTTCAGCTGGTCCTCGGAAGTGGCCGCGAGCACAGGGAAACCCACATCAGAGAGATCGCGACCTGGAACAAGAGCGGTTGGATCTTCACGCAACCAGAGCACAGGGCAACCAAGCTCAGACAGCACCAACCAGGCCGCAGCGAGATCCCAGATCTTTGGGGTGGCCTCCAGGGCCGCCACGGTCTGGCCCATCGCCACACTCACAAGATTGAGGCTTGCAACCCCGAGCAAACGGATCTTTCCTGGAAACGGCTCTTGATGGCGGCGCTGCAACACCCGAATCGCTCGGCTGCAGAGCGAAACGCAGGCACTTCCTGCCGCCAGACGGGTTTCAGCAGTCAGTCGTTTGCCATTGCGCCAGGCACCATGGCCCCGGATCGCCACGATGCGCTGCTTTAAAGAAGGAATGTCCAGAAACGCTTCCATCGGCCGACCATCCACAAAACGCGCAACAGAAATTGCCCAATAGGGAATGCCGGCCGCAAAGTTCGTTGTGCCGTCCAGTGGATCCACCACCCAGAACGCAGACGTGGCCGGACAATGCTTCTCCCCTTCCTCACTCAGCGTGCTCTCGCCTGAGCAAATCTGAGCAAACCCCTGGACCAGGGTCTCATCACTCCAACGATCACAAGCGGTGATCAGACTCCCGTCTGGCTTCACATCGGAAACGATGTGACCAAAATCGTGCCGTTGTCTCTCGGCAACGCCATCAAGAAGTTGATGGACAGCCAGCAGCTGCGCCGGAGAGAGGGGAGCTGAAGTCACCGTCCGAAAAGGCTCAAGCGCCGAGCTGAGACGCCTCACAGGCTGGCGTATTGGGAGCCGGTTCAATGGGAACAGACTCCATGCGATCCACCTCAGGTTTCTTGCCAGGCAGATTGAGGGGCGGGCAAACTTTCACTTGATCCAAACCCGTGCGACGCCTCAGCTCAGCCAGGCTGGCGTTGTAGCTCAGAACTGCATCGGCATAACGCACCTCAGCACTGGTGAGATCGCGTTGGTTATCGACCACCTCGCGCTGGGTTGTCACCCCCGCTTGGAAACGCAACCTGGCCAAACGCAAAGACTCAGTGGCTGAAAGCACTTCACGCGTTGTTGTGCGGATGTTTTGCTGCGCATCTCTCAGGTCGTAAAAACTTTGTTCCACTTCCCTGCGGATGCTGTCGCGCTCGGAGGCAAAGTTGTACTGGCTCTCCTCGGCAGCTTGCTTGTTGCGGCGGTACTGCGCGCGGGCCCGCCCCCCATCGAAAATGTTCCAGGTGGCCGACAAGCCCACCGAATTATCGAAGCTCCATCCATACACCTCGGTGCTCACTGGAGGCTGCGTGTTGGTTTCACCCTGGAAACGCTGGGACGTGAAATTGTTGAAGATGCTCAGCACAGGCTGAACAGCCGCCAGCGCAGCATTGGCGTTGCTGTTGTTAATCGAAATGTCGAGAAGCACTCGATCGAGCTCTTCCCGGAAGGTGTAGGCCGCGATGATGCTTTCCTGAAGCGATGGTTCCCACAGTCCAAGCACACGCGCAGGTGCAGCGGATGTGGGAGTGATGTCCTGAGGAAGATCCATGAGCGAGGCCAAGGATCGACGTGCATTCACCTGGTCGCCGAGAGCATTGGTGAGCAGCTGTTGGTCACGGGCGAGCTGAGTTTCGGCTTCTAAAACCTCGAGCTTGGTGGCCACACCCGCCTGGTAGCGAGCTCGCGCATCGCGAAGACTCACCAGTGAAGCTCGCACGGATTGTTGACCGATCCGAACCTGTTCATCTTGACGCTGAAGCTGGAAATAAGACGTCGCCGCCTGCAGTCGAAGCTCACGCAACGAGATCAAATAGGTGTCTCGGGCGCGCTCATAGGTATCTCTTGCAGCCGCGATCTGGGGAACCCTGGCCGGGTCAATCAAATTCCAGTTCAACTGGGCTCCAAAGTTGGCAGACACAATCTCTGTATTCGTGACTCGACCTTCAGATTGCTCAAGCCCCGTCAAAGGGTTCACAGTCTGAGATCGGGTGGGGTCGAAGGTTTGTTGCTCGCCAGCGAGGTACTGGGGCAGACCGTTGGCATTGAGATTGAGCGTGGGATACCAGGCCGAGAGCGCTGCACGCAGGCTTGATTTGGCTTGTTGAACCTGGCTCGCCACTGCTTTGAGGCTGGGATTGTTGACCTCAACCAGACGTTCCACCTCGGCAAGCGTGAGTGGTCGTAGCTCACGGATTCTTACTTGCTCAGGCTTGTCAGGCAGAGCAAGGCTCGGGGGTGCTTTAAGGGATTCTTGATTCTCAGGAAGTGTGGTTGCGGCAGGGGGGAGAACCGAGGGATCTGCTTTCGGCCTTGAACCCTTGATCTCGGTCGCGGTGGGGAGCGTCGACTGGTCGATCAGCGCCGAACCATCGGCTGCCGACGAAGCCTCAACACCCGAAACCTCCTCTGCCCTGACCGGTGCATGGGTAACAGAGGGCAATACTCCTGCAATTAACAGAAGACCTGCAACAGTCCGACGCACAACAAATCCGGGGCTGGGCGGAGCTTAGGGGGTTTTGGGCTGCTGACCGAGAACAGCAGCCACGATGTCAGCTGCTCCATGCACGATCCGAATCGGCACCGGCAGTTGGTCTTGCAACTGATCCAGGGTCATGTCATCCAGGAACACAGGCTGGCCCTGGCGGAGCATCACAGAGGGGAGAAGCAGCTGATCCCCCAACGGTTGATCCGCGAGTCCTTTCAACAGGTCTTCTCCGGTTAAGAGACCTGTCACCACCTGATCCTGGCCCCAGTAAGGGCTTGGCAATCCATGCAAGGTGAGCGAGACGCCATTTACCTGATTCAAGCGTGCTTGCACCGGGGCCAAAGCCCGATCCACCAGACGGCCCACCACCCAACTGCTGTGAAGAGGCGAGTCGATCCTTTCGGGAAGCGTCTCTGTGGCCTGGTCGAGGGCTTCAAGAAAGGCCCGAATCGTGCCGACACCATTTTCCTGTTGAGGGAGATCTTCGTAGTTACTCCTCGGAGGCAAGGGCTGACCAGCCATCAGATACCACTCATCAGACAGCCAGGCGAACCGACTACCGATCTGTTGCTGGAATCGGGCTTGAAGCAATTCCACAGCCTCAATCACTGTGCGTGCATCTGCCGGCGTGACAGCCCGCAAACCATCCTCAGCAGGCCGGAAGCGCGTCAACCCCACAGGAACAACCGCGGCGGAGAGAACGGCGGGCCATTCCCCAGTCCCAAATCGCGCCAGGTCGGAAAGTGTGCGGATCAAAGCCTCGCCATCGTTAAGCCCTGGGCAGACCACCACCTGCGCATGAATCTGCAATCCCCGGTGCGCGAACCAGTCGAGCTGTTGAAGCAGATCACCCGCCCGGGGGTTGTCGAGCAGTCGGGAGCGCAGGCCTGGTTCTGTCGCATGCACCGACACGAAGAGGGGGGTGAGGCGTTGCTCTTCGATGCGAGTCCAGTCGCTTTCGCTGAGATTGGTCAGCGTCAGGTAGGAGCCGTATAAAAAACTGAGCCTGTAATCGTCGTCTTTCAGATAAAGGCTGTCGCGATGCCCAGGCGGCTGCTGATCGATGAAACAGAACGGACAGCGGTTAGTGCATTGCCGCAAGCCATCAAACAGCGCCTCGGTGAACGCAAGCCCGAGGCCATCATCCGCATCCTTTTCGAGTTCAACGCGATGGAGCGCCCCAGCGCTGTCTCGTACCTCAAGGATGAGATCCTCTTCAACGGTCAGATAGCGGTAATCAATCAGATCTCGTGGGCGAACACCATTGATGCTGAGCAGCTGATCGCCGGGTTCGAAGCCGAGCTCCTCACCGATCGAACCAGGTTCCACTGATGCCACAACCGCAGGCTGGGGCTGACGCCCAGCACTGGAGGGATCGAGAGCAGCAACGGCCACACCCGCAGAGGGTTCATTCCACACGAAATGGATTCAACTGATTTCAGTTTGAGCCAGGGCCAGCCCACCAGGCCAGCAGAAGAACTCCGAAAAGCAATCGATAGATCACAAACACCCAGGTGCTGTGTCGCTGCAGGAACTTGAGCAACCAATCGATGGCCAACCATGAAACCACTGCTGCGGAAACGATGCCAACCATCAGGGGCAGCACCCCCCCCGCACTGGGCTCAGTGAACGCATCCTTGAGCTCAACCAATCCCGCAATGGTGATAGCCGGAATGCCCAGAAGAAAAGAAAACCGAGCTGCGTCGGGCCGTTTCCAACTGTCAAACAGCGACGCGGTGAGTGTGCTGCCGGAGCGAGAGACACCGGGAATCAGGGCCAGAACCTGGGCCAATCCCACAACCAACCCATCCCGGCCCTGCACCTGATTGAGCTGCTTGGAGCGCGGTCCCATGCGTTCGGCGAGGGCAAGAAGCAGGGCCATCAGGATGGACACACCGGCGATTGCGGGCACGCTGCGCAGCGGCGAGGTTTCGTAACCAGGCCAATACAGCTTGATGGCAAGTCCGGCAAACAGGATGGGCAGGGTGCCGATCGCCATGGCGATTCCCAGTCGCGCCTCCGGCTCCCGCCACTGCCCCCTCAGAACAGCACCACTGATCCCGCGCAGAACACCGGCCAAATCCGCCCTGAAGTAGGCGATTACCGCAACGATGCTGCCCAGTTGGATCACAGCGGTCACCGAGACGCCTGGATCCCCCCAACCGGCGAGCACCGGCACAATTTTGAGATGGGCTGTGCTGCTGATGGGCAGGAACTCAGTGAGGCCCTGCACTACGCCGAGAACGAAATCTCTCCAGATGGCTTCAAGAAGACCGGGCTCCGACACCGCAGATTCCAATGGTTGGGTTGACGGACGCTATGCCCAACGGGCTTTGGATGCCAGTGCTGCTGAACATTGAGCGTGCGGCCGTGGCTCACGCTCGAATCTTCTAAGGTTTCGATTCTTTCTTCACATTGCGGAGGTGACGCCTTGTCCAGTGGGCTGATGCAAAACCCGGCCCTGGGCAAGCAGAGGCTCCCAACCACTGCAGTTTTGGCGTCCCTGCCCTTTTGGGCATCTGCTCTTGTGGTGATGCCTGTGTTCGTGCAAGCGCCATGGGTTCGTCAACAACCGTTCAGTTCCTGTCTGTTCGGGCTCAGTCTTGCTGTCGTGGGAATCCTGTTGAGCCTTAACGCTGAGCGGAGCCAACAGCGCGATCTCGGAGCCCTCATCTTGGGATTCAGTGGCAGTTGGATGGCGGGAAGTTTGTTTTGGGGATGGTTGCCTGCGCACCCAGTTCTGCATTTGCCGGTGGAGGCGTTCGCGCTTCCTCTGGCGGTGGCAGGACTGAACACCCGCTGGCGTTGCGCGTGTGCCTTTTACCTGGCGTCCTTGATTGGAACTGCCTTCACTGATCTCTCGATGGCCATCTCCGGGGTAATGACCCTCTGGCCTGATGTGGTGACGGCCACGGCCGACCAAGCACCCGGTCTGCTAAGGCAGGCAGCCTCTCAGGTCTTAACACCAAAGTCTCTCCTGGTCGTAATCCTTGCGGCGGCCTTGATTACCAGACTGGTGGCTGAATGCCGTTCCAGAGCTGATCAATTTGGAGACGGTTCTTCCGCATGGGCAGTGGCTACCTCGGTGCTGTTCACCACCTTGGTGATTGATGGGGTTTTCTTGGGGGTTTCTTTGCTGGCACCAGGCCTGAGCGGGCTCATCTGAAACGAACTGCAAAAACCCTGCGGTTTTATGCGATGCCTGGGGAGAGCACTTGTAAGGTTTGCTGGTCGGTTCCGCCGGCATATCCCGTTCCGATTCTCAGACGGAGAATTTCATGAAGCGTCTGCTGTCCTGGCTGACAGGTCTCGTGGTCATGGCTGGCTTGCTGATGACTCTGGCCATGCCCTCTGACGTTCAGGCCGCTGACATCCGCAATGTGGCTGACGACAAGATCGCCGAACGTGGCGACAAGGTTGATCTGAACAACTCATCCGTGCGGCGCTTCCAGCAATTCCCCGGGATGTATCCAACCCTGGCAGGCAAAATCGTGCTGGGCGGTCCTTACGAGAGTGTGGATGATGTGCTTTCTCTTGATCTCACCGATCGCCAGAAGGAACTGTTTGAGAAATATCGCGACAATTTCACTGTGACCGCACCCTCGATTGCCCTGAACGAGGGCTTCGACAGGATTAACGACGGGCAGTACCGCTAAGAATGCGTCATGGTTGAACCGCCGGATCCACCGGTGGTTTACGACAAGCTCCAATGAGCAGAGAGCGATCAACATCTCAGGATCCGATCCATAACGGCCCCTGGGATGTTGTGGTTGTTGGAGCAGGCGCTGCAGGTCTGATGACCTGCCTGGAGCTCCCTCCTGAGCTGAACGTCCTGCTTCTCAACAGGAATGCTGGTAAGCGCTCGTCAAGCCGCTGGGCGCAAGGGGGCATCGCCGCGGTGACGGGTCCTGGAGATTCTCAGTTCCTTCATGGGGACGACACCCTGAAGGCTGGAGCCGGTCTTTGTGATGGCGATGCCGTCCGTCTCCTGGTGGACCAGGCACCCCACTGCGTTGAACGGTTGCTTGCCCTCGGCATGGCATTCGACCGCAATCGCGATGGGTCCCTTGCGACCACCCTTGAAGCAGCCCATAGCCAGCATCGTGTGTTGCACGTGCAGGACCGCACCGGCAGGGCTTTGGTGGATGTTCTTCGAGAGCGCGTCGAAGCCAGACCCGGCCTGGTGCATCGCCGCGGTGTCCGGGTCACTCAACTTTGGGTCGATAACCAACGCTGCTGCGGCGTTCAGATTCTTGATGGCCCTTGGCTTCACTGGGTTCCAGCCCGAGCGGTCGTGCTGGCCACTGGAGGAGGAGGCCATCTCTACACCAACACCACGAATCCACCTCAGGCCTGTGGTGAAGGCGTTGTGCTCTCGTGGCAAGCCGGTGCTGCAGTTGACGATCTCGAATTTGTTCAGTTCCATCCCACGGCGCTCAAACTCGCTGACGCGCCCTGCTTCCTGATCTCAGAAGCCGTTCGTGGCGAAGGCGCCGTCTTGGTGGATCCCTCAGGACGAAGTCCTGTGGCAATGCTTCCCCAACGTGATCTTGCCCCACGCGATCAGGTGAGCCGAGCCCTGCTGCGATGCATGCGCGACCAGGGATTGAGCAGTCTGGGGCTGGATCTCTCACCAATTTCAGCAGAGCAGGCCGAACGACGCTTTCCGACGATTCTTGAGCGCTGCCGGGAGTACGGACTCCATCCTTTGCACAATCCGATCCCGGTGGCACCTGCCGCGCACTACTGGATGGGAGGAGTGGCCACGGACCTACAGGCCGCTACAACCATTCCCGGCCTTTTCGCCGTTGGGGAGGTGGCGTGCACCGGGGTGCATGGTGCCAACAGGCTGGCCAGCAACTCATTAATGGAGTGTCTTGTATTTGCTGGACGACTCAGGAACATCGCGCTGAACGACCGGAGCAGACCAATCATTTCTTGTAAAGGTCCGGAACCTTTCCCGATGTCCTCGCCTGGGCCTGCTGCTGAATCCCTCAACCGATCGATCAACGCGCTCCGATCAGCTTGCTGGGACATGGCCGGAGTCGATCGACGCGTGAGCGGGATGCAGCAGACCTTGCGAGAGCTGCTCAAAGACAACGACGCGCTGCAATGCAGCCCGCTGCTTGAGGCGATGCGAAACCAGGACAAAGATCGATGCTTCCAACTGGAGGAAACCTGCCGCAGCAACATCAACCTTCTCCTCGACCTTCACCACCGCCAGCAGGCAAGCCGACTGCTGCTGGAGGCTTGCCTCTTCCGTACCGAAAGCCGGGGAGGCCACTTCCGAAGTGATGCCCCAACACCGCTTCCGCAGTGGCGTTGCCACAGTCGCCAGGTCAAGGGCGCCCTCATCCACACCCGGCCAGTCACCGATTGAGCCGGATAGGCCGCTTAACCACTAAAAGTTGCTGTCTCCCTTGAAGCCAGACAAACGGGCAAGCACTTTCAAAGGCTTGACGCCGGAATCAAGCTTGCCGTTGATCTCCCAGGTGGGGAAACCCTCGATTTTCTTGCTCTCACAGAGTGCACGCTGATTATTTTGGCCATCCGCGGCGCACTCAATCACCTTGAGCTTCTGCGCTGCTTCTTTCCCAAACGCCTCCTTTTGCTCATGGCAATGGGGGCACCAGTAAGCGCTGTACATCACGGCACCGGTAGCGGTGAGATGGTCTGCCAAAGCCACCTTGCTCGGCGTGCTTTCGGTGGTCACCACAGGAGGAGCACCGGCACCCGTCACAGCGGCATCCGGACGCTCCGGATCGAGAACGGAGGCCCAGATCAGACTTCCCAGCAACACGACAAGAGCCAGTAAAAATCCACGAAAGAACAACTTGGATGGGTCGTCCCACCCCCCGCCAGCCACGGCGAAAATCAAAAGAAGGATGGCAAGAGTTGCTGACAGCGCGCAGAAGAAACAGAACGCCTGAATCTTGAACACCATCAAGCCAACCAGCACGAGGCTGAAGACCGCCATGCCCAGGGACACGGTGAAGAGTCCCCACCAGGTGCGTCGGGCGAGATCACCGCGGTTTTCTGACAGTCCTGGGAGCAGAGGAACCAGGGCCATGATCAAAACGGCCACGTAAGCCAGAAAACCCGCAAACGAGAGCGGGACACTGAAACCATCGCCCTGAAAGAGAGTTCCCCAAGGACTGTTGAGCACCTTGTCGCAACCGTCTGCCCCCATCGGGCATGTGAGGTTCCCCAGCAGGCCCCAACGCTTCAGGGTGATCGAACCTGTGTCAATCACCCCCACGGTGGCCAGAACGGCCATGGCGATCCGTACCCATTTGGAGCCTTGGTCCTGACGACGGCGGCTGGTGAGTCTGCTGGCGGCCATGCGAGCTGCAGAAGATGGATGAATTGTGGCAGGAGTGGGAACGGGATTTATGGTGATTGATTAATTCGCCATGCCATGTCCCCGGACCGAAGTTCTGGCCGAGACGGGGCCAACACCAGACCAACCGTGGCGTTTGCCCATTTGGGCTGCGAGAAGAACCGAGTCGATACCGAACACATGCTCGGTCTTCTGAGTGAAGCGGGCTACGGCGTGAGCAGCGATGAATCCGACGCGAGCGTGGTGGTTGTGAACACCTGCAGCTTCATCCAAGACGCCAGGGAGGAATCCGTACGGACACTGGTCGGACTGGCAGAACAAGGGAAGGAATTGATCATCGCCGGATGCCTGGCCCAGCACTTTCAGGAAGAGCTTCTGGAGTCCCTCCCCGAAGCAAAGGCCATTGTGGGAACTGGCGACTACCAGCACATCGTGGAGGTGCTGGAAAGGGTGGAAGCTGGCGAACGCGTGAACCGCGTCAGCAGCACGCCGACATTCGTGGCCGATGAGCGACTACCGCGCCATCGCACCACTGGCGAGGCCGTGGCCTACCTGAAAGTTGCCGAGGGCTGCGACTACCGCTGCGCCTTCTGCATCATTCCCCACCTCCGGGGGAATCAGCGCTCAAGACCAATCGAATCGATCGTGGCCGAAGCGCATCAGCTGGCCGCAGAAGGCGTGAAAGAACTGATCCTGATCAGCCAGATCACAACCAATTACGGCCTGGATCTTTATGGGCGCCCCCGATTGGCAGATCTGCTGCACGCCCTCGGGGACGTGGAGATTCCCTGGATCCGAGTTCACTACGCCTACCCAACAGGCCTGACGAACGAGGTCATCAGTGCGTACAGGGACGTGCCCAATGTGCTGCCCTACTTGGACTTGCCACTGCAACACAGCCATCCGGACGTGCTGCGCGCCATGAATCGCCCCTGGCAAGCCGATGTGAACGAGCGCCTGCTTGATCAGATCAGAAGCCAGTTACCCGATGCGGTGCTGCGCACCACCTTGATCGTGGGCTTTCCAGGGGAAACTCAGGAGCAGTTCGAGCATTTGGCGAGTTTTCTGGAGCGGCAGCGGTTCGATCACGTCGGGGTGTTCACCTTTTCTCCGGAGCAGGGAACGACTGCAGCCGATTTGCCCAATCCCGTCGACGCCGACATCGCTTTAGCCAGGAAAGATCGCCTCATGACGCTTCAGCAACCCATCTCTGCGGCGGCCAACGCTCGCTGGGTCGGCCGCACGGTCGATGCTCTAGTCGAACAGCACAACCCTGCAACCGGCGCCATGATCGGACGCTGTGCCCGCTTCGCACCAGAGGTGGATGGGGAGGTTCATATCGAACCCAGGGCCGACGGACTGCAGGCTGCTCCAGGGACCATGATCCCAGTCCAAATCACTGGATCTGACATCTACGACCTCCGCGCAGAGATCGTGGGAGCTGCGTCGATGGTCGCCTCGGCGCGGTCTGCCCTGTGAGCAGTCGGGGACTGCACGAACGCCAACGCATCATCTTCCTGATCGCCTCCGGCGTCAGCACCGCCGGATCCTTCGCCGGATTGACAGCGAAGGGGTGGATCCTCATGGATGAAACGGCAGCGCCCATGGTGCTAGCACTGCACTTTGCAGCACTCTCACTGCCAACGCTTCTGGTCAGCGGGCCGGCAGGTGTGCGCACCGATCGCATCGGCTGTGAAACGGTGTTGATCCAGGCGCAATGGGCGTTGCTGGGGGCTGGCCTGATCGGAGCAGTCGCCATTCCTTGGCTGGATGGACTGCCCCAGGTGCTGATGTTGCTGGCCAGCACTCTCCTGGTGGGAATCGCAGGGGCCTACGAACTCACAGCTCGAAACAAATATTGCGCTCTTCTGGTTGATGACAACACCCAGCTCGCTCCTTTTCTGACCAGTTTCTCCGTGGTTTTCAACGTGGGCAAATTGGTGGGTCCCCCGATTGGTGGCTGGCTGGTCACACTCACGGGCCCAGCCACGGCGTTAACCCTCGATGCAGCCACCTATCTTCTGCCGATCGCCAGCGTGATCTGGCTTCTGCATCCGAGGCTTGAGCAGGAGCAGCGCAGCACATCGGCCGAGGAATCGTCGCTTGCAGTGGCCTGGAGAGACTGCGGCTCAACCTTGCGCCATGTGGTTGTGTTTACGGGATTGATGTGTGTTGTGGGCTTTTTCCACCCAGGCCTGGCCCCGTTGATCGCCGCCCAGGAGTTGGGAACAGACCCGATGGATCTGGGGCTGTTCACCAGTGTCCTGGCCTTGGGAAGCATTGCCGGAGGGCTGATCCTCCAGCGCAACAGTCACCGCTTCTGCAGGCGCCCATCGCTCACGCTGGCGGGATTTGGCCTGGTCACCGCCGTAGCTCAACTGGGCATGGCACGAGGGGGAACTGTGCCTTTCATCCTCTTAATGACCCTCTTAATCGGTGCTGGCACCGCGGGATTACTCAGCAGCAGCAATCTCATCACCCAGGTGGGATCCAGTCAGATCTTGCGGGGCCGGATGGCCGGCCTCAGTCAGATCGCCTTCCTTGGCGGGGGAGGAATCAGCGGCCTGATTGCCGCGCAGCTGAGCATCAGCGTTGGGCTTCCCACCACATTTGCCATTACTGGCGGGATCGGGGTTGTGCTGGCGTTGCTGGAAATTCGCCGCCGCGGCAGCATCGTGCTCACGGAGATCAGATCAGTTTGATCCCACGCAACACGACGCTGATACCAGCAGCGGTCACGAGACCAGCACCGACCAGACCCAGATAGATGACAACTCCCATTGCAATCACAAAATGCTGATCCATTAGATCAGAAATCGGGTCTCCAGACGACAGATCCCGCCTAAGCTTGCGTGCATCGAAATCAAAAGGAACCGGACGGGTCTGCAAGCAGGGTCGACCGTCAGCACCAGAGCTCAACAAACGCGACTTCGGATTATGCGCACCCTGTTCATCTATCCCCTGTTCCCGAAGACGTTCTGGAGCTACGAAAAGATCCTTGAACTGGTGAACCGCAAGGTTCTGCTCCCACCCCTCGGACTTGTCACCGTGGCAGCTCTGCTCCCCCAGGAGTGGGAGATGAAGCTGGTTGACCGCAATGTTCGCGAGGTCACAGAAGCCGAGTGGAACTGGGCTGAATTGGTCGTGATCTCCGGAATGATCGTCCAGAAGGACGACATGCAGGTACAGATCGAAGAAGCCAAGCGTCGCGGTCTTCCAGTCGCCGTCGGTGGTCCCTACGCCAGCTCAACACCTGACGCCCCCGAAATCGCGGATGCTGATTTCAAGGTTCTGGATGAAGGTGAAATTACCCTCCCGATGTTTATCGAGGCCATCCAAAGGGGAGACAGCAGCGGGCGGTTCAGCTCAGAAGGAGAAAAGCCTGATGTGACATCCACCCCAATCCCCCGCTTCGACTTGCTCGAACTCGACGCTTATGACTCCATGAGCGTGCAGTTTTCCCGGGGCTGTCCCTTCAACTGCGAATTTTGCGACATCATCGTTCTCTACGGCCGTAAGCCCCGCACCAAAACGCCAGACCAGCTGGTGGCCGAGCTTCAGAGCCTCTACGACCTCGGCTGGAGACGATCGATCTTCCTTGTGGATGACAACTTCATTGGCAACAAGCGCAATGCCAAGTTGCTGCTTCCGGAGATCAAACGCTGGCAGGAAGAGCGTGGTTATCCCTTCAGCTTCGCCACAGAGGCTTCAGTGGATCTTGCCGATGACGACGAGATGATGCGCATGATGCATGAAGCTCGTTTCGAAAGTGTGTTCCTCGGCATTGAAACGCCCGATGAAGCCAGCCTCGAAACCTCTCGAAAGATTCAAAACACGCGCAATCCACTGGACGCGGCTGTGGATCGCATCACCGCCAATGGCATCCGTGTTATGGCTGGATTCATCATCGGTTTCGATGGTGAAAAAGAAGGTGCCGGGCGTCGCATCGTGGAATTCGTCACGCGGACAGGAATCCCCGCGGCGATGATGGGCATGCTGCAGGCTCTCCCCAATACAGCTCTTTGGTATCGCCTCGAGAAGGAAGGTCGCCTGATTCAAGACAAGGACGCCGCAAAAGGCGTTAATCAGACCAACCTTTTGAATTTCAAACCCACCAGACCGATCCGAGACATCGCCAATGAGTACGTGGAGGCTTTCTGCGCTCTGTATGAGCCCAATGCCTACATGGATCGGGTGTATTCCTATTACTTGAAGATGGGCGCTCCACGCTGGAAGGGATCGACCCAGCTACCGAGCTTGACCGATCTCAAAGCCCTGTCGATCGTGATCTGGCGTCAGGGCCTCAAGAGAAGCACCCGCGGACGCTTCTGGCGTTACATGTTTGGCATGGCCACGCAGAATCCAGCACTGCTGGAGCAGTTCCTGGTGGTTCTGGCGCATAACGAGCACTTCCTTGAGTACCGCTCGATTGTTCAAAGTGAAATCAGGGAACAGCTGGAATCACTTCCACCAGAAGAACCAAGCGAATCCAAGGAACTTCAACCCGTCTGAATCAAGGCTCAATCCTGAACGTAAGGCCTTCCTTGCACGAGGCAGGCCTCAGCTTTCTGCAGTTCCCGCCCGAGATAGAGGGCATGATCAAGTCGGCTGACCGGATGAGGGCCCTCTCCTTCGGTGAGCGCAATTCCCAACTCTTTGGCTGTTCGGCCTCGGTAACAAACGGCTGGTGTGCGTTGGTTGCCGCCACGGCAGCTGAGCACCTCTCCGGTCTCGGGATCGATGGCGCGGCCTTTGGAATCAACGTCGTTCGGGAAGTGCTCGGCAACCAGCTGCCCTGCATCGGCATCGACCCGGATTAGAAAGTAGCCGCTTGGATCCAGGGCAATGAAGCGCTGGGAGAGCTGGTCATCGAGGGAAGGGGTGCCATCTGTCATCTCGTCACCCTACGAATGAGCTGGTCAACGCCCGAGGTCTGGAGGCTGGGCGCGGAACGGCAAGTCCGCATTGATGGCCTCGATCTCCTCCTGCATCAACGCATTGGCCCGAGGAAGCCAGGCGCGAATCAGAGCATCCATCTGAGGGTCGTACCAGCGATGAAGACTGGTTCGGGCCGTGGCCACGAAACCCCTGCGGCGCTTGTGACTGCCACCAGCTCCTGGATCAAAACTCACCAACCCCTGCTGCAAAGCCCACTCAATCGGGGCGTAGTAGCAAACCTCGAAATGCAGACAATCAATCTCCTCATCACTCCCCCAGTAGCGCCCCCAGAGGTGCTGGGAATCCCTGACGCATAGCGACATGGCAATGGGATCCTCCACATCTCCACGGTGGGCATTGAACAAAACAACATGCTCAGCCAGTGAGGGGGCACAAAGCCGATCAAAAAAGGTGGCATCCAGGTACTTGCTGCCCCATGGCCCCCAACGGGCGCAATGTTGCTCGTAGAAATCGTGCATCCTGGAAACCAAAGCGGGGGTAAGTGCGTCCCCTGTGACTGGTGTCACGGTGAGGCCCGCATCACGCACGGCCTTGCGTTCCCGTTTGATGTTGCGACGCTGATTGGCGTTAAAACCAGCCAGATAGTCGTTGAACGTTTGCTGACTGTCTGAGGACCACAAACTTTGCTGATTCAGCCAGCTGGCACAACCGGCTGCTTGCGCCAGTGGCTGCCAGGAGGGATCCACATAAAGAAAATTGCAGCTGAGAATGCCGTGTCGTGCAGCGAAGTCATCGATCAGGCCAAGCATCAGCGTGGTGATCTCCTGGGCGTCTTCGCTGGCGGCCACATGGAAGCGGTAACCCTGCACGGGGCTGACTGGGCTCATCCCGATCAGTTTCGGGTAATAACGCAGACCCAAATCACCGGCCAAGCGCGCGAACGACTGATCAAACACAAATTCGCCATAGCTGTGACCCTTGAGATACAGAGGGGCCACGGCAACCAGCTGGTCGTCGTCCCGCCACAACGACAGATGCAGAGGCTGCCAACCCTGATCAGGGGCCACGCTGCCGGACCGTTCCAACGCCAGCAGCCAGGTCCAGCGATAGAAGGGGCAGATCGTTTCGCCCAGCAGCTGGTCCCACTGCTCTTCAGGGATTTCGCTGATGCTTCGATGCCAGCGGGCCGAGAGCGACGCCATCCCAGGCCAATTCAGATGCCGAGATCGAACCCTAACCAGGAGGAATCAAAGAGGCGAAAATCAAGTTTCAATGTTCTCGACCCTTGATCTGGAACAGGCCCTTGCAGGTCCTGCTGATCGCCTCCTGGGCTGTTGGCATCAGCACCATGGCAATCGAAGCCAGGGCCGGACTGCTGAAGCCCTTGCTGCAGTTGATGCGGCCCAAGGTGGAGCAGCAGCTTGCCGGGGAATGCCAGCAGCTCGTCAAGCGGGCCATCGGCAGCATCGACCCGAGCTCCCTGCCTCTGGGTGAGTTGTTATCCGACATCGACGACACAGTGATGCAACCCTGTCGCGACCTGGCGCTGCCAGCCAGCGAATGCTTAATCCGCGAAGCTTCGCGCAGTGGGAGGGAACTCGGCATCTTCAGTGAACTGATCGGCGGTCGAGTGGGTGACGACACCCAAGTCGTGATCAAACGCTGCTTGGCCTCTCTTCTGGGCTTGCCGGCCACAGGCCTTCAGGACCTTCCTCTCGAAGACTTAATGCTCCGGTTACGCCGGTAACGCACCAGCAGCTCACCGCCGCCGAGAGGCTTGCTGTGCTCCAGCGACCAGGCATCAGCCGCGGCCAGGTCTTCAGGGAGTCCGGGGGCTAGGGGCGGAACCCAGCAAAAAGGGCCCCCAAGAACTCGGGGGCAGAGCGTGAGTTGCAGCTCGTCAACGGCATCATCGGCCAGCATCGATGTGCAAAGTCCAGCCCCTCCCAAGAGCACAAATCTCGACCAACCACGGGCAGCCAAGCTGGTCAGGGTCTCGGCCCACGATGCAGCAAGAGGATGGCCATCGAGGAATCCTTCGGCACCGCCACCCTCCGGGGTCAGCAGATAACGGGCAAAGGGCTGCTGAAACAACGGCCAATCCTGAGGGAAGTCCGCTTGGCGACTCACCACAAAAAGGTCGGGCTGTGGAGAACGACATGCGGTTTGGCGCTGCTCCAATAAATCGTGAGCATGAATCAGACAACTGGAACGATGCGCCCGCAGGGTTCCAGCTCCGATCAACGCCGCGTCCGACCAGGCCAAGGCTTCCTCCAAAGCCCTGCGATCACCGGGGCCACCAAGATGGGAAGCGCCTCCCTGGGGATAGGCCAAACGTCCATCCAGGCTGACGGCCAGCACCAGCCTGACTGTTGTCTGATGGGTCATCCAAAGACGCGATCAGACCGGGGCCGCGGCTTCCAACATGGCTGGGGTCATTTCCAGCTGAGGTATCTCGGCGTAGACCTCAGCCGCATTGTTGGGACTTTCCTGAAGGCGCACCTTGTGGAGTTGGGCACCGATGGCCCCGACTGGCCCGGAAAGACGGTCGGAGATATGCAGAGCGATATTTTCCGCAGTGGGCACGCACTCAGCGAAGAAGGGCACATCCTTGTTGAGGAAGGTGTGATCGAAGGGCTCGACCACCAGATCATCCACAAGGCGCTGAAGCGCGGAGAGATCGCAGACCATGCCGGTGCGTGGGTCGATGGCTCCGCGCACCGTCACATCCACCAGGTAGTTGTGGCCATGACCGTGGGGACGGGCACATTTGCCGTAGATGCGCTCGTTCTCTTCCTGGCTCAGCTCCGGTCTTGCAAGACGGTGGGCTGCAGCGAAGTGGGTGCGGATGGTGAGGAAGGCGTCCATGGGATGTCCGAGGTAGTCGGCCCAGAGGCCCGGTTGTTCATAAAGGCGCAGTGCCGTGATCGGCAAATGCGGTGCAAGACGCTGCCAGATGCGCTGTACAAGCGCTTCGGTGGTGGGCAGGCAACCTTCTGGTCTTGACACATCAAAATCCGACCAGGCGTCGTTCAGGAATCGGAAATTGAGCTGATCGGTGACCTCTTTGCGAATGGCGTGCTTCACCTCGGAGAGATTGAGCACCATGCCATCGGCATCAAGGTCACCAGCCATCGACACGATGAGCTCGTAGTTGTGCCCATGACCGGGAGCCAGCGCACAGGCACCAAATCGCGCCGCGTTGTCATCAGCAGAGAGTTCCGGCAACCAGTAGCGATGACTGGCGCTGAAACAGGCTCGGCGGGTGATCACACATCCGCGGCCCTGGCCGTGCCGGGCGATCGACTTCGTTTCAGTCATGTGAAGGTCCGGCCGGGAGGCATCCTAATGAGCTAACGGCAATTCGGAGCCATGCTGGATCCCGTCCTATCCCTCAGACAGCGGCTCGGCGGCCGCAACCTGTATCTCGTCGGGATGATGGGGAGCGGCAAAACCAGCACTGGTCGGCCCCTCGCCCAACGCTTGCAGTACGGCTTTGTGGATGCCGATGCCGTGATTGAGCAGGCCGCTGGCTGCACCATTCCAGACATCTTCACGCGCGATGGTGAAAGCGGTTTCCGAAGCCTGGAGACCCAGGTGCTCAACGCGATTAGTCAGCGCCACTCCCTCGTTGTGGCCACTGGCGGCGGCGCGGTGACCCGCCCTGAAAACTGGGGGGCGATGCACCAGGGGATCGTGATCTGGCTGGACGTCAAGCACCAAGAGCTCTTGAGGCGACTGGAGCAGGACGACACCCCTCGCCCCCTTCTGCAGGAACAGGAGCCTGCCATGGTCTTGAACAGGCTCTTGACGGCACGTCGGCCGATGTACGCAGAAGCCGATCTCACCGTGGTCATCGATGCTGAGCCACCGGATGAGGTGGCAGACGGGATTCTGAAATTGCTGCCAACGCTGATCCAAGACCCACCGAAACAGCGACCCGATTGACCATCAGCTCCGAGGCGGTTCCAGACGGACGGCATACCACTGCACGCAAACCCCTGCTGAGATCTCCAGTTCACAGGCGGTGTCGAGCAGGCGCTCTGCGGCTTCGGTTGCACCGTCGCATCCACGCAGATCCTCCGGCCATGGATCGAGCGCCATCAGTCGATCAACCAGCCATGACAAGGTGGCGGCGGCTGATAGAAGCTGTTCAGATTCACCGGGAACAAGCACCACGTAGTGATCAAGCGATCGGATCAGGGGGTCTGACATGAAGCGGTGGCTCTTAAGTGTGCTGTTCAGCATGCTGCTGCAGCTGCTGGTGGTGATGGGTGCGGACGCTGCAGAACCAGCCCAGGCATCCCTGCTGGAGCAACGCGCGATGGAATGGCCCGAGTGGTCGCTGCCAGCACCTCTCCCCCGGCCGCGTGCCCGTCAAGATCTGATTTATCCCGACTGGTTCGAGGGGGACTGGCAGGTGCAAAGCGACACGCTCGACCCTGATGGTTCCCGTCTAAAGAACGAATCCACGCTGCTTCACAGGGCACGCTTCAAACGCAATCAGGCGGGGGAGCTGGTCGGCGACCGACCCTTCAACGCCACAGCCATCGGCAAAGCGCTGCTGGGGGATGCGCTGCTGTCGGTCGAGCAGGATCCAGAGCGTGTCAACCGTCAACTGGCGAGGCTCAGCGACGATGTTCTGCTGGAAACCAGCGTGATCGGCCGCCGTCAGGGTGTCGTGTCAACAGAAAGCGGCAGGGAACGATTCTTGAGTGACGAGCTCGTGCTCCAGATCGTGCATGGCCCGGGGGCACCCCGACTGAGCAGAATCGAAACGTTGACGCGCTATGAACAGTGCGAGGCAGGAATCTGTACTGATCAGCGCCAGGTGAGTTACGGGGCTCCTGGGTTGCAGACGGATCAAACCCTCGCAGGGCGGAGCAGCCGATTTCGGCTAGTTCTCACTCGGTTACCGCAGGATCCCGCTGGATGAGCTGCGCCTCGAGCTGATCGCGCCAATGAAACAGGCTCTGCAAGCGGGGATGATCGCTGAGACCAGGAACGCCGCGGCCCGCCAAAGAGTCTCCGGAAGAGGCAGGAAAACGCAGCATGGAAAGCTGAGCAGCAACAGCAAGATCCGCCAGGGTGAGCGTGTCGCCAACCAGGTGCCCATTCTGATCGAGGCCTTCGGCTAAGGCCGTGAGGCTGGCAAGCATGGACGCCCTCTGCTCTTGGCCGAGCAGATCCTCCAGGGAGCTCAACCACCCACCTGGGACCCCGGACATGACCTGTCGCAGGGGCGCCGGCAGATCATCGGGCAGGAGAGCCAGCCTGAGTTGGGAGTCGTCGGCTGCAGCCTGCAGGAGCGCTGCCCGGGCTGACGCGGCCAAGGTGGTGTCCGCCCAGTCTTCGATCAACTCCACCTGAGCCCTCTGGAGCGGATCGGAAGGAAGCAGGGCCGGCTCAGGTTGCAGCGTTTCGAGATACCGGCAAATGGCACTGGAATCAGCAAACACCTGATCACCGTCAACCAGAACCGGAACCTGTCGCTGGCCCGACATTCGGAAAACAGACAGTTGACCAAGTCCCGGAGTGACCTCCACCTCACGGAAACTCAGGTCTTTGGCGTGGAGCGTCATCCGCACCTTCAAGCAGAAGGCGGAGTGGCGGAACTGATGGAGCTCCAGCATGTCCAGACCGGGGCAGGGAACGGCAGAGTAGCCATGAGAAACGGATCAACGCCATCGCCATGCGCGAGTTCTTCGTCAATGTGACCCGCTATCCGCGTTACCTGATCGCGTTCAGCCTCGGCGTGCTGAATTCCGTTGCGGAGCCGCTGGCGCGCCGCCGCAGCAATCCCGTGACCGCAGTGGCACTGATCGGAGCCTTGATCAGTGGCTTTATCAGCCTCGGATTGGTATTGCGTGCCATGGTGTCTTCAGCACCAATGAGCTGAGATGGCTCCTGGACGACGGGTCGAACGTGTTGCAGCTCTGATCCGCAAGGAGACGAGTGAACTGCTGATTCATGGCATCCGTGATGAACGGGTGCATCAGGGGCTGATCAGCATTACCGGGGTGGAAGTGAGCGGGGATCTGCAGCACTGCAAAATCTTCGTGAGTGTGCTGGCCGATCCTGAAGGCAAAGCCCAGGTGATGGATGGTCTGCAGGCAGCCAGTAGCTTCCTGCGCGGGGAGCTCGGTCGTCGTCTACAGATGCGGCGTGCACCGGAAGTGGTCTTTCATCTCGACCGTGGCCTTGAGAAGGGAGCCTCCGTTCTGGGACTGCTCGGGAACCTCGAGCGTGAACGCCAGGAGCGGGGGGAGATCCCTGCAAGCAGTGACGATGCTCAGGACAGCCACGACGATGAACGCAGCTGAGCAGCGGCGGGCGGTGTCCCAGCTGCTAGTGGTGAGGGCCAGCGGTCATGCCGGCGATCAGCAACGGCGATACCCCCGCTGGGAACTGAGCAACGGGGAGCTTCAACGCTTGCTGGCGAATGGCGTTGGCGGCGTGATTCTCCTGGGAGGCACAGCCACAGAACTGCAGCAGCGCTGCCGAACGCTGCGCGCCTGGGCAGATCATGACGATCTGCTGCTCTGCGCCGACGTGGAGGAGGGGGTTGGTCAGCGCTTTGAAGGCGCTACCTGGCTGGTCCCGCCGATGGCCTTAGGCCGTCTGCAGTCAAACGACCCGGCAAAGGCGATGGACCTTGCCGAACGCTACGGGCGCTGCACCGCTGACCAGGCCCGCCGATGCGGACTCAACTGGGTGTTGGCACCGGTCTGCGATGTCAACAGCAACCCGGCCAATCCGGTGATCAACGTGAGGGCTTGGGGCCAGGTTCCTGAGGCCGCCGGTGCGCTGGCTGAAGCATTCCAGCGCGGCCTTCAGGCCGGAGGCGTTCTTGGTTGCGCCAAACATTTCCCTGGACACGGCGACACAGCCCAGGATTCCCATTTGGAGCTGCCGGTGCTGAGGCATTCGCGGGAGCGGCTCGAGCAAATTGAACTGAGGCCGTTCCGCCGGCTTATCGCTGCAGGGGTAGACAGCGTGATGACCGCGCATTTGGTGATTCCATCCCTTGATGCCGAGCGGCCCGCGACCCTCTCCCCCAGGGTGCTGACCGACCTGCTCAGAGATTCTCTTGATTTCCAGGGACTCATCGTCACCGATGCCCTAGTGATGGAGGCGATCACAGGTCTGGTAGGTCCCGGGGAGGCTGCAGTGCAGGCTTTCGAAGCCGGGGCGGATTTGATCCTGATGCCCGCCGATGCCGACAAGGCCATTGACGCTGTCTGTGCAGCCCTCGACAGCGGACGCATTCCCTCCCTGCGCCTCGAGCAATCTCTACAGAGACGTCGTGACGCCCTGCAACGCTGCAGCGGGGCCCAATCCAGAAACGAAGGTGCTTCACCGCTTGATGCAGGAGAAACCTCAAACGAGCGCCAGCTCGCCCTCGAGTTGGTGAGCGAAACCCTCGAACAACAGGGAATGACTCCGGTGCATCCACCCGCTGGTGGTGGTGTGACCCTGATCCGCGTGGATGGGGTACTCGCCTGCCCTTGCTTGCGCCCTGATGCTCCAGCCATCAGCTGGCCTAACAGCCGCGGATTCAGGCCGATCATCTGCCATGACCTCGGAATCAGCCCCTGGCATGAACCTCCTCAGGGTGACAATCCTTTGGCTCTGGATCGGCTCGGTGATGGACCGGTCTTGTTGCAGCTGTTTCTGCGCGGCAATCCATTCCGCGCAGGCCGCGATCGTGATGACCCATGGCCGGCAGCCATCCGCCAGCTTCTGAGGCTGAACCGCCTGGCGGGGATGGCTGTGTATGGCTGCCCCTACCGATGGGAAAGCCTGCGAGCGCTTCTTCCCGACACAATCCCTGCCGCCTACAGCCCCGGGCAGATGGCTGATGCCCAGCAGAGGCTGATGAGCCAGTTGCTGGGGGACGAGCACACGCTGGAGCTGGAGACCGAATTCACTGACTGAACGGCTCTAATCTCGGCGCCAGTGCGGGACGACGTCATGCTCAGCCTCTCGATGATCGTCCGCGACGAAGCCAAGCGCATCGATGCCTGCCTGAACTCGGTGAAAGGCTTCGTCGACGAGATGGTTCTGATCGACACCGGCTCAACGGACAACACAGTCGCGCTGGCTGAAGCTGCTGGCGCCCGGGTGGAACGGATGGACTGGCCCGGGGACTTCGCACCAGCGAGAAACGCGGCACTCGAGCACGTGAAGGGGGACTGGGTGCTGGTGCTGGATGCCGATGAACGCCTGCGCGCAGAGGCCATCCCGGCGATCCGAGCCCTGATGGCGCAACCCGATGTTCTGGTGATCAATCTGCTTCGCCATGAACTGGGTGCTGCCATGGCCCCTTATTCCAATGTGAGCCGACTGTTCCGACGGGATCCCCGAATCCGCTGGAGTCGGCCTTATCACTCGATGATTGACGACAGCGTGAGCGAAATCCTGCAGCAGGAATCGCACTGGCGGGTGGCGAACTGCGCTGAACCCGCGCTGCTGCACGACGGCTACCGCCCTGAACTCCTGAACCAGAGCGACAAGGCCGAGCGACTGCGACGTTCGATGGAGCAGTGGCTGGAGGATCAGCCGAATGATCCCTATGCATGCACCAAGCTCGGGGCACTGGAGGTAAGCAGTGGCAACCATGAGCGAGGCGTGAATCTCCTGCGCAAAGGGCTCGAGCAGCTGCCAGATGGAGCAGGAAGAACGGCTGAGCGCTACGAGTTGCTGCTCAATCTGGGGATCGCCTTGGCACCTGAGGACGCTGACGCTGCCGAGAGCTACTACAGACAGGCGCTGGAGCTGGCCTTGGATGTGCGTTTGAGCCTCGGCGCCCGGCTGAACCTGGCCGCATTGCTGATGCAGGCCAATCAGCTGGATGAGGCGATTCAGCTCACCACCACAGCCTGCCAGCGTGCCCCTGAAGTAGCGCTGGCCTGGTACAACCTCGGCCTGATGGAACGACGACGGGGCGACCTTGCCGCATCCCTGCGCGCCTATGAGCGTTCGCTCGAGCTCAATCCCGATCACGCGGAAAGCCACCAGAACTTTGCCGTCGCGCGTCTGATGGGTGGTGATATCGACGGTGCGCGCGCCAGCTTCCGCGCAGCGATCGACAAGCTCCATCAACAGAACCGTGCCGAAGAGGCCGGAGCGCTTCAAGCCCAGGTGAGCGGGATTGTGAAGCTGGAGGGGAGTGGGCAATGACGGAACGCCAGGCCCCTGCCCTGCAGGGACGCACGGTGGTGATGACCCGGGCAATGGAGCAGCAAAGTGAAGGCCGCCGACTGCTCGAAGCGCTCGGTGCCAAGGTTCTCGATTTACCGGCTCTGGAGATCGGCCCTCCGGATCACTGGGGTGCCCTCGACGATGCTCTCGCTGAATGGGACACATTCCACTGGCTGATCATCTCCAGTGCGAACGGCGCGAATGCCGTTGAAGAGCGGCTGCAACAGCAGGGGAAGACCCTGTCCCATCGACCGAGCAGCCTCAAAATTGCAGCGGTGGGACGCAAGACCGCCAGGCGGCTGGAAGAGCTGGGCTCGGAAGCGGATTTTGTGCCCCCCGAGTTTGTCGCCGACAGCCTGATTGAACACTTCCCGGTGTCTGGCTGGGGGCTGCGCATCCTGCTGCCACGCGTTCAGAGCGGTGGGCGCACGGTGCTGGCAGAAGCTTTCGGTGAAGCCGGCGCGCGGGTTGTGGAGGTGCCGGCTTATGAGTCCCGCTGTCCGAAGGCGATCCCAGCAGCAACGCTGGATGCGTTGCGAGCCGGGACAGTGGATGCCATCTGTTTCACCAGCGGCAAAACGGTGCTGCACACCACACACCTGCTGGCACAGAGCATGGGGGAGGAGGAGGCGACGGCCAAGCTCAAACGGGCTGCCGTGGTGTCGATCGGTCCGCAAACAAGTGATCGTTGCCGCAAGCTGCTGGGCCGTGTGGACCAGGAAGCTCATCCCCATGATCTCGAAGGTCTGGTGATGGCTTGTGTTCAGGCAATGCAGAACGGAGATTCGCTTTGACCGGCCACCGAAACGGTGAGGCAACCCCGGCGCAAGTCGATGGCCTGAACCACCCATCCCACTGGCAATAAGCCGCTCGACTCGCCAGGGCAACGACCTCTTTCGCCGACACAGACCGGTCCTGAGCCTTCTGATGTGGTCACCAGGGCGCGACGCTGACCACCAACCGCCAGCACCCCTTGAACCTGAAGCCCAAGGCTCGGCGGTTGATCAGCATCGGATGCCCTGGGATCAGTGGCTGCAGGGGAGCCAGCAACAACCACGGGAGCGAAGGGATCTGGGCGGCCATCAGGCACGGCGCTCAGCACCTGCTCGAGACTGGGCAAGGGCACAAAGGAGGTGGGCGGTGCCAGCCGATCAGGACGGTCCTTGGAGGGTTTCGAGGCAACGTCCTTAGCCACAGGCGGCTTTAACCCAGGAGCAGCGTTCTGAGTTGAGTCACTGCCGCAAGCGCTGATCAGGATCCAAAGCAGTCCTGCCAAGCTCACCCCTCGCACAACAGCACGACCAGAGCCTCTTCGGGGACGAGGTTCAGCCCCCGGATGCCTGTTCGCGCTCAACCAGATCTCGGAAACGATCAAGGTTTGCCTGAAGCTCCTTGGTAACAATCCCACCCAGAATGCTGGGTTCCATCAGTGGTGCCAAGACCCCGGGAAGCTCGTAGGTGACCGTGAGCTTCACCGCGGTACGTCCCGGCTGCTCAACGTAGAAACGAACAGCACCTTTCGTCGGCAGGCCACCGACGGATTCCCAGTGCAGTTGCTGCGCTTCGACGCGCTGGGTGATGCGTGCCTTCCAGTGAAAACGAAACCCCTGAGCGGCAAGCGTCCAGTCGGTGAGTTCGGGATCATCAAGGGTTTTCACAGATTCGATCCAACGCATCCATTTGGGCATGGCCTCGAGATCGCTCCAGACAGCCCACACCCGGTCCACGGGAGCGTTGACCTCGGTGGTCACAGAATGTTCAAGCCAGCGTCCCATGGGTTCAGGCGACTGCAGTGTTTGTGGCCAGCCGGGCCGGCTTCCTCAGGATGGCGGCAGCGGCGAGATGTCCGCTCATCGTGGCTCCCTCCATGGAATCGATGTAGTCCTGACGGGTGTAGCTCCCGGCTAGGAAGAAGTTGTTCACCGGGGTGCTCTGTTCAGGCCTGTAAGGCTCCATGCCAGGAGCTTCGCGGTAAAGCGACTGAGCCAGTTTCACCACATTGCTCCAGGTGAGCTTGAGATTGCGGGCCGAGGGGAACAACTCGCGCACCTGACGGTCGGTATGGGCAACGATTTCGTCGACTGACTTGGGAATCCAGGGATCACCCGGTGTGAGCACGCACTGAAGCAGAGAGCCTTCACCTTCCTTGCGGTAATCCTCGGGGCTGGCCAGGGCCAGGTCGGCAAAGCAGCTGAAATCGGCATCGGCGGTATACAGCAGATTGTTCAAACCTGCTGGATGCGCCACATCCCGGCGTTGCGCCTCCTGGGCATCACCCAGTTCGGTCACCCAGCCGTCATAACGAAGTTGAACCGTTGCCACAGGCACCGCCTCCAGCTGATGGATGGCTTCGAACTGGGGATAACGGTTCCACTCCTTCGGCAGCAGCTTCTGAATTCCTGGCACATCACAGGCAGCCAGGTAAGCGTCGGCCTCAACACGGATCTCTCCTTCGGGCGTTCCCAGCTGCAGGCCTGTGATTTCAGGGGATTCACCCTCGCTGTACTCCACCTGCTTCACACGGTGACGCAGATGCAGCTTGCCGCCGCGCTGCTGGATGTAATCAAGGATCGGACCCGTGAGCCAGCGGTGGGGTGATCCCTTCAGCAAGTTGAGTTTCGAGGCCTCGGTCTTGGCCGCAAACATCATGAAAATGGTGAGCATGCACCGCGCTGAGATCGCCTCGCAGTCGATGAAGCCCAGGGCATAGGCAATGGGATTCCACATGCGCCGGATGCTTTCGGGGCTACCGCCATGGCCCACAAACCAATCTTGGAAGCTCACGGAGTCGAGCGCTCGGATGGTGCGCATCGCCCCCTCGTAATCCACCAAACCGCGCACGATCGGGCTGGTTCCCAGGGCCAGGGCATTGCGCAGCTTGTCGATCCAGCTCAGCTGCGGCGTTGTGAAGAACGCCTTGAGGCCGTTGAAGGGGGCACCGATCGGAAAGCGAAAATCCAGTTCCCGCAGATCCCCGCCCTTGTTCACAAACAGATGGGTGTGCTGCTTCGGCAGCAGATTCTCGAAGGCGCCCACCTTGCGCATCAGTGCAAAGAGATTGGCGTAGTTGAAAAAGAACACGTGCAAGCCCATCTCAATGTGGTTGCCGCCCTCATCCACCCAGCTGCCCACCTTGCCGCCCATGAAAGGCCGAGCTTCATAGAGGTTCACCTCATGACCGGCATCGACCAGATCCACAGCAGCGGAGAGGCCGGCGAGACCGGAACCGACGATCGCGACCCGCACATGATCTGCACAACTCAGGCGACTCTATGTATGAGCCTCCATAGAGTGAGGGAACGAGCCTGTGTTTTCCATGACCTCCACCCCAAGCACTGCGCCGGCGCACACCGCAAAAGACGGCAAGGGAATCCTCATCACTGAACCGGCCATGCAGCAGTTGGCCAAGCTCTGCAGCGAACAGGGTGACAACCAGGTGTTGCGAGTGGGTGTGCGTTCTGGTGGATGCAGTGGCATGAGCTACACGATGGATTTCGTGCCGGCTTCAGACACCCAAAGCGATGACGAAAGCTATGAATACGTGGCCTCTGACGGCCAGAGCTTCCGCGTGATCTGCGATCCGAAAAGCCTGCTTTACATCTACGGAATGCAGCTCGACTTCAGCACAGCACTGATCGGTGGCGGCTTCAATTTCACCAATCCCAATGCCACCCAAACCTGTGGCTGCGGCAGCTCCTTCGCGGTTTAAAACCGGCCGCTCCCTCGGCCTGCTGTGGGAATCTGAACGGATTGCTGTATCGGTCGATCATCGATGGACGACACCCAGGATTCCCTTTTCCAACAGGCGATGGCCCGCTATCAGGACGGTGAGCCTGCAGCAGACCTTCTTGGGGATTTCGAGACGATCACCGCCGCAGCACCAAGACAATCGGCTGGTTGGACCTGCCTGACTTGGCTTCAACTGCTCTGTGAACAGCCGGACGACGCCCTGCGATCAGGACGAATGGCGGTCAAGCTGAACCCTCAAGACCCGCAGGCGCGCATCAACCTCTGCCTGGCCATGCTTGAGACCAAAGCCAAGGGTGTGCGCGACCACATTGAGGTGGTCCAGCAGGTTCTAGCCGTGGCACCCGACGTGGCCGGTGATCTGCGCGAGTCGATCGATGATGGATTGAAGCGTCGCCCGGAGTGGCCTGCTCTGCTGAAAGTGAAGGCCTGGCTGGAGCTCTGAGATGGGGCGCCTGCTCCTGCTCAGCAACGGTCACGGTGAAGATCTATCAGGATCACTGCTGGCCAAGGCACTGGCGAACAGGGGGCACACCGTGGAGGCTCTCCCCCTGGTGGGGCGGGGTCAGCCCTACCGGGATGCGGGCATTGGCCTGATCGGCGGCACTCAGGAATTCAGTACCGGTGGGCTGGGCTACACCAGCCTGCGCGGGCGGATGACTGAACTGATCCAAGGGCAGGTGGTTTATCTGCTGCGCCGATTGGTGCGGCTGCTGCGTGTCGGCCATCGCTACGACGTGGTGGTGGTGGTGGGCGATGTGATTCCGGTGATGGCGGCCTGGCTGTGCCGGCGCCCCGTGGCCACCTATCTCGTGGCCTACTCCAGCCATTACGAGGGCCGACTGCGTTTGCCATGGCCCTGCGCCACCTGCCTCCAGAGCCGACGCTTTCATGCCGTCTTCAGCCGGGATCAATGCACAGCCGATGATCTCAGTGCTCAACTGGCCCGGGAGGTGCGCTTTCTCGGCAATCCCTTCATGGATCCGGTACTGGCCGATGCGGGGAGATTGCCTGCCGCTCAGCGACGGCTCGGCCTACTCCCAGGAAGCCGCCGGCCGGAGCTTGAGCAAAATCTTTCTCTGCTTCTGCAGATGATCGAGCACTTGCCCAGCGAGCTCTTCAGGCAAGGAGTGCTTGAGGTTGATCTGGCGCTCGTGTCCTCCCTCGACGACCCATCCCTGCACGCCCTGGTGCAACCCTGGGGTTGGGACCTGACCGAGGCATCCGACGGTTCTGGCATGCAGCTCCAGCGGGGACCGCGCCGCATCCATCTACGCCGCGGCCTATTCGCGGCCGTTTTGCACAGCTCGGATCTGTTGGTGTGCATGGCTGGAACGGCAGCGGAACAGGCGGTGGGACTGGCACGCCCTGTCTTGCAGCTCGCTGGCCGAGGCCCCCAGTTCACCGCGGGATTCGCCGAAGCCCAGCGACGCTTGCTCGGACCCACGGTGTTCTGTGCCCAGGGGGAACCTGGGGACATCGCCACCCTGGAAGCCTCGGCGAGGCTGGCCATCGAACTCCTCGAAAAGAGCCGCTTCGATTTGGATCTGCAGCGGCAATGTCAACAACAGGCTTTGTTACGGCTTGGCCCCGCCGGAGGAGGCGCCAGGATGGCCCAAGCCATTTCCGATTTAGTTCAGCAGCCGCCATGACTCCACCGTTGCAGGAACCGCTCTGGAAACGCTGGCTCGACCGTGTGTTGGTGCTTGACGTTTTTCTGGTTCTGGGCGGTGCCGGCTGGTTCGCCTTGGCGATTCTGGGGAGTAGCCAGGGGGTTGAGGCCCCCATGCGTCAGTTCCAGCGCCTCTGGGAGCCCCTGTTCACCCCAGCGATCGGTTTGTTGATCGCCTCAGCCTTGATCAACGGCTGCTGGAGCTGGTGGCAGCGGCGAGTGCAGCGTCAAGCGACGGACAACGGAAACTGAACGCAAGCTCCTTCAAACGCATGGAGCCCACCCGCTGGCCTTCCAACACCACCTGAGCGCCATCGCCGAGCAGCAGCTGGAGGACGGGACCGGGGACAGGCAAGAGACTGGGACGCCCCAAGCAGCGTCCAAGCCCCGAAGCGAAGTCGGCCATCGAGACCGGCTCAGGGGCGACGGCATTGATCGCTCCCGACCAGGAGGGCTGTTCCAGAGCACTCTGGATCATGCGGCAGAGATCACCGCGCTCGATCCAGCTCATCCATTGCTGCCCCGACCCGATCGGTCCACCGAATCCAGTCCGGAAGACGGGAAGCATCTTCGCGAGCGCCCCGCCGTCTGCCGACAGCACAATGCCGATGCGCAGCACAACCAGCCGGGTGGCGTTCGGCTTCGCCGCGGCCGCCTCTTCCCAGCGCTGGCAGAGACCCGCCAGAAAATCGGAACCGGGAGCACTGGTCTCCTCGAACTGGGCGTTGGCACTGGTGCCGAAATAGCCAACCGCCGATGCATTCACAAGAACGGACGGGGGTGTGTCGAGCGCAGCCATCGCCTTAACGAGAGAGCGCGTGGTCTCTAGCCGGCTGGATTCGAGCAGGCGCAGATGCTGGGGCGTCCAGCGTTGTTCTGCGATCGGCTCACCGGCCAGATTCACAACCCCATCACAGGCTGCGAGAGCCTGGGTCAGTGCAGCTGAGGAGGCCCAGCTGGAGGGTGCGGCAGGATCGGCCTGAATCCAGTGCAGCTGGGAGGCAATGCCGTCGGGCAGGCCAACCGCGGAGGCAGGCCTGCGACTCACCAAGGTGAGTTCATGGCCAGCCTCGTGCAAGAGAGGAATCAGCCCACGCCCAACCAGGCCTGTGCATCCGATCAGCAGGAGACGCATGGAAGGTGAGCGCAGAGAAACGGTGCTCGAGGTTAGGCAGTCGAAGAAGAATCAGCGCCGGGATCCGGAAGGGTGAGTTGCATGCGCCGAGCGAGAGGAACCAGGGCAAAGCCCTGAACGAACAGGCCGTAAAGCACCACCGCCAGAGCCAGAGGAGGCATCAAGACGCCCCAGCTCACCCCCGAAGACCAGGCATTGATGGCCAAAGCGATCGGCACGGCCCCTCGCAGTCCAGCCCAGCAAACAAAGATCCGTTCAGCTGAGCTGAAGGATGTTCGCCAAAGCAAGAGGTGCACCATCACCAGGCGGACAAGCTGCATCACCAAAAACAGCAGGAAGGCCATCCCGGCCGCATAAACCACATCCTGAGGGGCAACGACCAGTCCCATGCACAGGAACAGGAGCAGCTCAGCCATCTTGGCGTAGCTCGAATGCGCTTCCTCCAGAACCGCTTGATCCAGGCTGTCGCTGTTGCCCAGCACCAGCCCTGCCACATAGGCCGCCAGCAGCGGGCTGCCTCCCAGCAGAGAGGTGCCCCCGCTAAGCACCATCAGGAGCGCCAAGCTCACCACAGGCAGCATCGAGGCCTGGTTCAGGCCCATGCGGGTGCCGAGAAGCTGCACGGTGAGGCTTCCGCCCAGGAAGCCGATCAGGATTCCAAGCAGAAACTGGCGCACCAGATCGGTCACCAGTACGCCAGCACCGACCCCTTCTCCACCGACAAGCGCAAGAGCAAGACCGGCCAGCACCACAGCCATCGGATCATTGAACCCCGATTCGCATTCGATCAGATCCATCAGCGGCTGGGGCAGACGGCCCTGCAGGGGCCTGAGGAGTGCCAGCACCGCCGACGCGTCCGTGCTGGCCACCATCGCTCCGATAAAGAGATTGCGCGGCACCATCTGCGCAAGGGCTTCGCCTCCTCGGGCCAAATCAAAACCGATCCCCACGGCGGTGATCAACGCGGCTGTGATCAACACCCCGATGGTGGCGAGGCGCGCAGCTGGCTTGATCACCCCCCGCACCTCACTCCAATTGGTGGTCAGCCCGCCAAAAAACAACACCAGCACGAGCGCCGCCTGGGTGATCTGCTGGGCATGGTCCAGGCTCAGCAGCGTGAGCTCGCGCGTGTTGGACACCTCCACCTGGTTATCGATCAGCAGACCGAGCAGAAGCACCATGAGGATTCCCGGCACCCGCACCCTCGCCGCCAGGTCATCGAGGAGCACCGACACGAGCAGGAGACCACCAAAAGCCACCAGATAAAGCGAAAGGCCGTTGTCCAACAGGAGGGCTGGCGATGCGTGCAAGGGTTCTAGCCTGGCGAACAACGACCGACCCGTGATGGCCGAGACACCGTCGAGCCCCGCTCCAGCCGCGAAAGCCACCCCTGCATTAAAAAAAGGTGCTCTAGTGCGCGTGAACAGAGCGGCTTATGAGGGCAGCACGGAAGCGGGTGCCAGTGACCCGCATCCACCGGCCTACATCTTCGAAGGGCCCGGAGAACTTCTTGTGGTGAAAGGGACCTATGGCCAGGTGCGTTGGCGCAGACCCGTGCCCGACGTATGGCTGCGGATGGATCAGCTCGAGGCGTTCTCCTGAGGGTCGAGCGATTGCTCGATCACACGAATGGCCTCGGGAAGACTTCGAAAAGCCTCCGGAATCCGCCAGATCGCTCCTGACAGCGCCGACCCTGCAGCATCCAGCACCATCAGAACCGGCTGGTTGCTATGCAGCTCCCTAGCAGCAGCAGCCACAGACGCCGCCTTGCCTGGGTCCCACCCGGCCAGCAACACCACAGCACGAAACGCACTGGGCCAGGGGTTATCCGGAAGAGCCTGCTCCAAAGCGGCGAACTCTCTGGAAGCCTCCATCGGGCGGTTGGCCAGCACAGCCAACAACGCCAATGTCCACCTGGCCTGACGATCCTCAGGATCAGCCCTGAGCCGGGCGAAGGCTGCCTCGCGCGTAGGGCCCCTGTAGAGGAAATGGCCATCGAGCATGTGTTCGATCGCCACGCTGCTGAAGATCGAATCCAGCCCAGATGGCCCTCGTTCCAGGGCAGATGCCAACGCGGGGAAGCGTTGATCGAACCCAGGCGAGACAGGGGCATCAGCACGCCGACGCCACAGGGAATAGCTCCCTCCTCCTGGACGGGAGAAAGTGTCTACACGGTCAAAGACCCCGGCCTTGCGAACGGCGCGATCGAGCCGGCGGGCGGCCTTGCGAACCGATCCCTGATCGCCCTCCGCCAGCAGCACTAGCTCGGCATGATCCAACACCGGTTGCACGTGATCGAGGCTGCCGCCGAGCTGACGCCCCACCAACTGGCCTCCATTGCGGCGCCCGTAGTAGCTGACGTTGTGCTGATTCAGGTCAGGGGTGCTCGGCACCACGATCAAGGTGCTCGGCTCAGCGCCAGGCACGCCACCTCCCGCACGCAGCACAATCGCTTCCAAGGGGCCTTGATGACGGTTCTGCAACCGTGCCGACTGCTGGATCCAGGCAGGGGTGGATGCGGCCAGGCCTCCTGCCGCCAGGGCCAAACCCGGCAACCAGCGCGCCTGCACTGGCCAGCGACGCCGAAGCCAGAGCCCCCACTGCAACCAGCCCCGACTCAGCAGCAACAGCAGGGGTGGCAGCAATGGTGCGATGTATCGCGAATCTTTGTTCGGGCTGAGGTTCGTGAACAGCCAGCCCAGCACCAATATCCCCACCAGCCAAATCCAAGCCTGGAGGCGATCAGAACCGTCCCGGGGCGGAGCCACAAGCCCTGAGCGTCGTTGCTGCAGCAAGAGCAGCAAACCCGATAGACCGATCACCAGCAACACCCAGCCGATCTGATCAGGAATCAGACGGGGGTACCAGAACCAGCCGGCCAAGGTCAGCACACCGGGGTCACCCTCCCGAGCCGCCGACTCGATCACCGCACGGTTGGTGCCCCCCAGGGTCGTGATCCAGTTGTGGCGCAGCCAAGGCAGGAGACTGAGGGTCACCACAGCCAGCCCCAACGCCAGTTGCGCTTGGCGACGCACGCCTGAGCGCAGGGCAACAACCAAAACCCAGGCGCAGGCAGGGATTAACACGAGCAAAGCACTCTGCTTCACCAGCAACGCCGCCGAAACCGCCAGGGCTGCAACGAAAGCCTGCCACCAGGATGACGGCCGCGTTGGATCCAACCAGCAGCCCAAGCGCCACAGCGCCAGGGTCACGCAAGCAGTGAGAGGCAGCTCCAGCAGATAGTCCGTCCGCAATTCCAGCAGCATTGGCGTCAGCGCGACAGCCGCAGCGACCAGCAACGCAAACTCCCTGGCCAAACGCTGCGGGGAGCGAAGCGAGAGAGCCCAACCCGCAGTGGCCAACAGCAACAAACCGTTCCAAAGGCTGAGGCTCCAGGCAGCTTGAGCCGGGGCATCACCGCTCACGGCGATGACAGCACCATTCACCAGAGAACCGAGAGGCGGAATTTTTGGAGAGAGATCGAGAAGGGCCTGCCAGCCCTGCCAGCCACCTCCCGGGAGCAGGCCAAGGGCCCGACCGTGATCCAGGGCACTGTTGAGATAGTCGGCCTGATCCCAGGCGGGCAAGCCGCCGTGGCGCGACCACCACAGCCGATCCGCGGCCGTGGACAGTACCCAGAGCAGCAGCAGCAGCGCCCGAAACGCTCCCGCTCCCATCAGATCTCCAAGCGTCGACGTTCGTCTTGGAGACGCTTGCGACGCTGCCTGGCTTCGCGAATCATCTCGCGACCGTCGTGGAGGTAACTGTCCACGTAGCCCATCGTGTAGCGCTCGAACTCCGTCACCGCATCCTCCACCTGCGAGAAACAGTGGTAGACGCTCAGACCAAATCCACGCGCCGAAGCCGGGGTTGGGATGGATTGAAACAAGGTCTTCACCTTATTAAGCCGGCTCCGGCTCTGTTCGAGATAAGTACAGAACGCCTCCATCAAGGCATCGTCATAGGGATCAGCCGACAAGGCCCGGAGTTCAGCGGCGAAGGGATTGATCACCTGGCCGAGCAGGCGATCGATCGGGGAGTAGACCTTCCTCAACCAGGTGGCCAGATCTTCGTCAGCGTGACTCGCTCGCCCGCTGGCCTGCCGTGCCACCTGACTGGCGCGAGCATTGCGTGCCCCACGAGCCCTTGCCTCGTCTCTGGCCACCTCCGCAGGTCTCCTGCTCGTGTCGAAGGCGCGGCGACTCTCGGGATCCCCCAGTTGTTCCCAGGCGGCATTCAGCGCCAGGATTCGTTCCTCTGACCCACCGGCATCGGGGTGGTGCTGCTTCACCAGGCGCCTGTAAGAGGCCTTGAGTTCAGCCTGAGTCGCCGTGGAGCACACCTCGAGAACGGCGTAGGGATCGAGCGTGTTGGGCATCAGAGTCACAGCTGAGCGTCCCGGCGTGCTGGAAGAGGCGCCGCAGTGCTGAACATCGGTGTAGAGAGATAGCGCTCTCCAAAACTGGCCAAGATCACCACGATCCGGCATCCCTCCATGACCGGGCGTTGCCCCAGTCGCAGCGCAGCGGCCACCGCGGCACCACTACTCACCCCGCAAAGCAACCCCTCTTCCCGAGCAAGACGCCGACCGACATCCATGGCCTCATCGTCGCTGACCGCGATGATCTCATCGATCAGATCCATCTCCAGAACGGGCGGAATAAAGCCAGCGCCGATTCCCTGCAGACGATGGGGTCCAGCAACGCCACCAGCCAACACCGGACTGGCAGCTGGCTCCACGGCGACCACCGAAAGCTTGGGCTGACGCTCTTTCAGCACTCGGGCGCAACCGGTGATGGTTCCCCCGGTCCCCACCCCGGCCACCAGAGCATCCAGGACACCCTCCGTATCAGCCCAGATCTCTTCGGCTGTGGATGCTGCGTGCACCGCAGGGTTCGCGGGGTTATCGAACTGCTGGAGGAGATAGGCACCAGGGATCTCCTTCACCAACTCCCGCGCCCGCTCAATGGCCCCCTGCATGCCCTCCATACCTGGTGTGAGCTGCAGCTCAGCCCCATAGGCCCTGAGCATCGCCCTGCGTTCGGTACTCATCGTGTCGGGCATCGTGAGAATCAGCCGATAACCACGGGCCGCTGCCACCATTGCCAAGGCGATTCCGGTGTTTCCACTGGTGGGTTCCACCAAAACAGTTCGCTCAGGTGCAATGGTGCCAGCGCTTTCAGCAGCCTCCACCATGGCCCCGGCAATCCGATCCTTCACCGACGCCGTTGGGTTGAAGCTTTCCAACTTGGCCACGATTTCAGCAGAGCATCCCCAGGCCTTGGGCAAGCGATTAAGCCGCACCATGGGAGTGCGTCCCACGAGGGCTGTGATGTCTGGGGCAATCGCCATAGCAAACCCTGGGCTCGCGCTCCTTTCAACCCATCCAATCATCAGCGCTTCTTGGACAGAGCGTTGATTGATGGTCTAGTCAACAGTCAATAAAAAACCCCCTCGAATTGAGGGGGAATCAAAGTGTGTGAAAAGTGAATGATGTGAGGAAAAGAATCTCGAGGGCCCGTACAAACGGACCCAAGAGATCGTGCTGATGTCAGATCAGAACTTGAAGGTGGTCTGGATCAGACCGCCGAACACGTTGAACTGACCGTCGTAGCCCTGACCGTTCTCCACCAGGTTGTTGGTGTACTGACCCATGGGGCGGGACAGGTAGAAGATCGCAGGGGTGACCTTGATGTTGTCGGTGACCTGGAAGTTGTAGAACAGTTCGAAGACGTAGTTGCCGTCGAAGGGGGTGGAACCACAAACTTCACGCTTGTCGCTGCGCTTGCCGTCGCAGGACTCGAGGCCGGTGGCGAAGGTGGGCTGACCCACAGCGAAGCCGAGGTCGTTGCCCTTCAGGAACACGTCGTCCCACTTCAGGCCAACCATCCAGCTCTGGCTGTTGACGGGAGTGCCGCCAACCTTGTTGCTGGTGGTGTTCTGGTTGATGCCCCAGCCCACAGAGATGGAAGGGATGAAACCAGGGTTCTCGGGCTGCCAGTAGGCGTTCAGCGCGTAGCTGTTGGTGGAAGCACCACCACGCTTCTTGGGATCACCGTTGGGGACGGCGTACTTGGTGCCGTCAACGTTGACAGTCTTAGTGGGCTGATAGAAGCAGTTGTTGTTCCACTTGTCCTGCTTGGCGAACTCGGTGCCACGGCGATAGCCGTTGCCGCTGTCGCACTGGCCGTAGCGGTAACCGAACGCCAGACCCCACTGAGGACCGGCATAACCGATCTGAGCCAGGAAGCTGGCCTCGGAGTTGTCGGTCAGGAAACCACCAGTGGTGGGATCGGTGGAGTTGCCGTTGCCGTCGTCAGCAACGTAGTTGACAGACACGCTGAAAGCGTTCTGGCCCTTGTCGACCTTCTGCTTCCAGTAGGCACCGATCAGCTGTCCGGTCTCCTTGTTGTAAACACCGCTGGTGCCCATCAGAGCAGTCCAGTCGAGGATCTTGGAGGCACCCTTGTTGTAAACAGAAGGCCAGAGAGCGATGGACTCGGTGTTACGAGCCAGTGCACCGGCGATCACGGTGAACTCTTTGCCAACCGGGAACTTGTAGAACAGACGGTCGAGGGTGACGATGTTGGCCTTCTCGTCCTGCACACCGGAGTCGGTGGCGATGTCGAGAGCGGTCAGGTTCACACCGGAACCACCGAAGGCGTTGCCGTTACCGCTCTTGCTGAAGTTACCAGTACGCAGACGGGCAACCAGCAGGTCCTTACCGGTGAAGCTGGTGTTCAGCTTCAGGCGCTGGTCATAGTTGAAAGTGAAGGCGCCGTAGTTGCGGTTGTAGGCGTTGGCTCCACCGTTGGTGCCGTTCTTGTTGAACTTGGTGTTGCGGTTCTTGCGCTGCACCTTGCCGATCTGCTTGACAGCGTCAGCAGAGTCGTCGAAGTAGGTGGCGTTGGTGTCGTAGATGTACTTGGAACCGTCGTCACCGCCGGCGGTCACAGCACCAGTCACGAAGGTGGTTTGACCCTTCAGCTTGGTGGTGGTGGTGAACTGGGTCGCTTCCAGCTCGCCCACGCGGGCTTCCAGACCGTCAACACGGCCCTTGAGGATGGCGAGTTCCTTCTCGAACTCCTTCATCAGGCGCTTGAGCTCGTCGGTCACTTCGGTGACGCGGTCGAGACAGGCATTCAGCAGGGCAGCCGCTTCAAAGCGGGTCATTGCCCGGTTGCCGCGGTAAGTGCCGTTGGGATAACCAGCGACGCAGCCGTAGCGCTCGATCAGGTTGCTCAGTGCCTGGTATGCCCAGTCGGTGGGATACACATCGGAGAACTGAGTGATGCTGGTGACCTGCTCGCCGGACTCGGCGTAGTCGGACACACCGTTGATGTTCAGCTCAGTGGCGTTGGCGGCCATGGGAGCCAGAAGGCCCAGGGCTGCAGGTGCCACCAGCAGTTGCTGGAAAAGTTTCATTGGATTCCTCACACCAAAAATTGAGGGATAGGACATTTCTGTCCAGCCAGAACTTAATGGTGAGGACACAGCTTGCACAGGAGGCCGCTGTACAAGCTGTCCACAAAACCCTCTCCACTCAAAAAGTGGAGAGGGATGAGACACGCAAGGCTGGATCAGACGGATCCAAATCCAGCCTTCGCTGCTGAAATCAGAACTGGAAAGTGGTCTTCACAAGACCGCCGAACTGATTGAAGGTTTCACCCTGGGTTGTCGTTCCGAAAGGACGGCTGAGATAGAAGATCGCAGGGGTGACCGTGATGTTGTCGGTGACCTGGAACATGTACCACCATTCCCAGGCGTACTGACCGTCACGAACCAGAGTCTCTTCGACATCCGAAGCACTTCTGAACCGGTCGCCGTCGTTCGAGAGATCCAGGGCTGTTACAAAGCCCTGCTGACCGACAGCCATACCAGCCATGTTGCCCTTCAGGAACACATCGGCCCACTGAAGACCCACAGACCAGGACTGAGTGGTGGCTGAGTCGAAGTCATAGCCAAACAGGGTGGAGTCGTTAGTACCGCTGGTTGAGTTCAGACCCCAACCGACGGAAATTGAAGGAATCCAACCTGGGTCTTCAGGAGACCAGTAAGCACTGACACCCACGGAGTTGGTGTTACCGAGACCGCCGACTTCAGTCGCAAGCGGTGTCGCAGTGCCCTGATACATGTTTCCGAAGTTCTCGGAGCTGTAGTTGTAGGCAGCTGCAAGGCCCCAGTTGTCCTTGGCGTAAGCGATTTGAACGGTTCCAGTTCCCGAGGCTCCATCAGTGGCGATACCAGCGATCCTTGGGTCTGACTCGTTGCCGTTGCTCGACACGTAGTTGGCACTCACGCTGAAGCCATCGTTCTCCCACCAGATACCAGCACCGGAACCGAGGTTCAGGTTGTAAGTACCCGGAGCACCGGCATAGGTGAAGAAGTCGAGGACGGTGTCAGCTGGATAAGCACTCGGCCACACAGCCAGCATGTCGTCCTGACGGACTTGACCACCGGCAGTGACAGTGAAATTACTGCCGAGGGGGAATTGATAAAAGAGTCGGTCAACAATGATGGCGTTACCGGCAACTCCTTCCTCAAAGGCAGCTTCCATGCCTGAGGGAGTTTTGAATTGACCACCAAAGGGGCTTCCGATTCCAGTCGGCGCATTAAAGCCGAAAGCGCTGTTCTGGAAGTTACCGGTGCGCAGACGGGTCTTGAGGAGATCCTTACCGGTGAAACTGGTCAGGAGTTCCAGCTGAAGGTCGTAGTTGAAAACGGCTGCACCAAGATTGGCAGCAGCTTTATCAGCCAAATCAGCCTTGGTTACTTCAATTTCATTGCCATTAGCCAACTTAATCTTGCCGCCCTTTTTCAAGGCTTCCTTAGCTTTTTTTCGATCGTCTACATTTTCAAAGCGCTGATCAACAAGCCGACCCAGAAGACCAGCAGGGACTCCTCCAATCAACTCATCACCTTGAGAAATGTTGAGTTGCTTGGCATCACCGCCGAAGGAGTTGGCACCAATCACGAAGGTGCTTTTGCCCTTCAGCTTGGTGGTGGTGGAGAACTGGGTGGATTCCAGCTCGCCCACGCGGGCTTCCAGACCGTCAACACGGCCCTTGAGAATCGCGAGTTCCTTCTCGAACTCCTTCATCAGGCGCTTGAGCTCGTCGGTCACTTCGGTGACGCGGTCGAGACAGGCATTCAGCAGGGCAGCCGCTTCAAAGCGGGTCATCGCCCGGTTGCCGCGGTAAGTGCCGTTGGGATAACCAGCGACGCAGCCGTAGCGCTCGATCAGGTTGCTCAGTGCCTGGTATGCCCAGTCGGTGGGATACACATCGGAGAACTGAGTGATGCTGGTGACCTGCTCGCCGGACTCGGCGTAGTCGGACACACCGTTGATGTTCAGCTCAGTGGCGTTGGCGGCCATGGGAGCCAGAAGGCCCAGGGCTGCAGGTGCCACCAGCAGTTGCTGGAAAAGTTTCATGAGATTCCTCACACCAAAAATTGAGGGAACACGCCGAAGCGATGAACGGAATTTGTTGCATTACCAACCCTTAACCAGCAGCCGTGTGCCGGACATTCGTCCGACCTGTATCAACCGATTCTTTTTGAAGCGCAAATGGCACTCCTTGATACAAAAAACCTGGGCGGGGGTGGGAATGCACACCGTGCAGAATGAACTGATTGGTTGAGCTGGACCTCTCGTTCGTCGCGTGTGACAAACCATCAGCGATGCGAAGGCCGCAGCCGTTCCAATGCCCTCGTGCTGGCGGCCAGCCTGTTTGCCGTTGTGACGCTCGGATTGCAGCTGTGGAAATCCTGGGTCCTGCTCGCCGGATACGACCAGGGAATTTTCCAACAGGTGGCATGGAACAGCCTGCATGGCCATTGGTTTGAGAGTTCCCTCTCCTCGCAACTCTCCACCAACGTTGTTCATGCCGGTCAGCTCCCATTCGTGGGTTACGAACGGCTCGGCCAACACTTCACACCCACCCTGCTGCTCTGGGCGCCACTGCTTGTCGTCTTCGGCTCCACTGCCCTTCCTGTTGTGCAGGTGGGCCTGATCACGGCTGCTGGCTTGGTGCTGCACCGACTGGCGACCCCACGCCTCCCAGCAAGAACGGCGAACTGGCTTGTAGTTGCCTACTTCGCAGGCAATGCGCTGATCGGACCCACCCTCGGCAATTTCTCCGATCTCTGCCAGCTGCCTCTGGCCGTGTTCGTGTTGATGCTCGGCTTGCTGGAGAACCGACGTGCCCTGATCTTGACAGGAGCCCTGCTTATGCCCCTGATCCGCGAGGACACAGGAGTGATACTCGTTGCCATTGGGGTATGGCTTCTTGTGCGATCCCGGGAGCGCTGGCGCTTGGCGTTGATGCTGATCGCCTGGGGTGGTGGCTGGGTTGTTGTTTGCACCAACGTGTTGATGCCGTTGTTCTCCGACGACAACAGCAAGCGCTTCATGGTGGAGAACTTTGGCCAGTACCTCGGCGCTGATCCGAACAAGGGGAGCAGCAGCCTCGGGGTGCTCAGGCGTGTCCTGAGCCAACCGGCCTTGGTTGCTCAGCAACTGATCGATCCACCAGGGAAAACCCTGCGATACCTGCTGGGCCACAGCCTGCCCTTTCTTTTTGTCCCCCTGATCAGTCTCGATACCTGGCTGCTCGCAGGTCCCAGCCTGTTGGGGCTGTTTTTAGCCCAGGGAACCAATGACCCCCTGGCGATCACCATTCGCTACACCTGGTTGGTGGTGCCCGGTTTTGCCTTGGGAGCCTTGTTCTGGTGGGAGCGCCGTGCTGATCCATCACCAGGACCACGCATGCGACTGGCTTGGGGAACAGCCCTGGCCCTATCGCTCCTGCTCACCCTGACCAGCAATCCCCACCGCAGCCTGTCCTTGGTGATGCCTGACAGCATCGACCCTTGGATTTACGCCCCACCGACGAAGCAATGGGCCCATGGGCTAGAGGCGCGGGAGGCCCTGAAAGTGATCCCAGCAACAGCCTCTGTGGCAGCGAACACGCCCCTGGTACCCCTGCTGGCCCAACGTCGGGCAATCGTGCGCTTTCCCTACGCCACCGAGTATCTGGATCAGAACCGCCAGGAGCAGAGCGTGGAGTGGATTGCCGTGGATCTCTCACTCCTGGAGCGCTACGGGATGGCGTTCCGAAGGGACTGGCGCCAACTGAAGAAAAGCCTGGCCTGGATTGAAGCAAACCATCAGACCTACACCCCGCAAGCCATCCGGGATGGCGTTGTCGTCTTGCAGCGGCAGGGACCGCGCCATCCCATCCTTGACAGCGAACTCGGCACACTGCTGGAACGCCCTCTTCCACCATCCCCCTCGCGGCGCACCAAACGCTCTTAAAAACGATGCCCCCGCTCGGAATCCGAACGGGGGCTCTCGCCGGGTCCGCTCTGGCGCGGAACCGATTGATCAGTCAGAAGATGAAGCCGTCAGCCGGCGTTCTCCGCGATCAGCAGACCCTGGGTGAAAGAACTGGAACTCATGGACACCTCCTCCTGGATGGATTGATGATCGCCGGTGATGCATCCGAAGGAGTTCTGGATCCGAAGATCAACGAACACCCCCACACCACTGCGGTCTGAACACTTGAACCTTAACGGAAGCGGACGGACTCGGGGTCTACTAGCGCCCCTGACTCTCTGGATCACAACACTCGCGGTCTGGCTTCCCTGGCTCGGCAATGTTCCGTTAAGGGACTGGGATGAGGGAATCGTGGCCACTGTGGCTCGCGCCACATCCCAGCAAACCGGACTGCGCTGGCTGCTGGCCGTGAAGGATGCTGGCGAGCCCTATCTCAACAAGCCGCCTGCACTGCACTGGCTGATCGGCACAAGCATCCAGAGCTGGGGGGAAGGAGAATGGGCTGTGCGCGCAGTGCCGGCCCTGGTATCCACCCTGGCCGTGCCCTTGCTGGTGTTGCTGCGCAGGGAACTCAGCCGCGATGAGCAAGGAGAGCGATCAGCGCTGACTGCTGGATTGGTGCTGATGACCCTGCTGCCGATGGCACGCCATGGTCGTCTAGCAATGCTTGACGGAAGCCTCGTGAGTTGCAGCCTGATGCTGTGGCTGGGATGGCTGGGCAGCCGGCGGCATGGCCGCTACGCAGTGCTGGCGGGGCTGGGGTGCACCGGCGTGCTGCTGCTCAAGCCTCCAGCCCTGATCGGGTTCGCTGCGATCATCGTCGCAATCGGAGTGCTGGAAAGGGTGAGCCAGCAACACCTGAGCCGAGACCCGCAACCTCGAGCACCCAGCATCCCAATCAGCCGACGCTTCGGATTGCTGCTGCTTGGGGCTTCGCCTGGCCTCGCCTGGCATCTCTGGCATGGCTGGTGGCGTGGACTGGATGCCCTTCTGATGTGGGGTGGTCAGGGCCTGAGCCGGGTGACCACTGTGGTGGAAGGCAATCAGGGGAGCTGGCTCGTTCCCATCACGGAGGTGCTGGAGGGCGGATGGCCGTGGTTGTTGCTTCTGCCAGCTGGATTCCGCTGGGCGTGGCATCACCGCCATGAACGCGCCGGACTCTGGGAGCTGGGACTGCTCCTGGGTAGCGCTGCGCTTGTGCTTCCGCTGCGCACCCAGCTGCCCTGGTACAGCCATCTGCTCTGGCCGGCCATCGCCCTGCTCTGCGGTGAGGGACTGAGTCAACTGTTGGCGAGTGGCAAGCCCCGTTGGGTGCCACTCATCTGGACAGGGCTTGGCGCGGGTTTACTGCTAGCTGGCTCAATGACCATGCTCGGAGTCACCGACGCCTTCCCCCCCGCACCGTTCCTTTGGGCGGGCGTCGGGTTACTGATGGGAGGCCTCTGGCTGCGCTCACTCAACAAGATCAGGCGATTACGTGGTCTGATGTTTCTGCTGATCGGCTGGAGTCTGGCTCTACTCAGCCTTTGGTATAGCCGTCTCTGGCTTTGGGAATTGAACGAAACCTGGGATCCAAGGCCCCTCGCTGCCGTCATCCGCACAGTTCCAGACGAGGATCCGGTGTATTTGCAGGGACCAACCCGGCCTTCACTGGGCTGGTACTCCGATCGAGCCCTTCGCCGGCACCAATCGGAACGCCCTAGCGAACGCCACTGGCTGATCACCCGCAAAACGCCCGCATCCTGCAAACAACAGACGATGTCACTCGACGGTGATTGGCAATTGTGGCTTTGTCCTGCAACATCGGCATCCACACAGAACTGAAACCGATACGTAACTGAATAGATACGTCAACGTGTGATTTCGCTAGGAAGCTCTCCATCAAAAAGCGCCTGCCGAAGCAGGCGCTATTCAAGAGCTTCCGATCGGAACGTTGATCAGAGAGCGTTGCCGCGAGGCAGAACCTCTTCAGGGAAGACGAAGTTTTCGTGCGGCTGGTCAGCCGGTGCCATCCAGGCACGCAGACCTTCATTGAGAAGGATGTTCTTGGTGTAGAAGGTCTCGAATTCGGGATCTTCTGCAGCGCGGATCTCCTGCGACACGAAGTCGTAGGCGCGCAGGTTGAGGGCCAGGCCGATGATGCCGATGGAGCTGGTCCACAGGCCCATCACAGGCACGAACAGCATGAAGAAGTGCAGCCAGCGCTTGTTGGAGAACGCAATTCCGAAGATCTGGCTCCAGAAGCGGTTGGCGGTGACCATGGAATAGGTCTCTTCTTCCTGAGTGGGCTCGAACGCCTTGAAGGTGTTGGCCTGCTCGCCGTCCTCAAACAGGGTGTTTTCCACTGTTGCGCCGTGAATGGCACACAGCAGTGCGCCGCCGAGGATGCCGGCCACGCCCATCATGTGGAAGGGATTCAGGGTCCAGTTGTGGAAGCCCTGGAGGAAGAGGAGGAAGCGGAAGATCGCAGCCACACCGAAGGAGGGCGCGAAGAACCAGCTGCTCTGGCCGAGGGGGTACATCAGGAAGACGCTGACGAACACCGCAATCGGACCGGAGAAGGCGATGGCGTTGTAAGGGCGGATGCCCACCAGACGAGCAATCTCGAACTGACGAAGCATGAAGCCGATCAGAGCGAAGGCGCCGTGGAGTGCCACGAAGGCCCAGAGGCCGCCGAGCTGACACCAGCGAACGAAGTCGCCCTGGGCCTCAGGGCCCCAGAGAAGAAGCAGGCTGTGACCCATCGCATCAGCGGGGGTGGACACAGCAGCGGTGAGGAAGTTGCAACCTTCCAGGTACGACGAGGCGATGCCGTGGGTGTACCAGGAGGTGACAAAGGTGGTGCCAGTGAGCCAGCCACCGATGGCCAGATAGGCCGTTGGGAAGAGAAGAATGCCGGACCAGCCGACAAATACGAAGCGGTCGCGCTTGAGCCAGTCATCGAGGACGTCAAACCATCCCCGCTGTGGCGCGCGTCCTACAGCGATCGTCATGAGAGAGCTTCATGAAGCTTTACGTGACGAGCCTAGTGGTCATCGACGGTTTGTGGGCAAGAAAGCCGAACAACAGGCCCGACATGAGTACAAATGCCCAACAACCCGGGGAACGCGCTGATTGGCGAAGATGGTTCCGTCTACGGGATTGGTCTGTGTACGTGATTGAGCTGGCTCTGCGCATGAGCCCGATGCCGGTATCCGTGCAGAGAAAGGAGCACGATTCGGCAGAAGCGCTTTACCAACAAGTGCGCTCGGCCCTTGAACAAGGACAGCCACGTCTGCTCGAGCTCAGCTGCGAAAAGGTGGAGGGCAAGCGCCTCAGCGTTCTGACGAGCGATCTACTGGCTGTACAGATTTACGAGAAAACAGCCGCCAGCGGAGGCACGAAGCGCCCGGGCTTCTCCTTTGAAGCCTGACCAGAATGCGACCGGTGGAACAGGCCGACTCTGAGCAAGCAGCGCTTCGCTTTGATCGGGTCAGCTTCTGTTGGCCCTGCGGAACCAGGGCACTCGATCAATGCAGCATCCAGATCCGATCCCCCGGACTCTGGATGCTGGTGGGCAGCAACGGGAGCGGCAAGAGCACCCTGTTCCGGATGATCTGCGGCCTGCTCAAGCCGCAGAGCGGCCAAGTGCACTGTGCTCTGCGGCCTGCTTTGGTCTTCCAGAACCCCGACCATCAACTGCTGCTCCCGAGCTGCGGCAGCGAGCTTCTGCTCAATCTGCCGTCCCATCTCTCGAGGCCCGAGAAGTCCAAGAGGATTCAGGACTTGCTCGAGCAGGTCGGCCTGGCCGGTATGGCTGGCCGTCCGATTCACACCCTGAGCGGTGGGCAAAAGCAGCGCCTCGCCATTGCAGGGTCTCTCGCCAGCGAAGCCAATCTGCTGTTGCTCGACGAACCCACCGCCCTTCTCGACACGGCGAGCCAGGTCTCGATCCTGGCAACAGTTCAACAGCTCTGCCACCGCTCCAAAAGCCCTCTGACCGCACTCTGGGTCACCCATCGCCTCGCAGAGCTGGATCACGCCGATGGCGCTGCCCGCATGGAAAACGGGCGCATCGGAGCCTGGGGCAGCGGCACAAGCTTGCGACGAAAGCTCGAGCCTCTTGCGGGACGGAGGGCCTGAAGGGTAAGTTCTCTTGGTCACATTCCTCGGTAGCTCAGCGGTAGAGCGGTCGACTGTTAATCGATTGGTCGCAGGTTCGAATCCCGCCCGGGGAGCTTTCATCACCACACACCACAGCGAGACGCTTGTGGTGTGTTTTTTTGGGATAACAGTCCGGCAATGGATCAATTCCTCCTAGCGATGGAATTTCGTTACCAGAACCCACCCGAAACCGAAGACTTCCTGAAGAGGCAAGCATCACGATCAGCGCCAGCTTTTCGCCCAACCCGTTCCGCCGCAGTGGATCCAAGCTGATCAGCCCTTTCAGAGCTCCCGCAATGAATCACTGCAAGTTCAAGGGAACCTTGAGAGAATCTGTCAAGCCACGACGCGGCATCACCACGTCTTCCCTGATCCAACCGCCTGCGAGTCGATGAAGCCCTGCATCCTGCTGATCGAAGACGACCGGGACATGCGCGAGCTGGTCAGCGGCCATCTCGAGCACAGCGGCTTTGACGTTCAAAGCGCTGAAGACGGCATTAAAGGCCAGGCTCTCGCCCTTCAATACAGCCCAGACCTGATTCTTCTCGACTTGATGCTCCCGAAAGTCGATGGGCTGACCCTCTGCCAGCGGCTCCGGCGCGATGACCGCACTTCGGGGATACCGATCTTGATGCTCACGGCACTTGGCGGGACCAAGGACAAAGTGAGCGGCTTCAACTCCGGCGCTGATGATTACCTCACGAAGCCCTTCGATCTCGAAGAGCTTCAGGTGCGTATCAAGGCCCTATTACGTCGGAGCGACCGGGCTCCTGTGGGCACATCCGGCAACCACCACGAAATTCTCAGCTACGGCCCGCTCACCTTGGTTCCTGAGCGCTTCGAAGCCATCTGGTTCGACAAGCCTGTCCGCCTCACCCACCTCGAATTCGAGCTACTGCACTGCCTGCTCCAGCGTCACGGCCAAACGGTTGCACCCTCTTTGATCCTCAAAGAAGTGTGGGGGTACGAGCCCGACGATGACATTGAAACCATCCGTGTTCATGTGCGTCACCTGCGCACCAAGCTCGAACCTGATCCCCGCAAACCCCGTTTCATCAAAACGGTCTACGGAGCTGGTTACTGCCTGGAACTTCCCACCGGCGCCCAATTAGAGGGTCTCGAAGATGTTCTTGCCCAGGCTCGGCAGGATCGTGAGCAGAACGATCAGAACAACCGCGCAAGCGCCTGAATCAAGGGGTCGGAACGCTGATCAAATTAAGAAGAGTCACTTCCCAGGCCAAACGAGGCTGCACAAACGACAACAGCTGCTGACGCAGGCGATTCAGGCGTTCCACAGACGCCCTGCTGAGTTCCTGTCTCCAGAGAACGGTTTGCCACCAACTGATCAACCAGAGCTGCTGCTCTCCCTCCAGCTGTTCGCAGAGATCCCTCGCAAGAGCGAGCGCAGCCAGGGGGGTTTGCGGGCGACGCTTCAGGCGCTCCCTTAAGTCCTCCGGAATCGTGCCCCAAACACGCACGTGTTCGAGCAGTGCTCCAGGAGAGCCTGACGCCAGAGCCACAAGCTCAGGCTCAGCTGCAGCAATCTCCAGAGCTTGGTGACCGGATCCATCAGGCAGCTGGGCCAGCACGGCATGCATCGCACCTTCTGGCAACCGAGTGAAACGAATCTGCTGGCATCGAGAGCGGATGGTGGTCAGCAAGCGATCAGGGGCAGCCGATAGCAGGATCAACAATCCGTGGCCCGGCTCTTCAAGGGTCTTGAGCAAGGCATTGGCCGCCCCCTCCGCCATCGCCTCCGGTTGCTCAAGGACCACCAGCCCTCGCGCCGACTCCAAGGGCTGTCGAGCCAGAAAACGACCGAGATCACGAATTTGCTCCAAACGAACTTGAGGCGGTGTGCGCCTGTTCACGCCAGCGGCTTCAGCTTCAGACCTGGAGATGAGACGCCCCTGATGGCTGTAGGTGGGCTCCACCCAAAGCAGATCTGGATGGTTGCGCTCTTCAAGACGTCGGCGCTCCCTGGGGTCTTGGCTGCCGCCACCAAGCACACCTTCCATGAAGCGCAAGGCAGCAAGCCTGCGACCCACACCGTCAGGGCCGCTGAACAAATACGCCGGTGCAAGGCGCTGAAGCTCTAAGGCGGATTGCAGCAACTGGGTGGCAAGGGGCTGGCCATGAAGATCAGCAAACAACGCGCTGGCCATCGGTCACGGCCTCCTGAGGGCAGTGTTCCCTTCCAGAGCAAGACGGATGGCTTTATGAACCTCACCTGGGCTCAAATCGGCAGGGATCACAACCCAGTCCCGTTCCGCGGCCAGCACCCGGAATCCATTGGCCACCCTGCTCAGAAAGGCCTGCCCCTCAGCCTCAATCCTGTCCTCAGCCCGATCGCCCCGTCGGGCAATGCTCGCTTCAAGAGGCAAATCGAGCCAGAGCGTGACATCCGGCACGAGGCCAGCGGTGGCAATCCGCTCCAAATCAAGAATCAATTCTCTGTCCAAACCACGCCCATCGCCTTGATAAGCCAGGGTTGACCCACTGAAGCGGTCACTGAGCACCCAGTCGCCGCGCTCAAGGGCTGGAAGAATTCGGCGTTGCACGTGCTGAGCCCGGTCGGCGGCATACATCAGAAGCTCGGCCTCCGGGCATGGAGCCACTTCATCAGGCGGGTGAAGCAGCAGTTCACGCAAAGCACGACCGAGGGGAGTCCCGCCAGGTTCACGGGTGAGATGCAACGTTGCCCCAGCAGGCATCAGGCCACTACCCGGAAGCCAATCGGCAAGCTGGCGCAGCTGCGTGGTCTTGCCGCAGCCATCGATCCCCTCCAGCACCAAGAAACGCCCCCTCATGGTCAGGGGAGCCGCAGGCTGAGGGCATTGACCACGACGGAGACCGAACTCAGGGCCATCAACAATGCAGCAAGGGGAGGGGAGAGAAGAATGCCGAAGCCTGGTAGCAGAACCCCTGCCGCAACGGGCAGTGCGATGAGGTTGTAGCCGAACGCCCAGAAGAGGTTCTGACGGATCTTGCGCATCGTGCGCCGCGCCAATCCGAGGGCCTCGGGCAATGCCTCCAGGCGATCACCCATCAACACCAAATCAGCTGTGTCCTGAGCGATCTGGGTACCGGTCCCCACGGCAATCCCCAAATCAGCGGCTGCCAGAGCTGGCGCATCATTGATGCCATCACCCACCATCGCCACTGGCTGAGACTGGCGCCAACGCTCCAGCCGTTCAAGCTTCTGATCGGGAAGCAGCTGCCAGGCCATCTCATCGGCTTGGATCCCCAGCGTCTGGCCCACCCGTTCCACGGCCTGTCGGCGGTCACCGCTGAGCATGCCGAGTGATAGTCCCTGGGATCGCAGGCGCTGCAACGCAATCACCGCATCGGGACGCAGACGATCGTCGATGGCTACCAGGCCGATCGGCCGCTCCCCCAGACTTACAGCCACCAAGGACTGTCCCCTGGCCTGAGCCGTTTCAACGGCGTGCCGCTGGTGATCGGGCCATTCGACCCCGTGGCCCCGCAACCATTCCAGGGATCCAACGCGCAGCTGGTCTGGAGAGTCGAGCAATGATCCCTCCATCCCTGCTCCCGGCACAGTTCGACTCTCCTGAACCGGAAGCAGAGGGAGGTTGAGGCGCTGTGCCTCCTGCAGCAGGGCATGGGCCAAGGGATGACGACTGGTCTGCTCAAGGCTGGCCGCCAGCTGAATCGTGCGCGACGGGTCATCACTCAAGAGCACCGCGTCCACCAATGGCCTCCCCAGCGTGAGGGTGCCGGTTTTGTCGAAAATCACGCGCTCGATCGCAGCGGAACGCTCGATCACATCACCACCCCGAAACAGCCAACCCTGGCGAGCTGCCAAACCCGACGACACGGTGATCACCGTGGGGGTCGCCAAACCAAGAGCACAGGGGCAAGCCACCACCAGAACGGCAATCGCCAGCTGCAGTCCAAGGGCGAACGGCGTCTGGGCGGCTGCTCCGAGGGAGTGATGAACTCCATGCCCTTGGCCATGATCCATCAGCACGACAGGAACCTCCAGAACCTGCGGCCAAAGGCTGCTACCAATCAACCACCAGAACAAGAAGGTGAGCAGCGCCAGCGACACCACGCCGTAACAGAAGCGTCCAGCCACCCGATCGGCGAGCCCTTGGATCGGCGCTCGCCGCGCCTGAGCCTGTTCCACCAAGGAGATGATGCGGGCAAGGGCTGTTTCATGACCCACCCGGCGCACCTCCATCACAAGGGTGGCCTCGAGATTGAGACAACCGGAACTGAGCTCCGTTCCTGGCCCGGCGTCTACAGGCAACGGTTCACCCGTGAGGCTGGACGAATCCACCGCAGAAAAGCCCTCCTCGATCACACCGTCCACCGGGATGCGATCTCCGGCGAGCAGTTCAATGCGCTCACCGGGCCGCAGCAGCTCCACCGGCACGTCCCGCACGATCCCGTCGGCCATCACAAGCCGTGCCGATGACGGTTGGAGTGCTGCCAGTTCCTTGAGAGCTCGACCGGTACGCCGACGGGCCCGTTCCTCGAGAAAACGGCCGAGGAGCACAAAGCCCAAAAGCATCACCGGTTCGTTGAAGAAACAGGGCCAGCCCACCGCAGGCCAGACCAAGGCCACCACACTGGCGAGATAGGCGCTGCCAACGCCCAGGCTCACCAACGTGTCCATGCTGGGAACACCACTCACAGCCGCGGCCCAACCACCTCGCAGGATGGATCGCCCCGGTCCAAGCAGAGCGACTGTGGCCAGTCCCGCATGGAACGGCAACGTCCCGATCCACGGCAAGGAGAGCGTCCCTGCCTCAGCCAGATGGCCAAGGACCGAGAGCAGCAACAGCACCAGGGCCACCATCAGCTGACGCCACTGGTTCCACCACCCCCAGGCCCGGTCGGGCTCAGCATCTCCACCCAAGACCCCACTCTGGCGGGGCTGGGCAGAAAACCCCCTGCTGCGCAAGGCCTCGAGAGCCCCCTCAAGGGACTGCTGAGCATCCAGACCCGTGGGTTCGAAGCGCAGCCAAGCACTGCGGGTCACCAGGTTGACGCTGGCTTCCTGGACTCCAGGCTGATCCTGCAGTGTGCGTTCAACGGCGCGCACGCACCCACCGCACTTCATTCCCTCCACATCCAGCAGCACAACCTGGGCGCTGGACGTGGAGGTACTCGCGACTGACGACGATGTGGACACGGCGACGGATTCCATCAACTCACGCTAGGCATCACCCGTTGGGTTCAGGATGGATCCATCCGTCCAGCTCTACGTGCCCCGCAGCAACCGCAACGACAACTTCATCGACAAGAGCTTCACGGTGATGGCTGACCTGATCGTGAAACTGTTGCCGATCAACGCCAGAGCGAAGGAGGCCTATGTGTATTACCGAGATGGGCTCTCTGCTCAAAATGACGGCGACTATGCAGAAGCACTGGAAAATTACGAGGAAAGCCTGAAGCTCGAGGAGAACCCCATCGACCGGGGCGAAACCCTCAAGAACATGGCCATCATCTACATGAGCAACGGTGAAGAAGACCGAGCTCTGGCGACCTATCAGAAAGCCCTGGATGAAAACCCCAAGCAGCCGTCGTGCTTGAAAAACATGGGGCTGATTTACGAGAAACGTGGACGCACCGCAGAGGAAGAGGGGCGCCGAGACGATGCCGATGGCTGGTTTGATCAAGCCGCCGACGTTTGGACGCAAGCCGTGCGACTGAATCCCGGCGGCTACCTCGACATCGAAAACTGGCTGAAGTCAAGTGGCCGCAGCAATGTGGACGTTTACTTCTGATCGCGACCCCGCTCAATCGTCATCGCCGGGATTCACTCCCAAACCGAGAACGAGAGCTTCAGTGATCGATCCTGCTTCAAGCAGAGCAAGATCAAGGCGTGCGGCTAAAGGGCCCAGCCCGCTTCCCCGAGGGACCACTGCGCGGGTAAAGCCGAGGCGCACGGCTTCCTGCAAGCGCAGTTCCAGCTGTCCCACCGGCCGAAGCTGACCACCCAGGCCCAACTCCCCAAGCAAGACGGTTCCGGCAGGGAGGGTCAGATCCCGGTAGCTGGCCACCACAGCCGCGGCCACACCCAGATCAGCAGCGGGCTCCTCCACATCCAAACCACCGGCCACAGCCAGATAACAGTCGAACCTCGACAGGGGCAAGCCCATGTGTTTTTCCAGCACCGCGAGAATCTGGTGCAATCGGTTCACAGCGATGCCTGTCGCCGTGCGGCGCGGGCTGGAATAACTGGTAGTGCTCACAAGAGCCTGCAAATCCACCACCAGCGGACGGGTCCCCTCGCAAGCCACGATCGTGGCCACTCCACTCGCCCGTTCCCCGCTGAGAAAAAGCTCGCTGGGATTCACCACTTCGGCAAGGCCCTGCCCCCGCATCTCAAACACACCCAGTTCATGGGTGGCGCCGAAGCGGTTCTTCACAGCCCGCAGCAAACGATGGCTGGCGAAGCGATCGCCCTCGAAGGTGAGCACAGCATCCACCAGATGTTCCAGCACCTTCGGGCCGGCGAGCACGCCTTCTTTGGTCACATGTCCCACCAGCAGCAAGGCGGTGTTCTGTCGCTTGGCCACGCGCTGAAGTGCGGCCGCACACTCCCTCACCTGGGCTACTGAGCCAGGAGCACTAGAAAGATCGCCGTCGTGGAGCGCCTGGATGCTGTCGATGATGGCCACATCGGGCTGCAGAGCCTCAAGTTCCTCGAGCACCAGATCCAGATCGGTTTCGGCCAGAAGCTGAAGATCGCTGGGGTCTGCGGTGAGGCGCTGCCAACGCAATTTCACCTGCTGGGCCGACTCCTCCGCACTGACGTAAAGCACGGAACGATGGCTGGCGATGGCCGATGCGCTCTGCAGCAAGAGGGTGCTCTTACCGATCCCAGGGTCACCCCCCACCAGAACGAGCGAACCGGGAACCAGCCCACCACCGAGGACGCGATCCAGTTCCCCATACCCGCTTGGGAGACGCTGCAGTGGCTGGTCGCCAAGGGCAGCCATCGACGTTGAACGACGCGCCTGAGGCCCGGCGCCTTGATCGGCTCCAGCACGGCGGCGGCGTGAATCCTGCTTCGGGGCGGACTGCTCGACGAGAGAATTCCAGCTGCCGCAGCTGTTGCAGCGACCGAAGAACTGCCGAGTCTGCGCTCCGCAGCTCTGACAGACGTAAAGAGTGGACGGACGAGGCACGTCGAATAATGAAGAAAGTTGGCGTTGCGTGAACAAAAAGGCATGCCGCTCGCCTATTTGTGACCCATAACTTGAAGCATTGCCGGCGACATGACGGCCTCAGCCCCTACCAAGGAAACCATTCTCGTAGTGGACGACGAGGCCAGTATCCGCAGGATTCTGGAAACCAGGCTGTCGATGATCGGCTACAACGTCGTCACCGCCTGCGACGGCACTGAAGCGTTGGCCTGCTTCCAGGAATGCGAGCCGGATCTGGTCGTGCTCGACGTGATGATGCCGAAATTGGATGGCTACGGGGTCTGCCAAGAGCTGCGCAAGGAATCGGATGTGCCGATCGTGATGCTCACCGCCTTGGGCGACGTGGCCGACCGCATCACTGGACTTGAGCTGGGCGCGGACGATTACGTGATCAAGCCCTTCAGTCCCAAAGAGCTGGAGGCCCGAATCCGCTGCGTGCTGCGCAGGGTGGAAAAAGAACACGCCGCCGGCATTCCCAACTCCGGATTGATCAAGGTGTCGGACCTGCGAATTGACACCAACAAACGCCAGGTGTTCCGAGCCGATGAACGCATCCGCCTGACGGGGATGGAATTCAGCTTGCTTGAACTGCTGGTGAGCCGCTCAGGCGAACCATTTAGCCGTGGTGAGATCCTGAAGGAGGTTTGGGGCTACACCCCGGAACGACACGTTGATACACGCGTGGTGGATGTTCACATTTCCCGTCTTCGTTCCAAACTGGAAGACGACCCGGCCAATCCCGAGCTGATCCTCACAGCTCGAGGAACCGGTTACCTGTTCCAGCGCATCGTCGATTCCGTTGCCTCCGAAGGACCCTGAGCTGAACCCAGCCTCCACACCGCGGAACAAGCCCCGCCGCTCCAAGGCGGTGCGCCGTCTGGTGATCTGGTATCGGCGCAATGCTGCTGTGACCAGCCTTGTTGGCACGGCGACGACCTCGGCCAATGCCGCAGGCTCCATGGCCGGATCCGTGACCTCCATGGCCGGATCCATGCTGCAACCGGTGATGGATCCCCTCCGCCGCCTGCAAGGCGGCCTGCCCGGTGAAGACATCGAGATCAACGACCAGGAGAGGATCTGGGTCGCTGTGGATGGCATGGGCGGTGACCATGCTCCCGCGCCAATCCTGGAAGGCTGCCTGCAAGCCATCGAACGGCTGGCCGTACGCATTCGATTCGTCGGTGAGACGGATCGAATCCTCAAGGCTGCGGCGGCCTCAGGCCTCACCGAAGCATTGAATGCTGCGATGGATGCCGGTCATCTCGAACTGATCAGGAGTGGGCCGTCAGTCGAAATGCATGAAGAAGCCACGGTTGTGCGTCGCAAACGCGACGCCAGCATCAATGTGGCCATGGACCTCGTGAAACGCGGTGAGGCCAAGGCGGTGTATTCCGCTGGAAATTCAGGCGCTGTGATGGCATCGGCCATTTTTCGGCTGGGACGCCTCACGGGAATTGACCGGCCAGCCATCGGCGCCCTCTTCCCAACCAAAGACCCCGGACAGCCAGTCCTAGTGCTTGATGTGGGCGCCAACATGGACTGCAAGCCCACTTACCTCCATCAGTTCGCGCTTCTGGGCAACATCTACAGCCGCGATGTTCTGCAGGTTGCTCAGCCCAGAATCGGACTGCTCAACATCGGCGAGGAAGAGTGCAAAGGCAATGACCTGGCACTCAGCACCTACACGCTCCTGAAAGAGGAGTCTCGCTTGCACTTCGCCGGCAATTGCGAGGGCCGGGACGTGCTCTCCGGAGCGTTCGATGTCGTGGTGTGCGACGGCTTCACAGGCAATGTCCTTCTCAAGTTCCTTGAATCCGTCGGAAGCGTGCTGTTGGGAGTGCTCAAGGCCGAACTCCCGAGGGGCCGTCGCGGCAAGGTTGGCTCAGCCTTTCTGCGCAGCAATCTCAAACGCATCAAGAAACGACTGGATCACGCCGAGCATGGTGGTGCTCTTCTTCTTGGGGTGAATGGCATCTGTGTGATTGGCCATGGCAGCAGCAAGGCCCTGTCCGTTGTCAGTGCCCTGCGCCTGGCCCATTCAGCCGCCAGCCATGGCGTGATGGAGGATCTCGCTGCGCTCAGCCAGCAAACGACGGTGCAAGCCTGAGCTTCCCCCTGCCGGACTGTGGTTGACTGACGCCACCCGCTTGGATCTTCTCTTGGCTGGACAATCACCGCAGGTTCTTGGCGTGGCCCTGATCGGCAGCGGCAGCGCACAGGCAGCACAGGTGATCAGCAACGATCAGCTCAGCCAGAGGGTTGATACCAATGATGAATGGATCCGCACACGCACGGGCATCGGTCGTCGCAGAGTCAGCGGTGCAGGTCAGACCCTGGTCGATCTTGCTTCGGAGGCAGGTCGAAACGCCCTGACCATGGCCGGTCGATCTCCCCAGGATCTTGACCTCATTCTCCTGGCCACCTCCACACCCGATGATCTGTTCGGTTCAGCCCCAAGAGTGCAGGCCGACCTCGGCGCGACCAATGCTGTTGCCTTCGACCTCACGGCTGCATGCAGCGGTTTTCTGTTTGCACTGGTCACGGCAGCGCAGTACCTGCGAACGGGCGCGATGCGCCGTGCCCTGGTGATCGGTGCGGACCAGCTCAGCCGCTTCGTTGACTGGGACGACCGCCGCAGTTGTGTGTTGTTTGGCGATGGCGCCGGAGCCGTCGTTCTGGAAGCCACGGATCAGGATGGACTCCTCGGTTTTCTGCTTCAGAGCGACGGGTCGCGCGGCGCCGTTCTCAATTTGCCAGCCATTGGCGCCGCCTCTCCCCTCGTCGATGGGGCCGAGCACCGTGCAGGTGGGTTTCAGCCGATCGTGATGAACGGCCAGGAGGTGTATAAGTTCGCGGTCCGAGAGGTTCCCGCTGTCCTCCAGTCACTCTTGAAGCGCTGCGACGTTTCACCCGATCAACTGGACTGGCTCCTGCTCCATCAAGCCAACCAACGCATCCTCGATGCAGTCGCGGATCGACTGTCGGTTCCCAGCGCCAAGGTTCTGAGCAACCTGGCGGAATACGGAAACACCTCGGCAGCCACCATCCCATTGATGCTCGACGAGGCTGTGCGCGATGGACGGGTTTGCTCCGGCGATCTTTTGGCCAGTAGCGGGTTTGGTGCCGGGCTGAGTTGGGGAGCAGCCCTACTTCGCTGGCAGGGGCCCGCGTAGGCTCCAGCAACGATTGCGCCGTCAAGAATGTCGATCGCCTGGGTGTTTCCTGGTCAGGGGTCTCAGAAAGTCGGAATGGCTGATCCGGTCCTCAGCCTTCCTGGTGCCGAAGAGCGCTTTGCGATGGCATCCAGGCTGCTGGGCCGCGATTTACTGGCGATTTGTCGCGGTGAACCAGGGGATGCTGGTGATCCTGTGGATTTGAACGACACGCGCAATACCCAGCCTGCGCTGTTCGTGGTCGAATCACTGATTGTGGATGAGCTGCGCCGTCAGGGTCGCGAGCCTGCCCTGGTCGCAGGTCACAGCCTCGGTGAACTGGTTGCCCTCTATGCCGCTGATGTCTTCGATGCTGCGACCGGTCTTGAACTGATGCAGCGCCGGTCTGAACTGATGGCTGCAGCTGGCGGAGGAGCGATGGCCGCCGTCATCGGTTTCGAGCGCAGCGAGCTCGACGACCTTGTGAACGCAACAGAAGGCGTGGTGATCGCCAACGACAACAGTGCGGCCCAGGTGGTGTTGTCAGGCACAGCAGACGCCGTGGCGGCGGTTGGAGAGGCCCTCACCTGCAAACGATTGATCCCCCTGGCTGTATCTGGAGCCTTTCATTCGCCCTTCATGCAGGACGCGGCGGATGCCTTCTCGCAACACCTCAATGATCTCGCGTTTGAGGATGCCCGCTTCCCAGTCCTGAGCAACACGGACCCCACCCCCTGCATGGATGCGGCTGAGCTCAAGCGCCGCCTGCAACGGCAAATGATCACAGGTGTTCGCTGGCGTGAAACCATGCTCGCGATGACCGAAGCCGGAGTGGAGACCCTGGTGGAAGTCGGCCCAGGGGCTGTTCTCAGTGGGCTTGCCAAACGCGCCATGCCCGGGGTCACGCTGTCCCAGCTTGCTGGAGCTGGCGATCTCGGTCTCTAAGCGTGAACACTCCTGACTCCCAGAATCAACCGTCAGGACCCCTGATCTTGACGCCACGACCGAGTCTCACCTACCGGCTTGTGAGCGGAGTGCTGGTCTTTCCGCTATTCCGGCTGCTGTTCCGAGGAAGTACCCGCGGGAATGAGCAAGTCCCCATGCAGGGTCCTCTTGTGGTGGTGGCCAACCATGGTTCCCATCTCGATCCACCCCTGTTGGGGCATGCCCTGGGGCGTCCTGTGGCCTTCATGGCGAAGGCGGAACTCTTCCGTATTCCCCTGCTGGGCCCTCTGATCCGGGCCTGCGGGGCCTACCCCGTGAAACGTGGCGCCAGTGACCGAGAAGCAATCCGCACCGCCACAGCCCGCCTTCAGGAAGGATGGGCGATTGGCGTGTTCCTGGATGGAACGCGCCAGCCAGACGGCCGTGTCAATCACCCCATGCCCGGAGCGGCCCTGCTGTCCGCTCGTTCAGGAGCACCGCTTCTGCCCGTGGCCATCCTCAACAGTCATCGGGCCCTGGGCACGGGGCGAAGCTGGCCCAGGTTGGTGCCCGTCCAGCTGCGCATCGGTGAGCCGATCCCTGCCCCCACAAGCCGCCGCAAACCCGACCTGGAGGCCGCCACCATCGAACTCCAACGCAGGATCAATGCCCTGCTCGATCAGGGCTGAGAGAAGAGTTCGGGCCATTGCCGAAGTGCCCAGGGCTTCAGATCACGCCCACTGATCACCCAGGCCAGGGCGCGGAGGCCATCACCCCACCGTTTTCCCATGCTTTCCGTTCGGCATCGCTCGGCACAGCTCACCGGCACGCCCGTCAAGCGGATTCCACGGCTGCCGGCCACGATCCCCCCAACAATCATGGCGCGAGGCAAATGATCCTCACTGGTCACCAACAACACATGCTCAACCCCCTCACCCTCCAGCTCATCGACGAGTGAGGTGAAATTGCCGAGCGTGTCTTGCGCCCGGTAATCAAGTCGAACCTCGTTCTTCCCCAGTCCCTCATGCTCCATCAACCATTGGGCGTACTCAGGATTGGTTCCGCCGCTGACCACCAGCGGCAACTCCAGTTGGCGAGCCAACCGTAAACCGATGCGTTCTCGATCTGCATCACCACCCAGCACAAGAATTCTCTGCGGATTTTGCCGGGTCAGCGCTGCCTTGGTGAAAGGCCGAAGTGGCGTCGCGAGAGCGGCTCCGCCCACCAACGCTGAAACCAACAGGAGGGAGCGGATGCCAAGGCCCATCACACGGCTCCCACCGGGGAGGTGGGGTAAATCGGCAGCACGGCGTCCCAGGGACCCGATGCATGGCTTGCATGGCGATCCTGACAGAGGCGCAGCAGTTGAAGCACATCACACCCCACATCGACGGCCATGGTCAGCGCAGGGGCCGGCTGCTCAGCGTCATCAAGCAGCACCGGAACCTTCAGTTCCCTGAGATCCGTCTCCGCGCAAGTCGCGTTGTCTTGGTTCCAGCCGTCACGCACCTGATAACGCCCGGCGACCCGACCCCGCCGAGGCAGAACCTGAACAATGGAGAAAGGTTCACCTCGCTGCGCAGCAGGAAGCTCAAGCTGCAGACGCGGGGCCATTAATAGAAAGCTGCTCAAGCCATCGAGAGGACATTGGAGCTGTTGAGCCAGCGTGCGAGCCAGCACGACCGTCAACCGGGTGCCTGTGAATCCCCCAGGGCCTGTGGCCACAGCCAGGCGACGAATTCCAGGCCATTCAGACACCGGCAAGACCTCCTCCAGCACGGAGGGAAGCGCATTCGTCAGCGCACGCCCCATGGGATGGCAGAGAACATTCGCCGAGCTGAGGGGTGCCCGCGCAGAGACCATGGCCAGACCCAGGGTTTCCGATGAGCTGTGCAGTGCTAGGACCCAGTCGCTCATTGAGGCACCTCTTCACCAGGGCGCAACCTCGCCCATCGTCCTTGATCGAGGGTGAAGCTTCCGCAGGCACGCACATCCCATTCAACGCCGACCTGCCCATGGGGAAGGTCATGCACACTGATGTGAATCCTCGGTTCAACAGGCTTCATCTGCGGGGCCTCGCAGAGATGCACGGCACCATGCTGACGCTCAACCGCGTGATAGGCCTGACAACGATCGACCCAGCGGCAGTCCACACAGATGCACATGCCCAACGGTTCCAGTGCGGACACCATTCTGACGATGGATCCAGAGCGACTGCCTGGCCTGCTCTGGCACCGACTCGAGCCGGATCGATGGCCTCTCAAACCCTCTCAGCTACCTGAAGGAGCGGTTCTGGTTGGCGGAGCGGTTCGCGACGGTTTGTTGAACCGATTGCCCCCCTGCCCTGACCTCGATCTGGTAATCCCTGGTGCGGTGCTGGGCACCGTCCAACGCCTCGCCAAGGATCACGGTGGCGTGTGTGTGGTGCTGGACGAACAGCGAGACATGGCTCGGCTGGTACTGAAGGGCTGGACGATCGATTTCGCCAGGTTCGAGGGAGATGACCTAATCGAGGATCTCTTCCGACGCGACTTCAAACTCAACGCCATTGCACTGAGTCTGTCGGATCCCCAGCAACTGATCGACCCCACGGGGGGCATCCAAGATCTTCAGAACGGGCTGATCTGTGCAATCCGAGAGAGCAATCTCCGCGATGACCCCTTGCGCTTGCTGCGCGCACTGCGCTTGATGGCCGAACTGGACATGCGCATTGATTCAGACACCCTGGCCATGGTGCAAGCCAACAGCCCATTGCTGAGGCATTCGGCCCCGGAACGAATTCAGGCCGAATTACTGCGACTCGTGGCTGCTCCCGCTGCCGACGAGGCGATTGCACTCCTGCAGTCGTTGGCACTTCTCAACCCATGGAGTCCACCAGACGTGGAGCATTCGCACTCCACCCTGGGCCGAGCGCTGATCGCGGACTTATCAATGACGCTGGAGGAGCAAACGCTGGCCCTACCACTGGCTCGGTTAACAGGACTGCTGAGCGATCCAGGACTGAAGTCGCTTCGCTTCAGCCGCCGACAGATCCAACGATGTTCCAGGCTGCGTTACTGGCAGGAACGCATCGGTGTTGGCGGCAGTGGCAACTTGAACGAAACCGAGAGGCTTCGCCTGCATCAGGACCTCGAGGCTGATCTTCCAGCCCTGGTTCTTTGCTGGCCGAAGCAATGCAGAGACGAATGGATGCAGCGGTGGCGAGACCCGAAAGACCCGCTGTTTCATCCCTGCTCCCCATTGGACGGCGACACCCTGCAACAGGAGCTCTCTCTCGAGCCAGGTCCAAGGCTTGGAGCCTTGATCCTGCACCTCACAACGGCTCACGCCTATGGTCGGATTTCAACGCGTGAGCAGGCCCTCGACGAGGCCCGCCGATGGCTCCACCGGCCTCCATCGACAAGCGAGTCGAGCAGGCGCTGTGATTAACTGCCATTGCAGCGACGACAACGATCGGCCCTGACACGCAGTTTTCCGTTTTTCTCTCCCGTTTCATGAGCGTGCGTCTTTACATCGGCAATTTGCCGCAGAATTTTGAAAGCAAAGAGCTTGAAGCTCAGCTCACCAGCGTGGGGGAAGGCGTCCGCTTCAAAGCTGTTTTCGACAGGGAGACCGGAGCTTGTCGTGGTTTTGGCTTCGCCAACATCGATGATGAGAAAGTCGCCGATGCTGTGATCGAACAGTTCAACGGAAAGGAGTTCAACGGCAACGCCCTTCGTGTCGAACGCTCTGAACGACGCGACAACAACAGTGGTGGTGGTCGTCGCCCCGGTCAGAACGGGGGAGGTCATGCTCCTGGCTCAGCCCGCAAGGCTGTCAATAAAGTGGTCCACAGCGATGCAAAAGCTGAGGACGGCCCTGATCCTCGCTGGGCAGGAGAACTCGCCAAACTCAAGGATTTACTCGGGAATCAAAAAACAGCCGTTTGAAGATTTCATCTTCTCAGTAGTTCAAAAGGCCCGGAAGAGGGCCTTTTTTAATGACTTACCACAAAAGAAAGGGACAGTGCCTCAAGGAATGAGGGCAGCAATTGCGATCACGCCTCCAAAAATACCGAGAAACAAAAAACCCATTTTTGTCATGTTGGACTCATGGTCGTCCACGCCTTCATCGATGGCATCCTTCATTTCAGCCCTGAAGGAATCCATCGCCTGATCCATTTCGCTATCCGCTGGTTTTTGTGACATGGGAGAGAGGGGTCAAAGGGAAAGAAAGTCAAACTGTGCTGTGCTGCGCCTGGCTGGCCTGGGATTAAGCCCTGTGGAAGAACCAATAGGAGCCAACAGCGAGAACAACCAACAAAATAATTGGCACAGCGATCGCAGCCATTCCATTGTGGCTCTTGAGGACCCTGGATTCGTGGGCGACGACCGCATCACGAATGCTCACATGCATTTCCTCTCTTAGACGCTCGAGGTCAGAATCAATCGAGGCGTCATCGTAAAGAGATCGAAGATGTTCAAAAGTCGACTTTCCAAGGATCAGACTCTTCTCGGGCTTCTCATAAAGGATCTCCATGAGCTCTTCTTTCGGAATCTCAACGATCTGGCATGACCTTGCAGCACGCGCATTGGCAATGCGAGGTCGACTATCAATGATCTCAACCTCCCCAAAGACGTGCCCAGGCCCATGGGTCTCGTCCACGCCCTCCCCGGTCTCCGGATAGAGCGTGGTCATCTCCACGGATCCGGATTTCACTAGATAGATGGCTGAGCTGTCTTGATCAGCCTTGTAGATGTAATCGCCCTGTTCAACCGCAAACCTGCGCATGGGAACTCAAGGAAATTTCGACCACCTTATCCAGGCATGCATTAGGGTGCAGCGCCATTGGAAATCCGTGTTTCAACGATGACAGAGCAGCCCGCACGACGCGGCGTCATCCGCGGCACGTTGATCACGCTTGGGGTTGTTGCCGTTGGCGCGCTTGGCTGGACGGCTTTCAAACCCAAGCCCACGCCCAAACCCGTGGTGAGTCGTCCTCAGCAGGTCACGGCCCTCGGACGCCTGATGCCCGAGGGAGGCCTGGTGCCGCTCTCAATCCCCGCCGGAACAGCAGGGGGCAACGAAGTGGTTCAGCAATGGTTTGCGGGAGAGGGAGACCCCATTCGCAAGGGTCAAGCGCTCGTCAGGCTCAGCAGCTTTCAGGAGCTGCAGGCCGCTGTCGTCCAAGCCCAGTCCAAGCTTCAATCCACTGGAGCTTTGCTGCCGTTCCTCAAGATCAGCCAGAGCCGAGGCAAGGAGCTGTTTCAGGGAGGTGCAATCTCGGAAGAGGAGCTTGCAAAAACAACCGCAAGCATTTTGGAAAAGCAAGCTGACGTTGAGGGAGCTCGCGCATCCCTTGTTCAAGCCCAAAGCCAGTTGAAAGCCGCGGAGGTTCGCTCACCACTGGATGGTCGCCTAATCAGGATTTACAGCTGGCCAGGGATGAAGGAGAGCGAGGAAGGGCTTGCAGTCGTGGGCCGCACAGGGTCAATGCAAGCCTGGGTCCAGGTCTTCCAGACAGACGTTGAGCGTTTACGGATCGGACAGAAAGCCTCGATCACCGCTGAGACAGGCGGTTTTCCCGGAAAAGTTCAGGGCACACTCAAGTCCATTATCGGCAAGGTCTCAGAACGTGATTTGTTTGCGGTCGCGGCCAACAACGATGTCAATGCACGGGTGGTTCTCGTGAAACTCGATCTCGAGCCGAGCCCTGACCTCCAATTGGATCGTCTCAGCGGCCTCAATGTGACAGCGCGCTTCGAGCCATGACACGCGGTGGGGGATGGAAATCGCGGCTGAACTGGCACGATCTGCCTTTGGCTTGGCTGCAGCTAAAACGCCAGCCGGTCCGTTACCTGGTTGCCGTCACCGGGATCGGTTTCGCTGCATTGCTGATGTACATGCAGCTCGGCTTTCAGTCCGGTTTGCTAAAAAGCGCCACCACGTTTTACAACGCGCTCGACACCGACCTGGTACTGATTAGCCCTGCCACCGTCAACAGCGGCAGTTACCAACAGTTCCCACAATCCCAGCTGTTTCAAGCCCTAGGCCTACGCGGCATCAAGGAAACCATTCCTCTTTACATTGCCAACATCAACGCTCAACAGCTTGGCGGGGTCAAACCAACGTCGCTGCGGATGATCGGCTACGACCCTGATCTCACGGTCTTGAATGTTCCCGAGATCAACGCACAAAGCGATCAGCTCAAAACGCCGGGATTTGTTCTCTTCGACACACTCGGCATTGCCATCAAAACAGGCCCTGTAGGCAAAACCTTTAAGGCCGATGGTCCACTCGACATGATTTTGTCCAACTTCGAGAAGACCTTCCGCATCAAGGGGCTATTCCAACTGGGTTCAACCTTTGTTGCAGACAGCAATTTGATTGGTAGTGAGGCGACAGCCTTACAGCTTGCGTCAAGACAAATCAACCTTGGCGAAATTTCCTTAGGGCTAGTTCGAGTCAACAATCAATCCGAAATACCCAGAATCCAGAGAGACTTAAAATCGCTTTATGGAAATGAGCTACAGGTCCTCACCAAACCAGAGCTAATCAGCCAAGAGCGGGACTATTGGAATAATGTTTCGTCTTTTGGCGTCATTTTCGGTTTCGGAACAATCATGGGACTTCTCGTGGGAGGTGTGGTTGTTTACCAAGTGCTCTATACCGATGTCAGCGATCACCTCAAGGAGTACGCCACGCTCAAAGCCATGGGATTTTCCGATCAATTTATTTTGATCGTAGTCATCCAGGAAGCAGTCCTCCTCGGAGCTTCCGCATTCATCCCCGCGACGATTCTCAGTGCCATTCTCTACGCAGCGCTGACAGCAGTATCCGGCATCCAATTACAAATGACTTTTGACAAATCTCTGCTGGTTGGCGCACTCACCATCAGCGTCTGCGCCATTGCATCCGCCATCGCAATCCGCAAATTGAGCGATGCCGATCCGGCGTCTGTTTTCTGAATTTTTATGCAGAACCCCTCTCCGAACACACCAGTGATCCGAACGGAGAACCTTTGTCACAGCTATGGCAAAGGGGAGTTGCGGACCCAAATCCTGCACGATCTGACATTCGATGTGCGCCGTGGTGAAATCACCCTGTTGGTCGGCCCCTCAGGCAGCGGAAAGAGCACGCTCCTGACCCTGATTGGAGCCCTTAGATCGGTAGAAGAAGGATCAATTCAAGTTCTTGGCCAGGAACTGAACGGTGCTGATGAAACGGTATTGATGCAGACACGGCGGAGGATCGGCTTCATCTTCCAAAGCCACAACCTGGTGTCTTCACTGACCGTGCTGCAGAACGTACAAATCCTGCTTCAGCTCACGGAACCGCAACCGCAGAAGCGCCGTGACAAGGCCGTAGCCTTACTGGAGGCTGTGGGACTGAGCCACCGGCTGCATCATTTCCCCGAAGAACTGTCAGGAGGTCAGCGACAGCGGGTGGCGATTGCTAGGGCTCTTGCCCCCGAACCCGAATTGGTGCTTGCGGACGAGCCGACAGCATCCCTCGACAGCCGGTCTGGCCAGGATGTAGTGGAACTTCTCGGTAACCTCTGCCGCGATCGTGGCAGTGCTGTACTCCTGGTGACACACGATCTCAGACTGCTCAATGACGCTGACCGCATCTGGGCCATTGAAGATGGCCGCGTCAAAGCGTGGACTGAATCCAGCGGCAATGTCGTGCAGACTCACTGAGCCGCATTAAGGTCCCAACCGTGCCCGCCAGTGCCACTGCAGCCGTCTTCCCTGATCACTGGATCAAGGAAGGAACCTGGAAGAACCACAGGATCAGCTGGATTGCGACAGACCATCGTGATGGTGAGAGGACAGCGCTCCTCATTCACGGTTTCGGGGCCTGCAAAGAACACTGGCGACACAACGTGAAGGCCCTGACTGGGGAACACCAGGTTGTCGCTCTCGACTTGCTGGGCTTTGGATCGAGCGACAAGCCACCTTCAATCCTTGAAGGGGAACAACCCATTCCTGAGGGTGTGCGCTACAGCATCGACCTCTGGGCCAATCAGGTGGTGGATTTCATTGCGCACCAAGGGCTCACTGGTGTTGATCTGATTGGCAATTCGATTGGTGGAGTCGTCGCACTTCGCGCCGCCGAAATCCTTGAGGAACGCGACCAACCTGCAGCAATGGTTGTGCTGATCGACTGTGCTCAGCGTGCGATCGACGACAAACGCGTTTCGGAACAACCACCTTTCAGAGCCTTCAGTCGCCCCCTGCTGAAACAACTCGTACGGCAACGCTGGCTGACACGCTCCCTTTTTCTGAGCCTGGCACGACCCGGGGTGATCAGAAGAGTTCTTCAGTTGGCTTACCCCACTGGAGCTTCGGTGGACGACACTCTGGTGGAGGTTCTTCACCGAGCAGCACGCAGTCCAGGAGCGACTGAATCCTTTCGCGGTTTCATTAACCTCTTCAATGACCATCTCGCACCTGATGTTCTTCAGAGAATCCAAACACCGGTGAAGATGATCTGGGGAGAAGCCGATCCCTGGGAGCCACTCAGCCAGGCTCAACAGTGGACGCGTTACGCATCCGTACGCGAACTCGCGATCATTCCATCTCTGGGCCACTGCCCGCACGATGAGGGACCTGAACAGGTCAATCCCGTCCTGCAGCGAATGCTCAACCCCAATGGCAGTCCTGCCGAGGAGCTTAACTCTTGAACAAAAAAATCCTTCTCGTCCTCTGCCTCGTGGTGGCAGTGGATGCCGCCAGCTTCGGCCTGCTGCTGCCTGTCGTGCCGTTCTTCGTGCATCAGCTCACCGGCTCCTTCAACGCCATCGCTGTGACCAGTGTCACGGCGACCTACTCAGGCCTGCAATTCATCGGCGCACCGGTGATCGGACGTTTGTCCGACCGATGGGGGCGGCGCAGTGTTCTGACGGTCACCGTGGCCATCAGTGCGGTCGCTTTGATCGGTCAGGCACTCTCCACCTCGCTTCTGATCCTTCTGTTGTTCTCTGGCTTGAATGGCGCATCCTCCGGTGTCTTTGCAATCTCCCAGGCGCTGGTTGCTGACACCGTCGAGGATCGCAATCAGCGCACCGTTGGATTCGGAGCCATCGGTGCAGCTCTGGGACTTGGCTTCATCATCGGCCCTGGCATCGGTGGGGCACTCGGGGCCATTGATCCACGCTTTCCCTTTTTTGTGGCATCAGCTTTTTGCCTGCTGAATGTTGTCTTGATTCGCCTTTATCTCCCAAAAGCGTCGAAGCCCAAACAACCCATCACCTCCCAAGAAAAAGCGACGAATCCTTTATTCACCCGAGGGGACCATCGCCTAAAAAAGCTCATCAGCATCTATTTTCTCTTCTATCTGGGCTTCAGTGCCTTTTCGGGAATCTTCGTACTGGCAGCCAAAGAACGGTTCAACTGGGGGCCGCAACCCACCTCCCTGGTGCTCGTGTATGTCGGAGTGGTTGCCGTCGTTGTACAGGGTGCATTGTTACCTCGCCTACTGAAAGCCATTCGTCCCGACAAGCTCTCGATCATCGGGCTCAGCCTTGTTGCCGTGGCAATGCTGGGAGTATCCGTCATCAGCGAAGGACGTGATCTTTATGCCACCCAACTCTTGTTTGCGGGGGGCGTGGGACTCAGCACCCCTGGCCTGCGCTCGGCAATGTCCCTATGCGTCAACGAAAATCAACAGGGAGTCCTCGGAGGCATGACCCAGTCGGTGGTGAGTCTGACGTCCCTGATCGGGCCCTTGCTTGCAGGACAAATGTATGAATCAGCAGGCTACGGAGCCACGTTCCAGACTCAAGCTGTTCTGGTGTTCGTTGCGGTCGGTCTGTTGGCCTCCATGCCAAGACTGCCGGCTGATCCTCAGGCTGTAAAAACACCCTCGGCATAACCGATCAACTCAATCTGGTGACCATCGGGATCTGACAGAAAAAGAGCTCGGCAGCGGGGGCCGTAATCAAAAGCTGTGATCGAGAGGCCTTGCGATTCGAGCCTCGTCTGAACGTCGTCGAGGCAGGCATAGGTGATGCGAAATGCCACATGGCGCATCGCCACAGTGCTGTGGTCAGGCACAGGCTTGAGCTGAGCACTGTCCGCGGGAAAGAGATTCAAATAGTTGCCTTCAGCAACCCGCAGTAGAAAAGGCGGTCCTTGCTGCAGACCTTCCATTGCAGCAGGCTTGAAGCCCAGCACGTCCTCATACCAGCGCATGGATCGTTGGGGATCACTGACGGTGAGAGCGACGTGATCAAGGGCTTCGATCGGAAGAGAAGAGGCCATGGCTTAGGCAGTGAACAATGGGAGGTCAACAACAGCGGAAGGTCGATTACCGAAAGAGTCCGGCATCGCGCTTTTCTCTCAACATGCGGCGAAGGGCAAGGGTTGAGACATCGCTGGCGACCAGGAGATCGCCATGTCCATCGAGATCAGGAATCAGAGGCCTGAGGGTCTCAACCGTCCGTTGATCTTCAGCCATGAAACGGTCGACACGACCGCGCGCATTGCTGTCAGCCAGAGGACTGCGCAAAAAAGAACGGAAGTGACGCCAGAGATTGCGGGTTGTGGTCCCATCAACTGGAACGTGGGCCGTGAGGAGTGAGATCTGGAAATCACCGAAGACCACGCGAACCAGAGACACATTCGCCAGCCAGAGCTGGATGTGTTGTTCCCCGCCGTCATCAGAGGAGATTGAGGATCCTTGCTCATCACCTTGGTTGAACCAAGCGCGCAATCCTCGGCCCTGATCAGCGCGATAGTGACGGTCACGAGGGGCCAGAACCCTCTCGTAAACACTATCGTCCTTCGCCCACTGCTCAACGGGCATCAGCTGGTCCGGTGCCATCGCCCCGAAGCTGCCACTGTGCACAAACGGCGCATGGGTGAGGTCCATGAAAGCCTCAAGGACCCTCATCCAGTGGGCCTGCCACTCAACAGAGCCTTCGAGAGAACGCCAGGAGCGATCTCCATCCTCCGGGACAGGACCAACCTTCGGTAAAGGGGGCAACTCTTCGGAAGAGGACCGTGCGTCAGGATCCCACCAGATCCAGATAAAGCCAACCGACTCATGACAGTGGAGTGAGGACGCTTGTGCCCGCCGAGGGATGGACTGCGAGCTGTCTTGGGCTGGGATCTTGCTGCAGTGGCCATCCGCCTGATAACACCAGCCGTGATAAGGGCATGCCAAGCCCTGTTCACCCACGAGTCCTGCACTGAGGCTCGCTCCCTTGTGCGGGCAGCGGTCAAACAGGACAGAAAGCTGGCCATCAGGAGCTCTCCAGATAGCAAACGCCTGACCGTGGAAGTCAAGACGGCGCACAGATCCCGCGGGAACCGCGGATGAATGCTCAACGGCGTACCAGGAGCGAGTCAGCTGCATGGTGGTGATGGCTTAAGAACCGAGATGGGTTTTCCAGACGTCGGAATCCGGGGAGGACATGAACCAGCGCCGATCCTGCAAAGCCCTGAGAAGGCTAATAGCAGACTCGCTCTCTAAAGCCAGACCCCAATCGGAGTCAAGACATTGACGAAGTTCGGCAGTGGAAAGTCCACGCCGCAAACCCTTTTTGAGCAGACGGCGGAGAGGGGGATGATCAAGCTGAACCATGAGTGCCATGGTGAGAGGCCCGCTGGGCAGCGCCTCCAAGTCAAGGGAAGCCCCTTCAGTCATGCAGAAACAGACGCTTCCATGAGGGACTTGCAAAGATCTCTGACTGCAGTGGACCAGGTGTGATTAGGAAATTCAAGAACAGCAAGTCCACCACTGGCCAGGGTGAGCAAATCTTCACTCAGAGGAAGAATTGATCCAATACTCACCTCATAACTTTCCTGCATACGCAGGCGAACTTCATCTCTACTGAATTGACTGGGAAGCTTATTCATCACAAGCTGGATATTTGCCACATCCAACCGTTGCGCCACCTCAATGGCAACAGCAGTTCCGAGATAATCCTGACTATCTGGGCGCATGACCATGACCAAACAATCAGCAATGGCAGCTGAAAGCAAGGTCTCTTCGTTGATACCAGGGTGGGTATCGACAATGACATAATCGAGCTTAAGAGAGTCTGCTAAAGCAAAAATCGCATCATTCAACTTTTCAACCTGATATCCTTCTCGTAGTAATCTTGCGATCCGATCACTATCCATTGAGGCCGGGGCAAGGAACACATGTCCTTTCGCTGCCTTGACGGGAGCCGGGGTTACTTCATGAACACAATCCTTGATCGCTGCATCTTCCTGAAGGAAATCATTAAGGCAAAGATCACCGTCTTCATGGGTATAACCAAAAAGAACATGCACACCTGGCGAGGCCAAATCGGTATCGAAAATAGCGACGCGCTGACCTTGAAGCCCCAGACTTGTCGCCAGATTCGCAGTGAGATTGGATTTTCCCGTGCCTCCTCTAAAAGAGTGAACAGCAATGATCTGCGTCATGGTGACTCCGGGGAAGAGAAGGCCGCGTTACTTAGGAGACAGGTTAACTGGCAACACCGAAAAATTCACGCAACCTTCATCCGTCTGAGTTGAAGGAGTTTTTCGCCCTTCGCAGGATTGAGGTCAATCCCAACTCAGACAAGGGATCACCAACCTTTTGAACCAAACCTGGATCGGCTGCAAAGGTCAGTCCGCTAGCACGCGAAAGATTGACCAGAGCAAGGTTGTAATCGGAAAGCTGACTTATATAGGACTCAACGGCCTGGGTCAGATCTTGCTGAGACTGCACGACATCAGTAATCGTTCCGTAACCTGCGTTGAATCGAAGCGACTGAAGCTTTAATGCGGTCGATGCAGCTTGAACCCTCTGCGAAGCCACGATGACAGCTTCTCTGCCCTCAACAGACTGAGAGAAGTACTCCCGAACCTCTTCAATCACGGAATTAATAGATTGCTGGGCTGCAGCCTGGGCAGATTTTGCACGCTTGCGTGATGCTTCGGCGTCCATGCGTGCACGTCCACCATCAAACCCCGTCAAAGTGACTTGAATCACGGATTCAGAATTCCAAAAATCACTTCGACCTGTTTCGATGATCCAAGGAGAACCTGAGCTTGGAAAACCTAAGTTTTTAGTCCAATACAGAGAATTGACAAGTTCAATTGTTGGCTTATAAATTGCCAAATCAATCTGCGCCTGCAATTCATTTTGCTGAGCAATCGAAAGATTTTTAACAATGACCTGACGGTAGTCCAGGGCCGACTCGATCGTTTCATCAAGAGAAACCTGCCAAGAGCCCAGAGGACTGAGCGCTTCGCTGGGCTTAATTTTGTTGGCCCTCGGATCATTCAATAAGGCAGCCAGCTCGGCTTGTGCAACCATCGAACTACTTTTGGAATTAACAAGATTGACCTGATCAGTTCTTAGAACAGTCAACTGCTTAGCAACATCAAGTTCAGACGAAACGCCTAGCTTTTTCCTAGACTTTGCAAGATCGAGCAACAGCATATCATTCTCAACAAGCTGTTCGCTGGTAAGAATAGACGCAAGAAACTTCTGCAAGCGCACGTAAGCCTGTTGCGTCTGAAGTGCATAATCACGGCGTGAAATAATGTAATCACTTCCCGCCTCTTTAACAAGGTACTTACCTTTCCAGATCTGGGGCTGACGCACAGGATCATAGATCTTCCAATTCAAATCAAGAGTTTGCACACCTTGAAGGTAACTACTTGTGTAAGAACGCGCAAAGATATAAGAGGGGAGCTCGCTTGCAGAGGCCCCATATTCAGAATAGATTGAAGTATCAATACCACTGTTTGCACCCGCATAGTTATAGTAGGAATTTTGGTTGTAATTACCAAAATTAAGATTAAAGCTCAACACAGGCCACCACGTTGCAAAGTCGGAACCAAGTGAATCTTGAGCCGCCTTGAATGATTGCAGATTTTCAAGAATGACTGGGTTCCTCTCTTCTGCTAAACGAACGGCTGTCTGCATATCGAGGTTTTGAAGGGCATCCTCTGGAATCGACGGCGAAACGGGCTGTGGCAACCGACGACTCACTGGCCAAGACCCAGTAATCGCCTCGATTGAGGAAGCAGTTGGGAGCTCTTGTTCAGCACGAACTCTGCCGCAACTAAAACCCTCCAGCAGAAGCAATGCAGCGTTGACTGCTGCGAACGAAGATATCAGTTTCACACAAAAGAGTCTCATTTTGCTTGCGAAAGAATAAAGGAAAAGGGCAAATCAATGAGTTTGCGATATCGCGGCACAAAAGCACGATAATTAAAGACATCATAATCGTTATTTTCGATTCTCGATAGAATCCCCCGGTACAGTCGCAGAGATGTCCATACTGGCCAGCGCGCGTCAGGTGCCAGAAAACGCACACCCGACTCGGAACGCTTGAACCAATCACGAGCACGTTGTATCTGAAAAGCCATCAGGTTTCGCCATTGATCATTAATGACACCATCGAGAAGTTCAGACTCAGAATATCCAAAACCATTAATCTCATCTAGAGGCAAATAAATCCGACCTCGTTGTCGATCTTCACCAACATCACGAAGAATATTCGTGAGTTGGTTGGCAATTCCTAAAGCAACTGCTGCTCCAGATGTTTCAGTCTCTTCACTCCACGGTGCTGACGTGTAGCAATCATCAATCCCCATCACTTTTTCAGACATTAAACCAACAGTGCCGGCAACCCGATAACAGTACAATTGCAGATCTGAAAAAGACTGATAGCGCAAACTAGTGAGATCCATGCGCATACCCTCAATCATGTCAAGATAAGGCTGAAGTGGCTGGGAAAAACGATGGATCGTGTCAACCATGACTTTGTCCAACCAAGTATTGACGCAGCCTTTGAACATTTCACGGGTGTGCTCTTCCCAGGAATCCAATTCAGCCAATAATTGCTCTTTTGGCTTGGACAGAGCCTCAGGACTGTCCATGATTTCATCTGTGCGCCTGCACCAGACATAAATAGCCCATATTGCTTGCCGTTTCTCTAACGGCATCAGCAAAGTACCAAGATAAAAAGTTTTCGCCCACTCTTCAGTCTCTGCTCGACACCGTTCAAAGGCCTCCCTTAACGAAAGAGGAGTGGCATCAGGCACAACCGAAGAGTAGGAGGATACCGTAGCCATCGTCAGGCACCAAGCTGCTGACGTCGTTGCCGCATCAACCGAGCACGTTCCGATAATGACTGGAAAGCAGGATCGCTAGTAATGGCTTTGACCTGCGAAACAACAGATTGACGGCTGATCTTAACCTCTAGCTTCTGGATTGTCACATGCAATGCCGTGTCGTTTTCGACCAACACAGATGCAATCTCGGAGACATGGCTGAGCAGACGCATCACGCTGGCATCGTTACTGGCCGTAGCCGACAATTGGCTAATCACCGACTGTGCCTGATCAATCTGAGAGCGAACGCGTGACTGGGCTTCCTTGAGATTGTCGTAGAGCGACAAATCATCGTCATAACGAAATTTCTTTTCTAAAGATGAGTCAACACGAGCACGAAGCAATGTGAGATTGCATGGTTTAGGCAAATAATCATCTGCACCAACGTCGATACAACGAATAACAACATCGATGTCATCAAGACCAGATATCATAATGACTGGAATCATCGACAACTGATCATTACCCTGCAAAAATTCCAGAACTTCTTCCCCATTACAGCGAGGCATCTGCACATCCAAGAGAATCAAATCAAAGGGTTTCTCTTGTACGATATTGATCGCAACTTCACCATCCTCAGCAGTCGACACAACATGATGATCCCGTGTCAATGCTGCAACGAGCATATCCCTATTGCTAGCGTTGTCATCGACAACCAAAACACGACCTTTGCGACCTCCTAGTCGATCTGATTGTCGTTGGTGAGGTGTCTTTGAAAGACTAGTTTTAAGCTGAACAACAGATCCTGATTTTTTATTGTTTTTCAATACATGTTTCTCGGCCTGTAACTCTTGAGGTGTTAATCGGCTGCGGATCATCTCAAGCAAGACAAGGGCAGAATCTCGGATCCTGGAGAGGTCTTCAGCCGCAAGTTCTTCTCCTGCTTCTAATTCTTCAGTCAGTAGCTCGCTGTAACCAACAATTTGATTGATTGGATTATAAAGATCATGACGCAATAGCTTGAGATTTGTCTCTTCGGAAAAAAACTGTTCAGACATTATGAAGCACCCTTGGACAACAGTGAGTTGATTTTCTCAAGCAAACGGGGCAACTCGATCGGCTTTGTATCAAAATCATCACATCCAGCACCCAGGCAAGCTTCGCGGTCCTGCATCATCGCATGGGCGGTCAATGCAATCACTGGAATGGATTGGGTCTGAGGATCATCTTTTAATTTTCGAGTCGCATCGAAGCCGTCCATGACTGGCAGGCCTATGTCCATCAAAATCAAATCAGGACGAAGCTCATTGGCCCTTTCAATTGCCGCCGCGCCATCGCACGCAATCTCTACCGTAAAACCTTTACGTGTTAGTCGACGAGAAAGCATATCTCGATTCAACTCGTTGTCCTCGACAAGGAGAATCACTGTCATGACTTTGAAGGTGCCTCGGTAGAGAGCGTAATGAGTTCTTCAATTACAGAGATAAGCACATGAACACTATCATTAGATAATGGAAGCCAACGTGTGCCGACGGAATCCAAACGCATCAAAATGTCAGGCGTCAAACTTTCTGACGACATGGCGACAAGCGGTAATTTTCTAGCATTATAGTGTTGGCGAATGTTCTCAATCATGGAAATTGTTGACTCTACGCGATAGGTCATGTCCACAATCATGAGATGCGGGCAATTATTTAAAACGAATGTCTCCATTAAACCTGGATCCTGCATCACCGTTAAGTGACATTGAATGTCTTCTAGCGCCTCAAGCCTTTGTTGAATCATCGAGCTAAGTTCAGAGCAATTTTGCAACAGGGCAACATCTAGTTGATCCACTTTGTGGCTAATGCTAAGTCGATTCAAAATCGACTCTAAACGCCCCCAGTCAATCGGTTTCTGTAAACAACCAGCTGCACCAAGCATCGCTGACAATTTTTGTGTGTCATCTCGACTGACAACAACAACCGGCAGAGAGGATAACCTCTGATCACTTTTAACCATTGCCAAAACGTTCCATTCATCTGAATTTGAAGTATTAATATCCACAATCACGGCATCCGGCATAATGCCAGCTATCGATTCAAAACCAATTTCGCTATTGGGAACACCAATGACCTCAAAATTGTTTTTCGTCAGAAAGCGCTTGATCAAATCCATCGAATCTTGATCATCGTCAGCCACAACAATTTTTCCGCGACTCACTAATGATGAAGTTGTTGAGTCCACCTCAGAACTTTTAGCCTTTTCTTCGTCGTGAAGGGAATGAGTATCTTCGTTTTCTTCAATCACAGCAGAGGACGCATAACGAGGCACGATCATCGTGAACGTGCTTCCATCCCCAAGCGAACTTTGAACACTAATGTCTCCGCCCATTAAGCGGCTGAGTTTACGACTTAATGACAAGCCAAGACCGGTTCCTCCGTATTGACGAGTCGTACTTGCATCCGCCTGACTGAAGTCGCTAAAGAGCTTGGACTGTTGTTGTTCTGTCATGCCAATTCCAGTATCGATGACTGAGAATGAGATTTGTGGAACTCCAGCCTCTGAATTAATGAATCTGCACGATAGTCGTACAGTGCCGTTCTCCGTAAACTTGCAGGCATTGCCAATAAGATTAATCAAAGACTGGCGAACCTTTGTGATATCCAAGAATGCAATATCATCAGACTTGCTGGGCCTTTCGCAAATAAACTCATTATTATTTTTGAGGGCAAGAGGCTCTGCTGTCGCGCAAACATCATCTAAAATTCTATTCACTGAATATTTCTCATTATAAACCGTCATTTTACCTGCCTCAATTTTTGAAAGATCTAGAACGCCATTAATTAAGCCCAGCAAATGACGACCTGAAGACAATATCTTCTCCAAATCAGAAACGAAATCACTTGGCTCTAATTCTTCCGACTCTTCAATAAGCATTTCGCTATAGCCGATAATGGCATTCATTGGCGTGCGTAATTCATGACTCATATTCGCCAAAAATTCACTTTTCGCTTTACTTGCAAGGAACGCCGTTTTCTTAGCTCGATGGGCTCTTAAACTTTGATGCTCTGCTTCAAGGCGAAGTTTCTCTCCTTCTAGCAAAGTGGATTTAAGCCGCCTTTCAAAGAAAACAGTAACCAAAATCACAGACAGCAGAATTAGGATAATTGGTGCCATCGCTACAAAAACGATGCGAGCTGCCAAATCATTGATTTCGGAGACTTTTGAGCCTACATAAATTTGAAATCCCCAGCGCTCAAACGGGTATTGCTGAATGTCATATCCAGCTATACGTTCCAGAGCATTATTGGATTGTCGCGACTGATCAATTATCTTCTGGATTTCTTCGCGTGGTTTGCCGAGCGTGAGATAAACAATATCTCCTTTATCATCAACGAGAGTCAAAAAACCCAAGGAACCAACAGCTGATGTCTGGATGACTTGACCAACATCACGAAGTTCGTCAAGGGGATATCCAACACCAATAGCTCCGACGACAGCTTGTTGCTGATTCTCAATAGGTTTGTAGTGGGTGATATAAGGCCGACCAAAAAGATATTCAATTCCATAAGATTCTTTACCCTGAAGCAAGAGAGGCTTAACTCTCCCGTCCAAATTAAGAACTGTTCCCTTGGCTAATTCTCCACTCTGGTTACGCACAGTTGTTTTCGCTCGAACGAATTCACCGTCTCTAACAGTGAATATCGTGGCTTGAGCACCTAAGCCATCTTCAAGCATTTCAAAGATGCGATTCAACTTCTGCGAAGGGCGGACATCCAATTGCTTCAGGGTGTTAAGAATAAGCTCCCGAGATTGTTCGTCAGACTGGAATGAATATGCCTTGCCATCGCTTAACGTTGCGAAGATAAAACTAAGATCTGCTTCAGTTAAACTTCGATAAAAAGAATCGACCAAGTCAAGCTGAGCAGCAGTTGAACGGATAAGTTGATCAGTTCTCTCCAAGAAGTATTCCTGAGTGCGCTCGCGTAAACGCACATAAGTATAAGCAACAGATCCAGCAATTAAAGTAGCGACAACAAGTATCCAGGTTCGAGACAAACGCTGAACACGCTCGGATCGGGATTCCGATGTTCCGATTAATCGTCGACGTAATGAGCTCATCATCTGGGCTATGCCACTAGAGCATTTTGTTTCTTTCCAGAAGCTCCTCCCAATTGATCACTCTGTCCGTCAACAGCACCAGCGCAGAGTTTTCCGCTCAGCACCGCGCCTTCCATCGACGCCAGGTAACGCTGCATGGTGTAGTCACCAGCAAGAAAGAAATTCTTGATCGGTGTGGTTTGATCCGGTCGCAGCTTCTGACAGCCAGGCGTGGTCTTGTAAACCGAAAGAGGTGTCTTAACCACTTTATATTTACGCAGTTGAGCAGGATTATCCCCGCCAAAATGCATCGGGAAGAGCTTGTGAAGCTCGCCCATCGTGGCCTCAATAATGTCTTCATCACTACGACCGATCCAATCCTTAGCCGGAGCGAAAACCAACTCGAGCATGGAACGATCAGGATCTTCGTACTCCTTGCACGTAATGCTCATGTCGGCATACACGCTCAGAAGAGGCGAACGGCTGAACAGGAGGTGGTCGATGTCGGTGAGTTTACGGTCGAACCAGAGATGAAGATTGATCACTGGTACACCTCGCAGGCCCTCCAGCTTTTGAAAAATATCCATTTTCTTCCAAGGCTCGGGTAGCAGCAACTTGAAAGGGTCCACTGGCATGGCGCTTACATAGGCATCAGCTGTGAGATCAAAACTCTCCTTGCCTTTTACACCGCCAATGTGAAAAGCAGCCACGGATCCATCGGCATTTAATTTGATTTCCCGCAGTGGACAATCAAGGTGAACTTCCCCGCCTAAGGATCGAATGTGATCGACCATCGGCTCACAAAGGCGCTCCGGTGGAGCACCATCCAAGAAGGCCATCTGCGAACCGTTTTTTTCCTGCAGGAAACGGTTCAAAGCGGTGAGAACCACTGTGGATGAAATCTCATCGGGGTCGATGAAGTTCAAAGCCTTGCTCATGGCAATGAAGACTTCATCATTCACACGCTCAGGGATGTTATGGATTTTCAGCCATTCCGTCCAAGAGTACTGATCACACTCCTCCACATAGCCCTGTCCCCTCAGCATCGCAGGGACCAAACCCAGCCCAAAACTGATCTTCTCCGGCCAGGTGAGCATGTCGTTGTTACCAAGAATCGCTGCAACACCGTTAATCGGAGCCGGCAGGTCTGGGAAATCAAAACGGCTGTAAGTACCAGGCTCTTCAGGCTGGTTAAAGATCATCGAGTGACTTTTCCATTGGAGCCTGTCCTCGATATCGAGCTCCTTGAACAGCTGGAGCATGTTGGGGTAGGCACCGAAAAATATGTGCAGGCCGGTTTCGTACCAATCACCATCTTCGTCTTTCCAAGCTGCCACCTTGCCGCCCAGCACGTCGCGGGCTTCCACCACAACAGGGGTGTGACCTGCATCAGCGAGGTATTTGGCACAGGACAAACCTGCCAGGCCGGCTCCCGCAATAGCGACGCGCATGCTTGAGATCAGAAGTTGAAACCAACCTTAAAAGGAGAGCCTCCTGCTCCGCTTCCTAAAGTCGAACCCAATTCGTTCACGCGGTGCTGAAGCCGCAACGTTGCCCCCATGGCCGAGACCCTGCTCAAGAGCACCACGCGCCACATCCGCCTCTTCACGGCTCGGGTTGAAAACGGTGATCTGGTCCCCGATCCAGATCAGCTCACGCTGGATCTTGACCCTGACAACGAATTCCTCTGGACTGAGAGCACGGTGACCACAATCCAGACGCGCTTCCGCGACCTGGTTCAAAGCTATGCAGGCCAACCCCTCAACGACTACAACCTTCGGCGCATCGGCACCGAACTCGAAGGAAGCATCCGCGAGCTTCTTCAAGCTGGAAGCCTCACTTACAACCCTGACTGCAGGGTGATGAACTACTCCATGGGCCTGCCAAGGACCCCTGAACTGCTGTGAGCCGATCCCCCTACGACCGTCCCCGTGCGGGAAACGCCCGTCGCCCCGATGATCGGCGTCGGAATCCAGACGCCCGACTGGATGAGCGACGAAGTGGCCGAGGCTATGGAGGCCCTCCTCCGGAGCCACCGGCCAATGGAGGGCTACGCCTTAACAGCGCAACGGCCGCGATCCTGGCTGGTGTGCTCGTCATCGGAATCGGCATCGGCAGTGCTGTGACCAGCACCACCCAGGGAGACCAAGGCAATATCGCCAGTTCTCAACAGCTCGACATGGCCGTGCCGGATCCTGAGTTTTGCCGTCAATGGGGCGCTAGCGCCTTTGTGATGGATATCGAGATGTACACCACACTCAACCCTTCCAGCAGCTTCGTCACCCAACCCACGCTTCAGCCTGGCTGCGTGATCCGTCGGGAAAACTGGGCTGTGCTGAGAAAGGAAGGTGCCATCACCTCGTCTCAAGAACGTGAATGCAAGCAGAGGATGAACACCTTCGCCTACATCGGGTCCGTTCGAGACAAACCTGTTGTGCGCTGCGTCTACCAAACCGACATCAGCCAGAACAAGTTTCTGACCCGTGGCGTGGCCGACGACACCGTGGGCATCACCCCTGAAGCTGATCAATTCTGATCGTTGCTTGGCAGGGGGGCGTCTCCTGCCTCCACAGGCGCCGCACCTCCTCTGGTTTGGCGCAAGGGGCTATCGGCACTGGCAAACACGGGTAAAACATCCCGTCGAAAAGCCTCTGCAGCTCGGGAGCAATATCGGGACGGGTTGGTGATGAGCTTTAGCTGTCGGCGCACCTGCAGATCCACAACCGCAGGGCGATGAAGGGTGTTCGCGGTGAGCTCCCGCTCAATCGACACCACAGGCAGAAAAGCTGCTCCAAGGCCGGCCTGAACAGCATTCTTAATGGCCTCGAAGGAATTCAGCTCCATCTCGATGCGCAGACGCTGCACATCGAGACCTGAACGAGCCAGAAGCTGATCCACCATCTTTCGCGTTGTGGACTGGGCATCCAGGCTGACGAAGCCAAGTCGGTAGAGATCATCTTTGCTGAGCTCCACCAGGCGCGACAGGGGATGCTTGACAGGCAAAACAAGAGCCAGTTCATCGCTGGCGTAAGGCACGACCTGCAGGAGCTCGTTGAGTTCCGCGGGGAGCTCCCCGCCGATAATCGCCAAATCGATTTGACCATTAGCCACGCTCCATCCCGTCCGCCGGGTGCTGTGCACGTGTAGCTGCACCGACACGTCAGGAAATTTTTGACGGAACAGTCCAATCATCCGCGGCATCAGATAGGTGCCGGTGGTCTGGCTAGCGCCCACGAGCAGAGAGCCACCTTTGAGGTCATGGAGATCGTCCAACGCGCGGCAGGCCTCGTGGCACTGGCTGAGGATCCGATCGCAGTAACTGAGGAGAAGATGGCCAGCTTCGGTGAGCTGAGCCTTGCGTCCACCTCGGTCGAACAGCGACACCTCGAGCTGTTTCTCAAGATTCTGGATCTGGAGGCTCACAGCCGGCTGGGTGACATAGAGGCTGTCAGCAGCCTTCTTGAAGCTTCCCTCGCTGACGATGGCCCGCAGAATGCGTAGCTGATCCAGAGTGAAGGGCAGATCGGCCATGGAGAGCTGCCTTGAGGCAGCAGGGGCTTGAAAACTGTAAGTGGATCCCTCCCCCCAGCCTCCAGAATCAAAGCTCTCGCAGCATCTCGTTGGCTGAAGTATCCGGCGACCTCCACCACAGCAGCCTTGTGATGGTTCTGCTGCTGCTGGTTTTCGCCATCATTCACAGCGGCGGTGCGGCCTTGCGCAGTCGAGCGGAGGCCAGGATCGGTGCTCGGGCCTGGCGATTGATCTTTGCTGCCCTGAGTATTCCATCCGCGGTTGTGGTGATTGGCTACTTTCTCGCCCACCGCTACGACGGCATCCGTCTATGGAATCTCCAGGGTGTTCCTGGAATGGTCCCCGGCGTTTGGATCGTGACGGCCATCAGTTTTCTATTTCTCTACCCAGCCACTTACAACCTGCTGGAAATTCCCGCCGTCCTGAAACCGCAGGTGCGTCTCTACGCCACAGGAATCATCCGCATCAGTCGGCACCCCCAAGCTGTTGGACAAATTCTTTGGTGCCTCAGCCACGCCCTCTGGATCGGCAGCAGCTTCATGTTGGTGACCTGTGCCGGTCTGATCGGACATCATCTTTTTGCCGTCTGGCACGGCGACCGTCGCCAGAGGGCTCGGTTCGGGGATGCGTTCGAAACACTGTGCTCTGAAACCTCGGTCGTTCCATTCGCGGCGGTTCTCGATGGTCGGCAACAACTGATCTGGGAAGAACTCTTCAGGCCAGCTCAGCTGGGGATCACCATCGCCGTGGGAGTGTTCTGGTGGGCGCATCGCTACATCCCAGCCGGAGGGATGGCCTTCCTGCATTCCCGTCTCGGAGAGCTGCTGAACTGAGCTGCTTACACTCAGCACAACACGTCTTCTCCGGATGCCCTCGGCTGCCGACTCCGCCTGGATGATTCCGGTGCTGCCCTTGATCGGGGCTTTGATCACCGGTCTCGGCCTCATCAGCTTCAACCGCACCATCAATCGACTGCGCAAACCGGTTGCACTGCTGTTGATCAGCTGCGTTGGTGCCGCGGCAGTGATCAGCTACGCCGTTCTCTTCGAGCAGTTGGGGGGGGCTCCGCCCGTCGAACACCTGTTTGTCTGGGCCAGTGCCGGTGATTTCAGCCTGCCAATGGGCTACGTGGTCGATCCTCTTGCCGCTGTGATGCTGGCTCTGGTCACCACCGTGGCTCTGCTGGTGATGATCTACTCCCATGGCTACATGGCGCACGACAAAAGCTATGTGCGCTTTTTCACCTACCTGGCGATCTTCAGCAGCTCAATGCTGGGCCTGGTGGTGAGCCCCAACCTGCTTGAGATCTACGTGTTCTGGGAGCTGGTGGGCATGTCGTCCTACCTGCTGGTTGGTTTCTGGTACGACCGTGATGGAGCAGCCCACGCTGCGCAGAAAGCTTTTGTGGTGAACCGTGTGGGCGACTTCGGCCTTCTCCTTGGCATCCTTGGCTTGTTCTGGGCGACGGGTAGCTTCGGCTTCCAAGAAATCGCCGATGGATTATCGGCGGCCGTTAGCAGTGGTGTTGTTCCTGGCTGGGCCGCGCTGGCCCTGTGCCTGTTCGTGTTCATGGGCCCGATGGCGAAGTCAGCCCAGTTCCCTCTGCACGTGTGGCTGCCTGACGCCATGGAAGGCCCCACTCCTATCTCGGCATTGATTCATGCCGCCACGATGGTGGCTGCCGGTGTGTTCTTGGTTGCCCGCCTCGAACCGCTCTACAGCCAATTCCCGAGTGTCGGAGTGTTCATCGCTGTGATCGGAACACTGACCTGTTTCCTGGGTGCCTCGATCGCACTCACCCAGATGGATCTGAAAAAAGGCCTGGCCTACAGCACTGTCTCCCAGCTGGGTTACATGATGCTGGCCATGGGTTGCGGTGCTCCGGTTGCCGGAATGTTTCACCTCGTTACCCACGCGTTTTTCAAGGCCATGCTGTTCCTGGGATCAGGATCAGTGATTCACGCCATGGAGGATGTGGTGGGGCACGAGCCAGTGCTTGCACAGGACATGCGCCTGATGGGAGGCCTACGCAAGAAAATGCCCATCACAGCCATCACCTTTCTGATCGGCTGCGTCGCCATCAGCGGAATTCCTCCCTTGGCTGGTTTCTGGAGCAAAGACGAAATCCTCGGTCAGGCGTTTCAGACCTTTCCCCTGCTTTGGGTCGTGGGCTTCCTGACCGCAGGCATGACAGCCTTTTACATGTTCCGCCTTTACTTCCTCACATTTGAAGGACAGTTCCGCGGTGACGATGAAGCCCTGCAGGCTCGCCTGATGGAAGCCGCAGGCAAATCCATGGATACGGAGCACCCCCACCATGCAGGAAGCCTGCATGAGTCGCCCTGGTCGATGACAACACCGCTCATCGTGCTGGCCGTCCCTTCCATCCTGATTGGCTTGCTGGGCACTCCTTGGAACAGTCGGTTTGCCGCCTTGCTCAACCCGGAGGAAGCCGTTGAGATGGCCGAACATTTCAGCTGGGGTGAGTTCCTTCCCCTTGCCGGCGCCTCCGTCGCCATCTCGGCAGCGGGAATCACGGTGGCTGTTTTGGCCTATGCCCTGCACCGGATCGATCTTGGACAGCTTGTGGCGGCTCGCTTCCCAAGCGTGAATGCCTTCCTCGCCAACAAGTGGTATCTCGATGCCATCAACGAGAAACTTTTTGTGCGCGGCAGCCGGAAAATTGCCCGGGAAGTGCTGGAGGTGGACGCCAAAGTCGTAGACGGTGTCGTGAACCTCACTGGCCTCTTAACTCTGGGCAGTGGCGAGGGCCTCAAGTACTTCGAAACGGGCCGGGCTCAGTTCTATGCCTTGATTGTGTTTGGAGGTGTGATCGCCCTCGTGGTCTTGTTCGGTGTGTTGGGAGGCCCGATCGCCTGATCCCCACCTCGCGATTTCGGCGTTGTGTGTGTCAACGCCTATCGACGGGGTGCCAGTTCACTCAGCATTTCTACACTCCGAACAGTGGTGAATGTGCTGACTCTTGCTGGACTTTGCCGTCAGTGCTCCGTTTGACCCGGCAGCTGATATTTCCGCGGGCATCATCTCCGCCCAATTTCCCTGGCTGAGCCTTTCGATTCTGTTTCCGATCGTTGGTGCGTTCATGGTCCCCTTCATCCCAGATCAGGGTGATGGACGGCAAGTGCGTTGGTTCGCGCTCGGAATCGCCCTAACAACGTTTCTGATCACAGTCGCCGCTTATCTCAACGGCTACGACCCCGGCTTCAGTGGCCTTCAGCTTTCAGAACGAGTGAGCTGGCTTCCGAATCTTGGTCTGACCTGGGCCGTAGGGGCCGATGGCTTGTCCATGCCCCTCATTCTTCTGACCAGCTTCATCACAACCCTGGCTGTGCTGGCCGCATGGCCGGTGACCTTCAAACCCAAGCTGTTCTTTTTTCTGATCCTGGCCATGGACGGAGGGCAGATCGCTGTCTTCGCGGTTCAGGACATGCTGCTGTTCTTTTTGGCGTGGGAACTTGAGCTACTTCCGGTGTATCTGCTGCTGGCGATCTGGGGTGGGAAGAAGCGGCAATACGCGGCCACCAAGTTCATCCTTTACACCGCAGGAAGTTCTCTATTCATCCTTTTGGCCGCCCTCGCGATGGGCTTCATGGGCGGGGGGGCTCCCAGCTTTGAATATTCCGTGCTGGCTCAAAAGGGATTCAGCACAAGTTTTCAGCTTCTCTGTTACGCGGGACTGCTCATCGCTTTCGGCGTCAAGCTGCCGATTGTGCCTCTGCACACCTGGCTTCCGGATGCCCATGGTGAAGCCACAGCTCCGGTTCACATGCTTCTGGCTGGAATCCTTCTAAAAATGGGGGGGTATGCGTTGATGCGTTTCAACGCCGAAATGCTTCCGGAAGCTCACGCACAGTTTGCACCTCTGCTGGTGGTTCTCGGCGTGGTCAACATCATTTACGCAGCGCTCACATCCTTCGCCCAACGCAATCTCAAACGCAAGATTGCTTACAGCTCGATCAGTCATATGGGATTTGTGTTGATCGGCATCGGCAGCTTCAGCGCGCTTGGTACCAGCGGAGCCATGCTTCAAATGATCAGCCACGGACTGATCGGTGCCAGCCTGTTCTTTCTTGTGGGCGCCACCTATGACCGCACCCACACTCTGCAGCTTGATGAGATGGGCGGTGTTGGCCAGAAAATGCGCATCATGTTTGCGCTTTGGACCGTGTGCTCCCTCGCCTCTCTGGCTCTTCCTGGGATGAGTGGGTTTGTGAGCGAACTGATGGTCTTTACAGGATTCGCCACCGACGAGGCTTATACCCTCACGTTCCGGATCGTGATCGACGGTCTGGCGGCCATTGGCGTGATCCTGACGCCGATCTACTTGTTGTCGATGTTGCGTGAGATCTTCTTCGGTAAGGAAAACGTGCAACTGGCCTCCAACACCAACCTGGTGGATGCTGAGCCCCGAGAGGTTTACATCATCGGCTGCTTGCTTGTGCCGATTATCGGCATCGGTCTTTACCCACGCCTGATGACGGACAGTTACCGCACGGCAATCGAAGCACTCGTCGATCGTGATGTGGCGGCCATGGAGGCCATCAGCCGACCCACAGCGCCGCTGATCAGAAATCCATCCATCGCTCCTGCCTTATTGCAGGCCCCCAAACTTCCTTAGGACTGGCTCATCCCTTCCAGGATCGGTACTTTTCCAGAAGTTGGTTGTTGCTAGTGCCTGACGCTGCGCTGAATCCAAATGCTGATTCCGGCGCCAGGCTTGCCATCCGTCTGCTTCAGGATGCTGCTCAACGCGGCGATCTAGACCCCTGGGATGTGGATGTGATCGCGGTGGTTGATGGATTCCTTGACCAGCTCAAGCAAAGGATCGAGGTTCCCAGACGCGTGGCGGCGGAGATCGCCAATCGAGGAGGCAGCTATGAACGTGATCTGGCCGACAGCAGCGAAGCCTTTCTGGCCGCATCAGTGCTGGTGAGCCTCAAAGCTGAAGTGCTGGAAGCCCAGACTTTCCCACCGGAACCGGTGCTTGAGGAGGCTTTCGATGCTGATTTCGGTGATCAGGGTTGGCTGGATCCGAGCTTTGACCTCCCCAGACGCCCTGAAAGACATCTTCTGCGCCGCCCCGTAGCGCCGCCACCCTTGCGGCGACCCGTCACGCTCGGAGAGCTGATTGAACAGCTGGAGTCGATTGCTGAACAGCTGGAGTCGGATGAGCTGGAGATACGCCGACGACAACGACAGAAACGATTCTCCAATCGAGAAGCGATTGCTCAAGTGGCCGCCCTAGCCCATCGCGAGAAGCTTCCAGAAACCACCGCGGCGCTTGGACTGTTCCTTAACAACTGGGAGCCAGCACTGCAGTGGGTCAACTTCGAAACCCTTGTGGAGCGATGGGGCACCGCCGCCGCGCCGGATCTCGACAAAGATCGAGTCGGTGTGTTCTGGGCCCTGCTTTTCCTCTCTTCACAGGGCCAAGTCGAGCTGGAGCAGTTCGGGGTTTTGCATGGACCGATTCAGCTCAGACGGCTTCTGGCGCCGGGGGCCATGGCACAACTGCCCTTGACCAGTCTTGACGTGCCAGATGTCATGCCGGCCAAAGCAGCGATAGCTGCCTGAGCCCCCACTTATGGTGGCTTTTCTAATAAAAGCCGTGTAACGCCGATGAAGGCGATGATCCTGGCCGCGGGCAGAGGAACAAGGGTTCAGCCGATCACCCACGTGATCCCCAAACCCATGATTCCGATCCTGCAAAAGCCGGTGATGGAATTCCTGCTCGAACTTCTCAAGGAGCATGGCTTTAAAGAAGTGATGGTGAATGTGTCTCACCTCGCTGAAGAAATCGAAAACTACTTCCGAGACGGGCAACGCTTCGGTGTTGAAATTGCTTACAGCTTTGAGGGGAGAATCGAAGATGGAGAGCTGATTGGTGATGCCCTTGGCTCAGCTGGCGGACTTAAAAAAATTCAGGATTTTCAGGAATTTTTCGACGACACCTTTGTGGTGCTTTGCGGAGATGCCCTGATCGACCTTGATCTCACCGAGGCCGTGCGCCGCCACCGTGAGAAAGGAGCGATGGCCAGCTTGATCACCAAAAGAGTCCCGAAAGACCAGGTGAGCAGCTACGGCGTCGTTGTCAGTGATGACGAAGGTCAGATCAAAGCTTTCCAGGAAAAACCGAAGATTGAGGAAGCCCTTAGCGACACAATCAATACGGGAATCTATTTGTTCGAACCCGAGATCTTCGACCACATCCCATCCGGTCAATCGTTTGATATAGGTTCCGACCTCTTCCCGAAGCTGGTTGAAATTGGGGCACCCTTTTATGCCCTGCCCATGGATTTTGAATGGGTGGATATTGGGAAAGTTCCTGATTACTGGCAGGCCATCCGCAGCGTGCTGCAGGGCGAGGTGCGTCAAGTCGGTATCCCGGGCAAGCAGGTGCGTCCGGGAGTCTTTGCCGGCCTCAACGTCGCGGCCAACTGGGATCGGATCAATGTGCAGGGCCCGGTTTATGTAGGCGGGATGACCCGGATCGAAGACGGAGCCACCCTCATCGGGCCGTCAATGATTGGTCCCAGCTGCCACATCTGCGAAGGGGCCACGATCGACAACTCCATCATTTTTGATTACTCGAGGATCGGTGCCGGTGTGCAGCTGGTGGAGAAACTCGTGTTCGGTCGTTATTGCGTCGGCCGCAACGGTGACCATTTCGATCTTCAGGAAGCAGCGCTCGATTGGCTGATCACGGATGCCCGTCGCCAAGACCTTGTGGAGCCCTCTCCACAACAGAAAGCCATGGCTGAACTGCTCGGCACCGATCTCACAGCACCGGCAAGCTGACACCAGCACGCTCCAGCACCTCGGGGATGCGCTGTTCCGCTTTCACGGCCATTAAGTGAACCCCCTGGGCGATTCCTGTGAACTGGCGTACCTGCTCAGCAGCGATGGCAATGCCTTCAGCCATCGGATCATCCGCCTGATCCAAACGTGTAATCAGATGGTCTGGAATGCAGGCACCCGGCACCATGCGATTGATGAACCGGGCATTACGGGCTGACTTGAGCAAAAACACCCCAGCGAGGACTGGCAGCTCAAGGGGATCAGCAAGATCCCTGCAAAACCTCTCAAGAGCACGAGGATCCATCACCATCTGCGTCTGCACGAATCGGGCACCTGCCTCACGCTTGCGCGCGAGTCGACGCGACAGACCTGACCAGCTGGCGCAATGGGGGTCAGCGGCAGCCCCGGCGAACAGATTGATCGGACCGTCAGCAAGCTTTTCCTTGACGGGATCTTCACCACGATTGAACGCGCTCACCTGCTGCAGAAGACGAACGGATTCCAGTTCGTGGACCGAGCGAACTGACGATTGATCGCCCGCACGCACGGGATCTCCCGTGAGGCAGAGCACATTGCGGATCCCCAGGGCATGGGCTCCCAGCAAGTCACCTTGGATTGCGATGCGGTTGCGGTCGCGTCCAGCCATCTGCAGAACGGGCTCCAAGCCCACATCGATCAGAAGACGACACACCGCCAGGCCGCACATGCGCATCACCGCCCGGCTGCCATCCGTGACATTGATGGCGTGAACACGGCCGCGGAGGCACTCTGCCATCGCGATGGTGTGGGCAGGATCCCCTCCTCTCGGCGGCATGACCTCAGCAGTGATCGTGATGGACCCAGCCTCAAGGCTGCGCTGCAGCGCGGAACTCAAACGAACGAACGCTTCTGAGGGCCACTATGCAAGATCACGTTCTGCAGCGATGCCTAGGATGGGGGCTAGGTTGAACACATCGGTCAGCATGACCAGTGGCGAGGGAGCAGACGCAATGAATGTTTCCCTCTCCGCAAGGGAGCTTGAAATCATCGAACTCGTCGCAGAGGGACTGACGAACCAAGAAATTGCCGAGCGACTGACCATCAGCAAACGCACCGTTGATAATCACGTGAGCAATGTGTTCACAAAAACCGGATCAAAAAACCGCGTTGCCCTCCTCAACTGGGCGATGGATCACGGCAAGATCTGTCGTGATGGATTCAATTGCTGTTCGCTTCCGGAAGCATCCGACGACGCGCCCTGACCGCCAGCGGCAAAGGCACGGGTAAATCGAGCATCGAACAGTGCGTCAAGGAGAGGTCGAAGAGGTCGGCATAGGCGACGCAGGCCTCGCGATCGAGACCGATGAATCGCAGAATCCCCTCATGGTCATAGAGGCCGTGCACGGCACACTCACGTTTCCTGGGAGAAATCTAAAGGAAAACCAAAGAATCCTTCAAGGGTGTTTGAACTCATTGAAGAGTGCCGATGCCGTAGCGACACCTGACCTCTTCAGGCCATGACGAAATTGGAGCGGCAGCCAGAGCCGCATTGCTCCAGCGACCATCACTTGTGACTTCCTGGCCGCACCAAGGAGGAAGCTCCATGGGTGCATCGGCAGTTTCCAACTCCACCTCAGCAAGAACAAGAGGCGCGTTATCACCCTCAAAGCAGTCCACAACCCATTCACCACCTGAGAGAGCGAGGGAGTAGCGGGTCTTGATCAAGCGATGGGGTGCGAGGTCCCAGAGCGCCTCCGCATCGGTGGTTGGCAGGGAGTATTCGAACTCATGGCGTGCAATTCCGGACGCGGGTGCCTTGAGCGTTAGCCAAGCCTCGCCATCGGTACGCAAGCGCATCCGCACGGTGACACCATCCTTGGACGCCGCCAGATAGCCCTGCTTCAGCGGCTGAGGGGCACCAGCCAAGGCACGCCAGCCGGATCCTGTCACCAGGAAACGTCGTTCGATTTCGAGCGGCATCGGTTGTTTCAGTTCGGCGATGGCATGCTGTCGACCAAACTGCCCGCCCAATGCAGTTTGCGAGACAGGGTTCGGTAGTACGAAGGATTCTGCTCCAGCTGCACCATCAGGGCGTGATGGGGAGCCCGCTGTATCACGCAGCATTCACCCGGTGCCATCACTTCGCCGGCGGCGCCATCCTTCCAGAGCTTCACCTGGCGGTGAGAATCTCCGAGAGGCCAGATCACAAGACGCGACCGCGGGGGCAGCACAATCGGCCGACTCGACAGACTCATCGGACAAATTGCACTAACAATGATGGCGTCAATGCCAGGGTGAAGGATGGGTCCACCAGCAGCCATGGCATATCCGGTGGACCCAGTGGGTGTGGCCAGGATCAATCCATCACCCCTCACCTGATCCACCACCTCTCCATCGATCTCCAGTTCCAACGTGCAGGTTGGGGCGAGATCCTCGCGATAGGGGCGCAGATAGATGTCGTTGAGAGCCCAGTGCCTTTCCTCCACGGACGAATCGTCCGGGAGCATTCCAGAGACCGGGCAAGTCAAGGCATCGGCCCGATGGACCACGGCCTGAAGCATCATCCGCCGCTCCATGGCGAAATGATCCTCCAAAATCCGCGTCCAGAGCGTGTCGTTGTGGAGCAGACCGGGCTCATGGGTCAGGAATCCCAGATGACCACCCACGTTGAAGCAGAGGATGGGAACATCCAGCACAGCCAGGTGTCTCGCGGCTCCAAGAACAGTGCCATCGCCACCGAGCACAACAGCGAGGTCGGGAAGCTCAGGCTCTGAGGCGAGGAGGCCCGGAAAGGGGTCGGCCATGAGCCCACTCATGGCGATCGCTACGGATACACCCAGTGACTCCAACTGGGATGCACACGCTTTTGCTTCCTTCAGAGCAAGTGGACTATCAGCTCTGTAGATCAGCCAAACCCTTTGCAGCTGCATGGTGGGGGCGCTGCCCTACCAGCGCAGAAGGTTGAAACGTTCCATGTCCACTGTGACGCGATTGCGATAGAGCGACAAAAGAATCGCCAAACCGACTGCTGCCTCGGCCGCAGCCACGGTGATCACAAAAACCGAAAACACCTGTCCTCGAATCAGCTGTCCATCCACGTAAGAGGAGAACGCCATGAGGTTGATGTTCACCGCATTGAGCATCAACTCGATACTCATGAGCACGCGCACAGCATTACGACT